>CBINNO010000027.1:0-31423 GCA_966252055.1 uncultured Rheinheimera sp. | reverse complement strand
GGTTGTCGGCCGTGACGCCGCCAAGCCCTTGCGCGATTTTGACTAAATCCAGCGAGCCGTATTGCGCGACAGCGGCTTTAAACGGGTCGCTCAGGCTGCGGGTGCCATCATCTTTGCCGCGCCAGTCGTCGCCGCCACCGGCGTAATCCAGCCCTTTGTCGCTGCTTAAGCTGTTGTATTCGGTACCGACCGAAAAGCTGAACACTTGCTCCAGCGGAATGCTGGCCGTGCGGATATTGACGTTACCGCCACCAAAGGCGGCTGGCAGTTCTGGTGAATAAGACTTCTGTACCACCATGCTTTCGATGATGCCGGACGGGAACATGTCCATCGGCACCACGTTGCGGGTCGGATCCGGGCTTGGCACCTGAGCGCCGTTGAGCAGCGTCGACGAGTAACGCTCACCGAGGCCACGTACGTAAATGAATTTGTCTTTGACCAGCGTGAGGCCGGTGACCCGGCGCAGTGCGGCGGCGGCGTTACCATCGCCGGCGCGTGAAATTTGTTCCATGCCCAGCAGCTCAGCCACATAAGGCTGCTGGCGGCGTTCTTCAGCAATGGCTGAAGCGGAGCTCAGCAAACGGCCGGATACGCTGATGCGCTCAACCTGCTGGGCTTCGTTACCGGTGTTGGCCGGTGTTTCTTGTGCAGTAGCAGGCGTCAGCATCAGGACGCTACTGGCGGATAAGGCCAGCGTGATAGCGCGGGTGACACGGTTAAGACCAAAAGAGTGCGTGCTGCTCATGTTTTACAATCCTGTCGGCCGGTTCACCAGCCTGGGTTTATCAGGGCCCGCCGGTGGCAGGCTTATCAAATGGAGTTCTGTTGTCTTATAAATGCAACAGCAGCCGGCGCCTGGGGCAAACCGGCTGCTGTGGCGGGCTTAGTTGCCTAAGCCGGTGGTCCAGCCTTTGGTCCAGTCGTTGGCCGCATCCATCGCGCCGACGAACGTCGTTTTAGTGAAGAAGCTGTGGACTGCCGACATGTCTTTGGCGTCAGTCAGGCCCGGGACTGTGTAGAGGCCATTCAGCACACCGGCCTGGTCAGCCACTACTTTGTTGCCGGCTTGTGCTTCAAACCACTGCTTGACGCTGGTGGTGGCAGACACAGTGCCTTTGAACGGTTCCGGGCAGCCCAGCACTGAGTTCGTCATGACGATTTGACCCGCTGCCGCTAAGGCTTGTGATTGGGTCGATTCGATTTCCAGACACTCACCCATGGCGCCAGTGTCTGTTTTCGGACCGGCAATCACGAAGTTATGCAGCTTGGCGGAAGTACCGGCCCGCAGCAGCACACCCTCTGAGTCCATGTCGGCTGACTTGAAGGTATTGCCGATGATGGTCATGTTGGCGATGGTCGGCTCTGACAGCGGCGTGGCAGAGAAATTGGTCGCCTGGCCGTCAGCTTCAATACCGCGGTTAGTCACTGTGTTGCCGGCATCCTGTTTCACCAGCAGGAACTGCGCTTTGCCGTTCCAGCCGTCCGTCCAGTCCAGCGAGTCGTCTTCGTTACCGGTCAGCACCACGTACTTGACGTTGACCGTACCGCCGAACAGCTCCAGACCGTCGTCGAGGTTTTTGTGGATTTGCACGTGGTCAACGACGGTCGCGTTACCGACACCGGCCAGTGTCAGACCGTTCAGTTCGTTGTCCTTGATGACTTCATAACCGGCATAACGCACTTGCACATATTTCAGCACGCCAGAGTTGTCATCGGCTTTGTAACCACCGTAAGGGCCGGCGTTGCCTTCGGCTTCGATAGAACAGCTGGTCGCAGCCTGATCACACTTGTTGCTTGGTGCGTTACCCAGCACCACCAGGCCACCCCATTGGCCGGCACGGGTGCTTGAGCCAATCACATCCTGCAAGGAGGTGAACACGATAGGTGCAGTCGGAGAGCCTTCCGCCATGATTTTGCTGCCACGGGCGACCACTAAATAATCCGCGCCAGATTTACCGTACACAGTGACACCGGCATCGACCGTCAGGGTTGCGCTCTGGGTGTTGTCGCCGCCCACCGTCACTTTGCCGTTTAACACATAGTCGGCACCGGCTTGCAGGCGCACGTTACTGCTCAGTGTGCCTTTGACTTCACAGTTCAGTTTGCCAGTCAGTGATGCGACTTCAGTAGTGCCGGCCGGACAGGCTGTCAGCTGGCTGTTGCTGGCGTGCAAGCCGAAAGTCCAACCTTTGGTCCAGTCCGTCACCCCATCAAAAGCACCGATGTAATTGACGTTGTCAAACCAAGGGTCGACGTTGTTCTGCATGTTGTAGCCTTTGCCGAGCGCCGGTGACGTGGCCGCCGGCATGTAGCCACCCAGTAACGGGTCCGCTACGCTGTTGTCAGGCTGCGCCAGGAACCATTTCTGTACATCCAGCAGGGTATTGCCACTGCTGTCTTTCGGTGACTTGAAGTTTTCCGGACAGTGGACAATCGAGTTACGGAACACGATTTTGCCGCTGTTGGCATGACCCACTGATTCCGGTGTTTCAATTTCAAAACACTCACCCATGCCTTTCGGGCCTGTGATAATGGTGTTGTACAACTCACCGGCCGTGCCGGCACGCAGCAAAATGCCTTCTGAATCGGCGGCGGCAGACGTAAAGGCGTTACCGATGATGGTCATGTTGGCAATGCGTGGGTTCGACAACGGCGTGGCGTCAAATTTAGAAGACTGGTTGTCTGCTTCGATGCCGCGGTTGGCTTCCAGATTGTTCGGGTTGTGACGAATGAGCACGTGCTGCACCCGGCCGGTCCAGCCGTCAGCCCAGTCCAGCGAGTCGTCGCGGTTGCCGGTCAGCACTAAGTGCTTGGCATCGACAGTACCACCGAAGAACTCAACGCCGTCGTCTGAGTTGTTATGGACCTGCAGATAATCGACCACAGTGCCGCTGCCGACACCGGCAAAAGTGACGCCGTTCAGTTCGTTGTCTTTGATCACTTCGTAACCGGCGTACTTCACCTGGACAAATTTCAGGATGCCGCTGTTGTCAGTCGGTTTGTCACCGCCATAAGGGCCGGCGTTACCTTCCGCTTCGATTTTGCAGTTCGCCAGTGCCGCGGCGTCACATTTGTTGGTTGGCGCCTTACCCAATAACACAATGCCGCCCCACTGGCCGGCAGAAGTGTCGTTGGCGGTGCCAATCATGTCGTTGACTGAAGTAAATACAATCGGCGCGCTGGCAGAACCGACGGCGCTGATTTTCGAACCGCGGCTGATGACTAAGAAATCCGCCCCTGATTTACCAAATACAGTAGTACCTGGTTCGATAGTCAGGGTGGCGCTGTTGGCGTTGTCGTTACCGACCTGCACTTTGCCGCTCAGCGCCCAGACTTTGTCTGCCGTAAAAGTGGCGTCTGCAGTCAGGGTGCCGGTCACTTCACAGATGGTCTTATTGATCCCGCCCACTGCCGCACCTTCTTTGGCAAAAGTCGGACATTTGCTGGTGGGGGTCGTTGGGTTAGTCGGGTTGGTTGGCGTGGTTGAACCTGTTTCAGTGTTAATCACAATGTCGCCGCCGCCGCAACCGGCCAGTAAAAGGGCAGTCGAAATTGCGCTTAACTTTAAAATCTTACCAAAAGCCATCTTGTTCTCCGTCGATGCTGGGGTTTTAAAAAAACTGTGCTGACGGTAAAGACTGCTGATGATGTTTTTATGACAGAATATTGGCAGCCAGATGACAGTGTTCTGCGATGCAGCAACCATGCGCTCTGGCGCGGATGCTGTCAGAAAAGCTTCAAAAATATGTCACGGAAATGACTTTTGGCTCGGCAATAGTCTGGCGGGATAAACCACAGACATGGCTTTGTGTGGCTTGTTGGGGTTTTTCATAAAATTGTCATAATTAGGCGGGATACTGCGGACAGTTCCCACAGTACAGGATCATGGTAACAGGCTATGTCGAGAAGAATTCTGGTCGTTGAAGATGAAGCACCTATCAGGGATATGTTGTGTTTCGTATTGGAGCAAAATGGCTATCAGGCCAGCACTGCAGGTGATTTTGACAGCGCCATCAATCAACTCGTGGAACCTTACCCGGATCTGGTGCTGCTCGACTGGATGTTACCGGGCGGCAGCGGCATTCAGATCGCCAAAAAGATGAAACAGCACGAGCTGACCCGCAGCATTCCGATCATCATGATCACCGCCCGCGGTGAAGAAGAAGACAAAGTGCGCGGGCTGGAAGTGGGCGCCGATGACTATGTCACCAAGCCATTTTCACCCAAGGAACTGATGGCCCGCATCAAAGCGGTGATCCGCCGGGTGGCGCCAACCAGCCTGGATGAAGTGATTGAAGTGCAGGGTCTGAAACTGGACCCGGTGTCGCACCGCGTCACCGCCGTCGACCAGCCGCTGGATATGGGGCCGACCGAGTTCCGGCTGTTGCATTTCTTTATGACACATCCGGAGCGGGTCTACAGCCGCGAACAGCTGCTGGACCATGTCTGGGGCACCAATGTCTATGTGGAAGACCGCACGGTCGACGTGCATATCCGCCGGTTGCGTAAAGCCATTTCCCACGCCGGTCATGACCGCTTAGTGCAGACGGTACGTGGTTCTGGCTACCGTTTTTCGGTAAAGTAAGCCACAACTGAGTCCGGGGCGGCGCGGCTGCCCTTCGCTTTTGCAAGCAGGTGATATGCGTTTATTACTGTCCAAACGGGCCATTGCCAGCCGTTTAGCAGGCCTCGCGGCACTGGTCGCGCTGGCCGGCTGGCTGTTCGGCCTGACCACCGAGTTTTTGTTGGCGCTGGCCACAGCTTTGCTGGTTTGGCATTACAAGCATTTGTTTTTGTTAGACAAGTGGCTGTGGCGAGATCGTAAACTGTCGCCGCCGGCTGGCGATGGCAGCTGGCAGCAGGTGTTTGACGGCATTTATTATCGCCAGCGCAAAGCCCGCAAGAAAAACAAAGAGTTACGTGCTTTAGTCCGCCGTTTTCGCGACGGCGCTGAGGCCTTGCCGGACGCCATTGTGGTGCTGAGCCTGGATTGGGGCATTGTCTGGTGTAACAAACTGGCGCAGCAGCTGGCGGGCTTACGCTGGCCGATGGACGAAAACCAGCGCATTGACAACCTGATCCGAAATCCCGAATTTTTGCAGTATCTGCAGCAGAAAAACTTCCAGCAACCCATTGAATTGCCGTCGCCGCTGACCGAAGAGCTGACGCTGGAGTATCGGGTTTTACAATACGGTGAAAAACAGTATCTGCTGATTATTCGCGACATTACCCAGCTCAAGCAGCTGGAGCAAATCCGCAAAGACTTCGTTGCTAACGTCTCTCACGAGCTGCGGACGCCGCTGACTGTGCTGCAGGGCTATCTGGAAATGATGGAGCCTGAGCATTTGCCGCAGCAGGCGATTTGGCAAAAAGCCCATGCGGTGATGCTGGACCAGACCAAACGGATGGACAATCTGGTGCAGCAACTGCTGACCTTGTCGCGCATCGAAGCCGCGGCCAAAGTGCATTATGACGAGCAGGTGGATGTGCCGGCGATGCTGGCGTTGCTGGAGCAGGAAGCCAGTACACTCAATCGTGAGAAACAGCACAAAATCTCGTTTGAGGTGGATACGGACCTGCGCGTCAATGCCATCACCGAAGAGCTGCGCAGTGCTTTTTCCAACCTGGTCAGCAATGCGATTAAATACACACCGGATGGCGGCGAGATTAAAGTCAGCTGGCGGCGAGAGCATCAAAAAGCGGTGTTTACCGTCACCGATAATGGTGAGGGCATTGCGCCACAACACGTCAAACGGCTGACCGAACGTTTTTACCGGGTTGACCAGGCCCGGGCGCGGGCAACAGGTGGCACCGGGCTGGGTCTTGCGATTGTCAAACATGTGCTGACCCGCCACCAGAGCCGCCTGCTGATTTTCAGCGAGCCAAAACGCGGCAGCACCTTCTCTTTTGCGCTGCCGCCGGAATTGGTGGTTGGCAGCCAAACCAAAGCGCCGGTCAGGCAACCGAAAAAGCCAAAATAGATGGGCTAATACCGATAAAAAAAGCGCGGGGTGTCAACAGGCACCCCGCGCTTTTTGTGTGTATAAGGCTTTATTTCAGCGCAGGGGCCTGTGCCAGAAAATCAACCGCCAGACCCGCCAGCGCCCGCACGCCATTTTCCAGCGCCGGCTCATAAACACGGAAAAACGGCGAGTGATTGGGGGCGGTTTTTTCCAGCGGCTGGCCGGGTTCGGCAATGCCTAAAAACAGGAAAACGCCCGGCACTTCCTGCTGGAAGAAGGAGAAATCTTCCGAGGCCGTAATAGGTTTGATTGGACTGACGCCCGCTTTGTCACCGGCCCAGCCTAAAGTCGGCATCGCCCATTCGGTGAGGCCGGCATGGTTCCAGGTGACGGCCGCAAAACCGTGCTGGTGAAACTCGGCGGTGGCACCGCTCGCTGCCGCGATATGCTCGGCAGTGTGCTTCATTTTGCTGATCAGTTGCTCTCGCATCACCGGGTCAAA
The DNA here is from genome assembly GCA_966252055.1 of uncultured Rheinheimera sp. Classification (GTDB taxonomy): domain Bacteria; phylum Pseudomonadota; class Gammaproteobacteria; order Enterobacterales; family Alteromonadaceae; genus Pararheinheimera. Next base: position 24,958 of record CBINNO010000027.1, on the reverse strand, counting down.
AGTGCGGATAGTGCCACCCAGTTTGACTTCATCCGGAATGATGTTCCAGCGCACACCGCCATGGACCTGACCGATGGACATCACGGCCGGCGCCTGGGTCACGTCCAGCTGGCGGGCTGGGATTTGATGCAGCGCTGTAATGAGCTGGCCGGACACGGCAATAGGGTCAACACCGCGCCAGGGGCTGGAACCATGGACCTGCACGCCTTTGACGGTGATCTCAAAACTGTCGGCAGCCGCCATAATGCCTTCAGGCTTGACCTGCAACTGGCCGGCCGGACCTGGCCAGACGTGGACGCCAAAAATAGCATCCGGTTTACGTTTGGCAAAAATGCCCTCTTTGATCATCAGCTTAGCACCACCTTCTTCGCCGGCTGGCGGGCCTTCTTCGGCCGGCTGGAAGATAAACATCACGTCACCGGCCAGCTGCGCCTGGTGCGCCGCCAGCACTTTGGCCACACCCAGCAGCATTGCGACATGAGCATCGTGACCGCAGGCGTGCATCACGCCGACCTGTTGGCCGTTAAACTCCGCTTTTACTTTGGAGGCAAAAGGCAAGTCGACCTGTTCGGTGACGGGCAGGGCATCCATGTCAGCGCGCAGCGCCACCAGTTTGCCGGCTTTGCCACCTTTGAGCAGGCCAACCACCCCGGTATGCGCTACACCGGTCTGCACTTCCAGCCCCAGTTTTTTCAGCTCACTGGCCACCAGCGCAGCGGTGCGTTGCTCGCGGTTAGACAGTTCGGGGTGCTGGTGCAGGTCACGCCGCCAGTCAATCACTTGCGGCATCACCGCTTTAATGGCAGGGCTCAGCGTGGTTTTTAAATCAGCGGCCTGACTCAACGGTGTCACAATTGCCAGCAAGGCCAGCGTCAGAGGGGAAAAGCGCATCGGGAACTCCTTCAAGGCAGGTATGACGTTAAACTACCGATTTCAGAGAGAAAAGCCAATGTTATCTGTCGCCGCTGTGGACCGATTCATGGCTGATAACGCTAACAAATTGTGAAAAACAGTCGATTTTTCATATTGAACTCGCTGGTTTTTTAACCTAATGTAAAACCGAATTCAGGCAGACAAGGAAAATAACATGCTGAAACAAGTCGCGGTGTTGCTGTTCGGAGTTGTGCTGGCTGGTGCCGGTACCTGTCAGGCTGCAGAGTCTTTTACCTTGCCAGACAGCTGGCTGGGGGAGCAACAGGATTCTGTGATCACCATCAGTTATGAGGATTTGGATTATGTACTGGAAAAATCAGTGCTGATGTCTGGTCCGCCAAACCGGAAGAAATCCAAAGCCTCTTCGTCGGGGGTCAACACCCGACTGAAGAACAATTTCAATCCGCTGACGGCAAATGCCGGGAACCGGCTTTTTTATGAAGAGTACAAAAAAGACCCGGAAATGGCGAAAGTAGTCAGCCGCATTCGTGCCAGCCTTGAAGCGGTGCCGGGCGAAGTCAATCTGAACAGCCTGTCTAAAAAAGAGCAAATCGCGTACTGGCTGAATTTGTACAACGTGGTGGTCATTGACGAAATCAATAAAGTATATCCGCTGAAGAATATGGAAGACTTTGTCACCGGACCGGACGGATTACTGGAGCGGAAAATCATCCGGCTGGAAGGGCAGCTGCTGAGTCTTAATGACATCCAATACGGCGTGCTGAAGGAAAAGTACCCGGATGATTTGCTGATTTTATATGGGTTCTATCAGGGGTACATCGGCAGTCCCAGTATTCGCAAGCATGCCTATACCGGCAGCAATCTGTATCGTTCTTTGCAATTTAACGCCAACGATTTTATCAACTCAAATCGCGGCACTTATCCGGACGGCAAAGAATTCAGAGTTGCCGCTTATTACACCCGCAACAAGGCTTACTTCCCTGATTTTGAAAATGATCTGAAAGCCCATCTGCGCGAATACCTGCGTGAAAAAGATTTGGATGATCTGGACAAAGCCAACACGTTGATCGCCAATCTGGATGACTGGTCTGTGACTGATATTTATGGCACCAGCCGGGCATATGGTACGGCATCGGCAAACAATGATGCAGCCTTGCTGGATGCTTTCAGCCAGGCTGCGGCTCCGACCGGCTCTGAGCAAATCGCAAACTTTGGTCAGATGTCTGAAACATTGGGGCACAGAGCAAGCAGCTACGGTCGTTTCTCCGTGGACCAGGTGGTGAAACTGCGGGAGCTGAAACAAAATCATGAAAATCGCGGCGGTGTCATCACTGTCACCGATTTGGATGAAGGCAACAGTGAAAAACCAGTCCAGCAGGATAAATCAGGTCAATAAAGGGCGTCAGGCCCTTTTCTGCTGAGCAGTATCTGCAACAAAGAATGCCTTTGGCTGCCCGATGAGGCAGCCAAACGGCGCTAAACCTCAATTGTCATCGGTCAGCTCAGGCAATGAGGGACAGTTCAGCGTGATGCCGAGCCGTTTCAGGAAGAGTTGCTCTGAACGTAAATCTGCGGCCAGCACAGATTGCTGCTGGTACCAGTCCGGTGGCAGCAGTAAATTCAGTTGTGCTCCCTGCACACTGACGTTGACCTCAGGCAGCACATCATCCCGCCGTTTTTGGTTGAGCAGGACGGCTAGTCGGAAAATCACCAGTGCATGATAAAAATCCTGCTGGCGGTACAGGTAAAACGGCACTATGTCGTCAGGTTTGATTTTCCGGCGATGGAAACGGACCAAAGTCGCCAGCAAGCGTTGTTGCTCCTGATTAAAACCCGGCAGATTGGCATTATTGAGAATGTAAGCGCTGTGCCGCTGGACGGCGGAAGAGTTGATTTGCAGGCCAATTTCATAGACATGAGCGGCAAAGCGCAGGATCTCCAGCCATTCGGCTGTTAACTGCCAGGTGGGCGCCAGTTGGGAGAACAGCTGCTGTACTGTGGCAGCAACTCGGGCAGCCTGTTCAGTGTCTACCGCATACCTTTTGATCAGGCTCAGAATGGTATGTTGACGGATATCCTGATGCTGCAAGCGGTCACTCATTTCATACAGCACCCCTTCACGCAGCGCGGCATCGACATATACCATCTCCTCGATGCCCAGCATGCGAAACGATGCCAGCAAAATGGCAAGGCCAGGCGCCAGTAACTGTTTGCGATCTTCTGTCAGGCCCGGCAAATCGAGATGGTCACAACTTTCCTGCAAAATCAGTAATTGCTGCAATTTTTCCAGATGTTCCCGCCGGATCACATGCGGGTGCCAACCCAGGCCGCTGACAATGTCTTTGATGGTTTTGATGGTGCCTGAAGTACCGACTACTTGCTGCCAGCCGGTTTCTTTGTAGGCTGAACTGATGACTTCCAGTTCCTGCTCGGCCTGGATCAGCGCGCGTTCAAAGCGTTTTGCACTGATTTTGCCTTTGCTGAAGAAGAATTTGGCGAAGCTGACGCAGCCCATATTGCGACTGGCCAGTTTCAGCGGCTGAAAATCGACGCCGATGGCAAATTCAGTACTGCCGCCGCCGATATCGATCACCAGACGCTGACCGGCATAAGTTTCGAAATGGGCGACGCCCTGATAAATCAAGCGGGCTTCTTCCTGACCGGCAATCACTTCAATCGGAAAAGGGAACACTTGCTGCGCCAGTTGTAAAAAACGGGCGCAGTTTTTGGCCCGGCGCAAGGTGTAAGTGGCGATGACCCGCACCGATTGCGGCGGCATATTTTTCAGCGTGTCGGCAAATTGATGCAGAACCAGCAAGCCGCGTTGCATGGCTTCATCACTGAGCATTTGTTGTTCATCGAGGCCATCTGCCAGCTGCACTTTTTGTTTTTCCCGGTGCAACAACTGCAAAGCGCCGTCGACGACCCGGGCTATGACCAGATGAAAGCTGTTGGAACCTAAATCAACGGCTGCGATCAGTTCCGCAGCCTCCAGTGCATTGGGCGTCAGATGGGTCATAACTCTGCCTGAATGGTCGGCCCCAGTTGTTGGCTGGCGAGATAATCGTAAATCGCCTGCTGGGACCTGATACTCTTTTTATTACCCCGTTTAACATAGGGGTTGCTTTGTGTCACATCAATCAAGCGCGCTTTGACGTTGTCATTCCACTGCAGATCGAGAATCGTCATGATCTGCTGCTTAATGCGCGCATCGTAAATAGGAACGCCGACTTCGACCCGCTGGTCGATGTTGCGGGTCATCCAGTCCGCGGACGACAGGTACAGATCAATGTCGCCGCCGTTGAAAAACTGATAAACCCGCGCATGTTCCAGGTAGCGATCCAACACGCTTATCACTTTAATGTTGTGACTTTTGCCGGGCAGCCCTGGGATCAACGAGCACATCCCCCGCACGATAATGCGGATTTTGACGCCGGCCTGACTGGCTTTATACAACATATCGACAATGGCGTCATCGACCAGATTGTTCACTTTGAGCAGGATCTCCGCCTTGCGCCCGGACGTTGCGAAGTCAATTTCCCGTTGGATCAATGCATTAAGCTTCGGACGGCTCCAGGTTGGAGACACAATCAGGTGATTAAATACAAAGGGTTTATAGCTGTATTCGACAAATTCAAACACCTGATCCACTTCGTCACAAATTTCTTTGTGGCAAGTGAACAGACTCATGTCGGTATAAACTCTGGCGGTTTTTTCATTAAAATTACCAGTGCCGATATGCGCATATTTAACCAGCTGGCCTTTTTCTTCCCGGCTGATCAGGCAAAGCTTGGAGTGGATTTTCAGCGTGGTCAGCCCGAAAATGACCTGTACACCGGCTTGTGTCATACGCCGCGCCCACTGAATATTATTCTCTTCATCAAAGCGCGCTTTGAGTTCGACTACCACCGTCACTTTTTTGCCATTGCGCACCGCATCCAGTAACGAATGGATCACGCGGGAATTTTTCGCCACCCGGTACATCGTCATTTTGATGGATTTTACTTTCGGGTCAAACGACGCCTGGCGCACCCACTCGGTAAAATACGTAAAGTTGTGATACGGATAATGCAGCAGCACATCGTGGCTGCGGATGGCATCAAAAGTGGTGTTGTGCTGCTCGAAATCCGGGCTCGGTAACGGCGGCAATGGCGCAAATTCCAGGCTGGCATGGCCCGAGTAGGGGAAATTGATAAAGTCTTTGAAATTGCGGTAGCGTCCGCCCGGGATCAGTGCATCCATCGTCGAGGCGCCCAGCAGTTTGCGCAGCAGCTTCAGCATGTGCTCCGGCATATTGGCGTCATACACCAGCCGCACCGGTTCTGATTGCAGGCGCTGCCGAATGCCGTGTGACATTTTATCAAGCAAACTCTGGTCCAGCGATTCGCTTAAATCGTATTCGGCGTCCTTGGTCAGTTTCATCGAAAACGCCTGAATGTCACAGAAATCGAAGAAACCGGCAAACAGGTCATGCAGACAATGGATGATCACATCGTCCAGCATCATGAACTGATGACGGTATCTGCCTTTGCGTTTGGTGCGGTTGAGTGCGATAGGCAATTCGAGGAAACGCGACACTTCGTCGGTCGGCACCTGCACTATGGCGTATTCTGGCTTGCCCTGGCCGGTCATTTCGACCATCAGATACGTGGCGTTGTCTTCCAGCCGTTTTGATAACTGCAGGTTTTCGTTGGACAATAACACCGGTGAAATATGCCGCAGTACTTTTTCTTTAAAGTACAGTTTCACCCAGGCGCTTTGTGATTCATTCAGCTTGTGCTGATCAATAAATTCAATATTGTGCTTGCGCAGACCCAGCTGAATATCCATGTGAATGGCGTTGAATTTGACGCCCAGCCGCAACACATATTGCTGAATGTCCTGTAACAGCTGTTCAGTCTGGCTGGCATCTTCATGATGATATTTCTGCAGGATGATGCGCCTTTTCACATCCGCCACCCGCACCCGATAAAACTCATCCATGTTATTGGAATAAATGCCCAGAAACCGCATGCGTTCAATCAGTGGGTTGCGTTCATCAGCGGCTTCCTGCAGCACCCGCTCATTAAACGCCAGCCAGCTCAATTCTTTTGGAAAATAGTGGGTCAGATATTGCGAATCGCGTTGTAATTCCATAGCAGTTCCATCACAGCGGGGGGAAGGGATAAACACAACTCCCTAATCTATGGCAGTTTGATGAAAGATTTATGAAAAAGCCAGCGCGTGCAACGGACAATTGCACGCGCTGTGGTGGCAGACCGCAGGTCAGTTCAGATTTTCGACGTCGACCATCACATCGGCGGCGATATCTTCCAGCGCGCGCACGACTTCGTCTTTGTTCAGGCCTTCGGGCAGTTCCACTGTGGCGATGGCGTTAAACAGTGGGACACCCCAGTTAGGGGCGCTTTGTTTGGAGCTTTCAAAATGCAGGATATTGGTGCCTTTGTGTTTAATCACCGACGACAGCTCGCGCACGATGCCGGGCCTGTCGTTACCTGTGATGACAAACCGCAGCAGTTTATGTTCGTTGACCTGCGTGTCCAGACCCTGCTGCACCCGAATGTCGAGGCCAGGCATTTGTTGCAGCGCTGCCGTTAATCCTGCCACATGTTCTTGTGGCACTTCGACTTGCAGGATGCCGGCGAAGTATCCGGCCAGATGGCTCAGGTTGCTGGCTGCCCAGTTGCCGTGATGCTGATTAATCAGGGTGGCTAATTGTTCGACCAGACCCGCTTTGTCCTGGCCAATCAGAGTGAGTACCAACTGCTTCATAGCGCATTTCCTTTAGATTGTGTGTCGCTGGTTATGGAACCCGCGTAAAAAAGACATCTGCTAAATATATAATTTTTGTTATATCACGAGCTTGACCTGGCGCAAATATTTAATCCATCTGGCAGCCCAGCCTGCCGGAAACTATAGCCAGCAAGACCGAAAACACAACTCAGCTGACCGCTTTTTACAGAATTTTGCACAGCGACTGAAACGTCATAATACTGTCATATTGTCGCCATATGATGGCTCCATCAACGGCGGGCATGCACCTGCTGAAGGCAACCAAGAGGACTTGAAGTTGAAAACATTTAAAATTTTATCGACCGCTGCACTGGTCGCTGCCACTTTCAGCTTTCAGGCGGCTGCGGTCACTAAAGTAGACCCGGCGCTGCCTGAATATCAGAAGGCCTCAGGTGTGTCCGGCAATATCTCCAGCATCGGTTCTGACACGCTGAACAACCTGATGACCCTGTGGGCAGAAGATTACCGCAAGCTGTACCCAAATGTGAATATCCAGATCCAGGGCGCCGGTTCATCGACAGCACCCACAGCACTGACTGAAGGCACCGCCAACTTTGGCCCGATGAGCCGTGCGATGAAGCCTACAGAAATTCAGGCGTTTGAAGCCAAGTTCGGTTACAAGCCAACAGCCGTGCCAGTCGCTGTTGACTTGTTAGCGGTATATGTCAACAAAGACAATCCAATCAAAGGTTTAACCATCGCTCAGGTCGATGCTATTTTCTCTGCGACCCGTAAATGTGGTTACAAAGAAGATGTGACACGCTGGGGCCAGCTGGGTCTGGAAGGGGCCTGGGCAAATCGTGATTTCACCACTTACAGCCGCAACGCTGTGTCTGGCACCTACGGTTACTTCAAAGAAAACGCGCTGTGTAAAGGCGACTTTAAATCCAGCATCAATGAACAACCAGGTTCTGCGTCAGTGGTACAAGGGGTCAGCGAGTCTATCAACGGCATTGGTTACTCAGGCATCGGTTACGTGACTTCAGGTGTGCGGGCACTGCCACTGGCGAAAAAAGAAGGCGCGCCTTTTGTCGAGCCGACCGCTGATCATGCGCTGGACGGCAAATATCCACTGTCGCGTTTCCTGTATGTGTACATCAACAAGCACCCGAATAAAGAGCTGACGCCGATGGAGCGCGAGTTTATCAAGCTGGTGCTGTCAAAACGTGGTCAGGAAATTGTCGTGCGGGACGGTTATGTGCCAGTGCCGAACAAAGTAGCGGCAAAAGTGCTGGCTGAACTCGGCATTAAATAAGTAAGTTACTGAAATAATTAACAAAGGCGCCTGATGGCGCCTTTGTTTTTTCGCTCAATGACATTTTTGTGGCTGATTTATGACAAAAATCTGCACTGTAATATTTCTGACATAAAGTTCATCTATGCTTTGCAGCATCCGAAAAGTCAGTCCTGGATGTGCAAAGATGCAGCAAAACTCTCCATCCGTCCCAAGCACCAGCCGGCCGTCGTTATTGCCGACTGGCGAGCAGCGGGCCCGCCTGCGCCGCTGGCGTAGTTTTAAAGACAAACTGTCCAAATACGGCATTGCGTTTGCCGGCATCAGCGTGGTCGCCGCCTTTGCGACCATTTTCATTTATCTGTTTTCTGAAGTCGGGCCGATTTTTTCTTCGGCCAGCACTGCACCAGAGCAAAGCTATCAGCTGGCAGATCAAAGCCCTTTGTACACTAATCTGGAGCGTTACAGCGAAGTAGGCCTGACGGTCTCAGCCAAAGGTGAGCTGCAGTTTTTTGATGCATTGAGTGGCCAGGCGGGCTTGTTGGTGCAGTTAAAGCTGCCAGATGGGGCCGAGATCAGCAGTTTTGCCCGTGGCGAGCCGCGTTCAGGTTTGCTGGCGCTGGGGCTGTCCAATGGCCAGGCGCTGGTAGTCAAGCATGATTACAATCTGAGTTATCCCAATGACAAACGGCAAGTGCTGCCTGTAGTCACTTATCCGCTGGGTGAAGCGCCGCTGGACCTGACACCAGGGCAGCGCATCCGCAGCCTGGCCGTGCAGGAAGGGTCCGCCGGCACTGCGCTGGTCACTTTCAGCGCCGATGGCAAGCTGAACTACCACCTGTTTGAAGCGCAAACCGAATTTCTGACCGGCGAAACCACGCTGGTACGCAGCGACTATCCGCTGCCGGATGCGCCGGCGCAGGCCAGTCGTTTGCTGATTGACACCACGCTCAAAAGCCTGTTTATCGCCGAAGGCAACGAAAAACTGCATTATTTTGATATCAGCGAGCCGTCACAGCCACGCCATGTCGAAGCAGTGAACGCAGTCAAACCCGGTCAGCAAGTCAGTGCTGTTGAGTTTCTGGTTGGCGCGGTTTCGCTGATTGTCGGCGGCTCTGACGGCAGCCTCAGCCAGTGGTTTCTGGTCCGCGACGAGCACAACAACTTCCACTTAAAACATATCCGCGATTTTGAGCAGCATCCGGCAGCTATCCGTCAGATTGAACCTGAATATTCGCGCAAAGGTTTTCTGGCGCTGGATGTCAGTGGCCAACTGGGCATTCATTACGGGACCTCGGCACGGACGTTGTCATTAGAACCTTTGCTGGCCGGACAAACCTTTGACCGGATTGCCATCAGCCCCATCAACACCGCTTTGCTGGCGTTTTCGCAAGGCAAAGTGCAGCGTTTTACCCTGGAGAATGCGCACCCCGATGTCAGCTGGAAAGCGATGTGGAATGAAGTCTGGTATGAAGGCCGCGAAGAAGCGGACTACATCTGGCAGGCATCTTCAGGTTCAGATGAATTTGAAGCCAAGATGAGCCTGGTGCCTTTGTCGATTGGCACACTCAAAGCCGCATTTTTTGCCATGTTGTTTGCGACACCGCTGGCGATCATGAGTGCTTTGTACACGGCTTATTTCATGACGCCCAAGCTGCGGGGCAAAGTAAAGCCGACCATTGAAATCATGGAGGCTTTGCCGACCGTGATCCTGGGCTTCCTGGCCGGTCTGTGGCTGGCGCCTTTTGTTGAAAAATATCTGAGCGCGATTTTTGCCATCCTGATGTTGTTGCCGCTGATGATGGTGCTGACCGCATTTTTATGGCGTTTTGTGCCGCAAAGCCTGCGCGAGCGTATTGGCCTTGGTTGGGAAGTTCTGCTGCTGATCCCGGTGATTGTGGGCTTTATCTGGCTGTGTGTCAGCCTGAGCCCGTCGGTGGACCAGCTGTTTTTCAACGGCAGTCTGCGCCAGTGGTTTACCGATAACGGCATGACTTATGACCAGCGTAATGCGCTGGTGGTTGGCATCGCCATGGGCTTTGCGGTGATCCCGAATATCTTCTCTATCGCTGAAGACGCCATTTTTAATGTGCCACGCCACCTGACTCAAGGCTCGCTTGCGCTGGGTGCCACCCCCTGGCAAACCATGGTCGGTGTGGTATTGCCGACGGCCAGTCCGGGGATTTTCGCGGCGGTGATGGTCGGTTTTGGCCGCGCAGTCGGTGAGACCATGATAGTGCTGATGGCCACGGGGAACAGCCCGGTGGTGAACTTCAACATTTTCGAAGGGATGCGCACCTTGTCTGCCAACATTGCGGTGGAGCTGCCTGAAACGGCCGTGGGCAGTACGCACTTCCGCGTCTTGTTCCTTGCAGCCTTAGTTCTGCTGGTTTTCACTTTTATTTTCAATACGTTGGCTGAGACTATCCGGCAACGTTTGCGTCAGCGTTTTAGTAACCTGTAAGGCGGAGAGTTCTGAATGAAAGCTTGGTTTAAAACGGGAACTCCGTGGATTTGGCTGAATGCCGGTGCTATTGCGCTGTGTCTGGTGATGGTGCTGGGGGTATTGGGTTTAATTGTGGTGCAGGGCGGCAGTCATTTCTGGCCAGCCGATTTGCAAAAGATTGACGCCAGGATGGCCGATGGCAGTCGCAAGCTGCTGCTGGCTGAAGTGGTGCGCACTGAGCAGGTCAGCGCCGCCACGCTCAGAGACTCTGGCGTCCAGTTGACAGGCAGCGCAGAAGTCTATGCGCGTCTGTTGCTCAAACTGGGCAATCGCGATTTGTACGGCCGCGATTTTGCGTGGTTCTTGCAGCAGGATCTGCAGAACTTCGAGAAACCGCTGAACGCCATCGTGATTGAACGTCGGGAGTGGGGCAATTTTTATGGCTTCCCGCTGCAGTTATTGCAGCAGGACCAGGTGGTGGCAGAAGGTGACGCGTTGTGGCCGGCATTGCAGCAGGCCATTGCCCGCGCCAACCAGTTGCAGGACGACATCAATGACATCGAAAAAGGCGCCATTGGCCGCATCAACAAAGCGCTGGAGAACCTGCGCCTTGGCAAGCGTTCGCTGGAATTGTCCGGAGCGGACGCCGCAACACTGAGCCAGTATGAACAGGAAGCTTTGCAGCAGCAGGCTGAACTGGATGCGGAATATGCGCAGTTGCAGCAGCAACTGGAACAATTGTACAGCGCCGCCAAACGCGACAATCTGAAAGTGGCATCCGCCGAAGGCAAAGAGCTGACCATCAGTCTGGCCAATATTGTGCACGCGCATATGCCAAACCAGATGTCCACGCTGGACAAGCTGGGGCATTATTTTGTCAGTATCTGGAATTTCCTGGCCGACGACCCGCGTGAAGCCAATACCGAAGGCGGTATCTTCCCGGCGATCTTTGGCACCATCACCATGGTGATGCTGATGACTGTGATCGTGACGCCTTTTGGTGTGCTGGCCGCTATCTATCTGCGTGAATATGCACGCCAGGGCTCTTTGCTGAAAATCATCCGGATCTCGGTGTATAACCTGGCGGGTGTGCCGTCTATCGTCTACGGCGTCTTTGGTCTGGGCTTTTTTGTCTACACCATGGGCGGCAGTATCGATGCGCTGTTTTATCCCGAAAAGCTGCCGGCGCCGACATTCGGCACGCCGGGTTTGTTCTGGGCATCGCTGACGCTGGCGCTGCTGACGCTGCCAGTGGTGATTGTATCTACGGAAGAGGGTTTATCCCGGATCCCGAGCAGCATCCGGATGGGCAGCCTGGCATTGGGCGCAACCAAATCCGAAACTTTGTGGAAAGTCGTAGTGCCGCTGTCAACGCCGGCGATGATGACCGGGCTGATTCTCGCCATCGCGCGTGCTGCCGGTGAAGTGGCGCCGCTGATGTTGGTTGGCGTCGTCAAACTGGCACCGACTTTACCGGTCGATGGCAGCTTTCCGTTTGTCCACCTGGACCAGAAAATCATGCACCTGGGCTTCCACGTTTATGACGTCGGCTTCCAAAGCCCGAATGTCGAAGCATCGCGGCCTTTGTTGTATGCCACTGCGCTGGTGCTGGTCATCCTGATTATGGTGCTGAACATGGCCGCGATTCAGTTACGCAACAGATTGCGCGAGAAATACCGCAGCGACTCCGACTAGAAAGTGCCGCCAACCGGGGCGCCAGGCGCCCCCGAAACAGAACTGAATTTTGAGAGTGAAACTGAGTATGACCACACAACAAATGCCTGACCTGTACAACGAACTGAAGCTGGCGGACGAAAAAATCAAGCTGCAAGTTAATGACTTACGTCTTTATTATGGTGAGTCGCAAGCGCTGAAAACCATCAATATGCAAATCCCGGAAAAACGCGTCACCGCGTTTATCGGTCCTTCAGGTTGCGGCAAGTCAACGCTGCTGCGTTGCTTTAACCGGATGAACGATCTGGTGGATATCTGCCGCATTGAAGGTCAAATCGTGATGGATGGTAAAAACATCTATGACAAATCGGTCGACGTGGCGGAGCTGCGCCGGCAGGTAGGCATGGTGTTCCAAAAGCCGAACCCGTTCCCGAAAACCATTTACGAAAACGTCGCTTATGGCCTGCGACTGCAAGGCGTCAATGACCGCCGGGTGCTGGATGAAGTGGTGGAAACGTCGCTCAAAGGCGCAGCGCTTTGGAATGAAGTCAAAGACCGTTTGCATGACAACGCTTTTGGTTTATCCGGCGGTCAGCAACAGCGTCTGGTGATCGCGCGGGCTATTGCGATTGAACCGGAAGTGCTGTTGCTCGATGAACCAGCTTCCGCACTGGACCCGATCTCGACGCTGAAAATTGAAGAATTAATCAACGAGTTAAAAGACAAGTACACCATTGTCATCGTCACACACAACATGCAGCAGGCCGCGCGGGTGTCTGACTATACTGCTTTTATGTATATGGGCAATCTGGTGGAATTTGATGCGACGAACAAAATGTTCACCAATCCGTCGCAGCAACAGACTGAAGACTACATCACGGGCCGGTTTGGTTAAGCGCCAGACGCAAGCAGAGGTTGACCATGGATAAACTGAATTTAACCAAACATATTTCCAGTCAGTTCAATGAGGAAATTGAACAGATCCGCAATCACATCATGGCGATGGGCGGCTTGATTGAGCAGCAGTTGTCTGATGCGCTGAACGCTATTGCCGGCAGCAATGCGGAGCTGGCGCAGCAGGTGATTGCCAACGACCTGGTCGTCAACGACTGGGAAATTAAAATTGATGCCGAGTGTACCCGTATCATTGCCAAGCGCCAGCCGGCGGCCAGCGATTTGCGGCTGATCCTGACCATCATCAAGGCCATTTCAGATCTGGAGCGCATCGGTGACGAAGCCGAGCGGATCGCCAAAGTCGCACTGGAGTCTTTCTCCAGTGCGCAGCAAGACTTGCTGGTCAATCTGGAGAACATGGGCCGTCATGTCGCACAGATGCTGCATGACGTGCTGGATGCATTCGCCCGGATGGATGTAGAAGCGGCACTGGCGGTCTACAAAGAAGACAAAAAAGTGGACCGTGAGTATGAAGCCATCACGCGCCAGCTGATGACTTATATGATGGAAGACCCGCGTTCTATTCCGAAAATCATGAATGTGTTGTGGTCGGCGCGCTCGCTGGAACGCATTGGCGATCGTTGTAAAAATATTTCTGAGTATGTTATTTCGTTCGTCAAAGGCCGTGATGTGCGGCACAGCGACGAAGACAGTCTGGAACAAAATGCCCGCAGTTAACGCCGTCTGAATCTCGGCTGAATTTCGGGAAAGTCAAGCCGGCGGTGGCTAAAATAACTGCCGGCTTTACTGTTTTATCGGCACTTTTGCGTTTTTATTGGCAGCTTGTTGCAGTAAAATACGCGCCGACTTTCGTCCACACAAAACCAAGAGGCAATATCATGCCAAGTGCATTTTTGGCTGTTTTCGCAAAATCTCCAATCAAACCGATTGAAGAGCATATTCGCAAGGTCCTGGCGGCCAGCGAACAGTTACTGCCATTTTTTGCGGCCGTGTATAACAAGGATTGGGATACTGCAGCGGAAGTAAGAAAAAAAATCGTCAGCCTGGAAAAAGACGCTGACAACTTAAAACGGGATATCCGTATCCATTTACCTCGTGGCCTGTTTCTGCCGGTTGATCGGACCGACATTCTGGAGCTGGTCGCGCAGCAAGACAAAATCGCCAACAAAGCCAAAGATATCACTGGCCGGGTGCTGGGGCGGGAGCTGGAAATTCCGGCGCCAATCCAACAGGAATTTAATGCTTACCTGCAACGTTGTGTCGACGCGGTGGCATTGGCCTGTGAAGCGATCAACGAACTGGACGAACTGCTGGAAACCGGTTTCCGCGGTCGTGAAGTCGACCTGGTGGTGAAAATGGTCGAAAAAATCGACGAAATCGAAAATGACACTGACCATATGCAAATCAGCCTGCGCAAATATGTCCGCAAGGCCGAAAGCAGCCTGAACCCTGTTGATGTGATGTTCCTGTACCGCACGCTGGAGTGGGTCGGGGATCTGGCGGACACCGCCCTGCGGGTGGGTTCGCGTCTTGAAATCATGTTGGCTCGCTAAACGCTAAGGGTAAAAAATCATGGAAATTCTGGCTCAATATGGCCACGTGCTGGTCATTGTCGCGGCAATTTTCGGCTTTATTATGGCTTATGGTGTCGGTGCCAACGATGTGGCTAACGCCATGGGCACCTCTGTGGGTTCTAAAGCGCTGACTATTAAGCAAGCGATTGTTATTGCTGCTATTTTCGAATTCACCGGTGCCTTTTTTGCCGGCGGCGAAGTGACATCCACTATCCGCAACGGCATTGTTGATTCTGCTGTTTTTGCTCAGGTCCCGGAGTTGCTGGCTTACGGCATGATTGCCTCTTTGTTGGCGGCGGGTACCTGGCTGCTGGTGGCAACTTACTTCGGCTGGCCAGTATCAACCACGCATTCGATTGTCGGCGCAATCATCGGTTTTGCCGCTGTGGGTGTTGGTATTGATTCGGTCAAGTGGGACGAAGTCTACAGCATCGTCGGCAGCTGGGTCGTGACGCCGGTATTGGCCGGTATTCTGGCTTACCTGCTGTTTATGAGTGCGCAGCGGCTGATTTTTGACACCGAAAACCCACTGGCGGCAGCGAAGAAGTTTGTCCCTTATTACATGGTATTTGCGGCATTTATCATGGCCTTTGTCACTGTGACTAAAGGGCTGAAACACGTAGGGCTGCACCTGAGCAGCACTGAGGGTTTCCTGCTTTGTATCGTCATTGCTGTGGTAGTCGGGCTTATCGGTAAGATTGCCATCAGCCGTGTCAAAATTGACCCGGAAGCCGACAAAGAAATGCACTTTAACAACGTGGAAAAAATCTTCGGCATTCTGATGATTTTCACCGCTTGTTGTATGGCGTTTGCACATGGCTCTAATGATGTCGCCAATGCCATTGGTCCATTGGCCGCTGTGGTTGGAGTGATTGAATCAGGTGGTCAGGTGCTGGACAAAGTGTCGCTGGCCTGGTGGATCCTGCCGCTCGGCGCCGTGGGTATCGTGATTGGTCTGATGACCTTTGGCGCCCGTGTCATTGAAACCATTGGTTCTAATATCACCCACCTGACGCCAAGCCGTGGCTTTGCGGCCGAAATCGCTGCGGCCAGCACTGTGGTGATTGCTTCGGGCCTGGGTCTGCCGATTTCGACCACACAGACCTTAGTTGGCGCGGTGTTGGGGGTTGGTATGGCGCGGGGGATCGCGGCACTGAACCTCAGCGTGATCCGTAATATTTTTGTGTCCTGGGTTGTCACACTGCCGATTGGTGCGCTGTTGTCGATTATTTTCTTCTTCATCATCAAGACGATTGTCGGATTGCTGTGATTTAGCGTGATCCACGGAACCTGAAACCCGCCAATTGGCGGGTTTCTTTTTGGCGCCAGCTTGGCAAAGACACTGCTGCGACTTGCCGCATTTTGCTTGCGTCCCGAGCCGGCCTCGACTAGCCTGTAATCGACTTCATTGGATAATAAGAGAAAATTTAACGGATTTAACGATGAAAAGACTCCCCAGTATCAAGCAGTTGCAGTACCTGCTGGCACTACACGAACATCAGCATTTTGGCCGGGCAGCGGATGCCTGTTATATCGGTCAGTCGACTTTAAGTGCGGCTATCGCCAATCTGGAAGAAACCATGGATGCGCAGCTGCTGGAGCGTGACCACAAAACTTTTATTTTTACTCCGCTTGGTGAAGATGTGGTGCGTCAGGCCCGTTTTATCATTGAGCAATGTGAAGAACTGGCTGATTTTGCCCGTAACCAGGGCAAGCCAATGACGGGGCAATTCAGGCTGGGTTGTATCCCGACTATCGCGCCATTTGTGCTCAGTGAAGTGATGGCATTGTGCCGGCAACGTTACCCGGAGCTGCAGCTGTTGCTGCGCGAAGACACCTCCGAGAACTCGCTGCGGGCCCTGATCGAAGGGCGGCTCGATATGGTGCTGCTGGCGCTGCCTTATGAAACCGGCGCTTTGCATACGGAAGTGCTGGCACAGGATGGCTTTAAACTGGTGCTGCACAAAGACTGGCTGGATCGTGGATTTTCGCAGGATATCAGTCAGTGGCCTGATGAAAGCATTTTCCTGCTGGAGCGTGAACACTGTCTCAGCGGTCATGCCGTCAAAGCCTGTGAGCTGGAAGATTCGCGTAAAGTAAATCCATTTTTTGCCACCAGCCTGCATACCCTGACCCAGATGGTCAATAACAAGCTCGGCGTGACCTTTATGCCGCAGATGGCCATTAACAGCGGTCTGTTACAGGGAACTGAGCTTATCACGCAGGCACCGAGCAATGCAGGTGCGGCCCGTGATATCGGCGTGGCGTGGCGACCGACCTCGACAAAATCCCGTAACTACCGGCTGATGGCGCAACTGATCACCGAAGTGCTGCAGCACAAATGTGCCGGCTGAGCCGGCATATTCAGGGTCTTTGGCGGAATTTGCTGAAATAAAGCTGATGCTCCTGCAGCCTTTTGTCGGGCAGTAACAGTAACAGCATTAAGGCAATCAGGTTCAAAACGGGCAACAAGCCTCCAGCCGCAAACAGCGTTGGGGGGTAGCCCTTCTCGACAGCCAGTTGATAACAGTACCAACTCAGTACTATCTGACTGCAGCTGAACAAAATCAGTGAAAACCACAAGTCCATCATCACTCCCTGTGCATCTGTTGAAAGTTGTTACGCATCCTGCGTCCTGTCAGATTATAGAGGAGCTTTGCCGGCGCCATGCAGGCGACTGCCGTTATTTTCTGTAAGCCAAACGCCGGCCTTGCCTTGAGAATGCCGCCTGCCGGTATTAGACTGGCGCCCGGCGTCAAATGGCTACACAGTCGGGGCGTCGTACAACGCTTTCGGCCTTGCCAATGCAAAGCGAAAGTTTCTTATTCCAGTGTTTGTCAGTAAAGCGGACCTGTTATGCAAAAAGCTGATTTTTCTTTTGAGCTGCCTGAGCAGCTGATCGCCCGTTTCCCTCAACCAGAACGTTCTGCCAGCCGGCTGTTACAACTTGACCGCCGCAGTGGCGAGTTGCGTCATGGCCAGTTCCGCGATGTTCTGGACGTCTTACAACCCGGTGATTTGCTGGTATTTAACAATACCCGTGTGATCCCGGCCCGGCTGTTTGGCCAGAAAGCTTCCGGCGGCAAAGTCGAAGTGCTGGTCGAACGCCTGCTCGACGAGCGGCGTTTCCTGGCGCATGTCCGCGCCAGCAAGGCGCCCAAGCCCGGCACTCTGCTGTTGCTTGAAAATGAAGCCCAGGTCGAGATGACCGCCCGTCAGGGCGATTTGTTTGAACTGACACTGCAAGGCGACGAACCTGTTCTGTCTATGCTGGAGCGACTCGGTCACATGCCGTTGCCCCCTTATATTGACAGGCCAGATGCTGCCAGCGACCGCGAACGTTACCAGACGGTGTATAACGCCAAACCAGGCGCTGTTGCAGCGCCAACCGCCGGTCTGCATTTTGATGATACTTTGCTGGGCGCGCTGAAAGCCAAAGGCGTCGAATTTGCCTTTGTGACCCTGCACGTCGGTGCCGGCACTTTCCAGCCGGTGCGGGTGGATAACATCCTTGAACACCAGATGCATGCTGAATATATCGAAGTGCCGCCCGAAGTGGTTGCGGCTGTCGCGGCCTGTAAAGCGCGGGGCAACCGGGTTGTTGCGGTCGGGACTACGTCGGTGCGGTCGCTCGAGTCGGCGGCGCAATTTGCGCTGGCGCAGGGCCAACCTTTGCAGCCTTATTACGGCGATACGCAGATTTTTATCTATCCCGGTTATCAGTTTCAGGTGATTGACGGCCTGATCACCAATTTCCATTTGCCGGAATCAACGCTGATTATGTTGGTTTCTGCATTCAGTTCACGGGATTTTGTGATGAATGCCTACGAAAAGGCGATTGCGCAGCAGTACCGGTTTTACTCATACGGCGATGCCATGCTGATCCTGTAGTGCGGCGCCGGCAAAGGTCAACATTACGTTGGCTTTCTGCTACAATCGGCTGCTTTTTTAAAAGGCCGGACTGTTTTTCTGGCTAATGAGGTCCAAGTGAAATTTGAATTGCTGACCACCGACGGCAAAGCCCGGCGTGGTCGTATGACGTTTGAACGGGGTGTGGTCGACACGCCCGCTTTTATGCCGGTCGGCACTTATGGCACGGTCAAAGGGATGACGCCGGAAGAACTGGCGGCTACCGGTGCGCAAATTTGCCTCGGTAATACCTTCCACCTGATGCTGCGCCCTGGCACTGAAATCATCAAAAAACATGGTGATCTGCATGATTTTATGCACTGGGACAAACCTATCCTGACCGACTCTGGCGGTTTTCAGGTGTTCAGCCTCGGTGAACTGCGCAAAATCAAAGAAGAAGGCGTCACGTTCCGCTCGCCGCTTAACGGTGAAAAAATCCAGCTGACACCAGAGCGCTCGATGGAAGTACAGCGCGATTTGGGCTCAGATATCGTGATGATTTTTGATGAATGTACGCCTTATCCGGCCACTGAACAACAAGCCAAAAAGTCGATGGAAATGTCGCTGCGCTGGGCAAAACGCAGTAAAACGGCGCATGGCGACAATCCGGCCGCGCTGTTTGGCATTATTCAGGGCGGCATGTATCCCAATCTGCGTGATGTGTCGCTCAATGGCCTGGAAGAAATTGGCTTTGACGGCTACGCCATCGGCGGTCTGTCGGTCGGTGAGCCTAAACATGAAATGATCAAAATCCTCAACCATACCACCGACAAGATGCCGGCCCACAAGCCGCGTTATCTGATGGGCGTTGGCAAACCTGAGGATCTGGTAGAAGGCGTGCGTCGCGGCATCGACATGTTCGACTGCGTGATGCCGACCCGTAACGCCCGCAATGGTCATCTGTTTGTCAGTAACGGTGTCATTAAGATCCGTAACGCCAAATACAAAGACGATATCAGTCCGCTGGATGAAAATTGTGATTGTTACACTTGCAAAAACTATTCGCGGGCATATCTCCATCATCTCGATCGTTGTAATGAGATTTTGGGCGCACGCCTTAATACCATCCACAACCTGCATCACTACCAGAAACTGATGCAGGGTTTGCGGCAGGCGATTGAACAGGGCACACTGGACGCCTTTGTCAGCGACTTTTATGCACGTCGTGGCTTGCCTGTTCCTGCGCTGCAGCAGCAGGCGCCGCTGACTCCACCGGCAGCTGAGCCGGTATAACCAGAAAGTTTTGAATTAAGCATTAAAAAGGGGATAACAATGAGTTTTTTTATTTCTGACGCCCACGCCCAGACAGCTCCGGCCGGCCAACCAGGCGGTGGCCTGGATCTGGTCATCATGCTGGTGGCTTTTGGTCTGATCTTTTACTTCATGATTTTCCGCCCACAAAGCAAACGCATGAAAGAGCACAAAAACCTGATGGCGTCGCTGGCCAAAGGGGATGAAGTGCTGACGCAGGGCGGCTTGGTCGGCCGGATTGCCAAAATCGCCGAAGATAAAGACTTTGTGGTCATTGCCCTCAATGACACCACTGAAGTGACAGTACAGAAAGGCTCGATCAGTGCCGTTCTGCCAAAAGGCACCATGAAATCGCTGTAATCAGCCGGCCACAAGGACTTAATTGTGTTAAACCAAAACTCTGTCTGGCGGTATCTGCTGATTATTTTGGTAATGACGGTCAGTTTTATCTACGCATTACCGAATATTTATCCAAGCGATCCGTCACTGCAAATCAATGCGACCCGCGGTGCTGAAGTCAGCGCCGAAGTGGCGACTCAGGTTGAAACTGAGCTCAAAGCCAAAAATATTGACGCCAAGCAAGTCGAGCTGGAAAAAGGCCAGTTGCTGGCCCGTTTCCACAATACCGAAGATCAGCTCAAAGCGCGTGAAGTCATTGAGCACTTGCTGGGTGACAACTTTGTTACCGCGCTGAATCTGGCACCTGCCACACCGGCCTGGCTGGATGCGATTGGTGCCACGCCAATGAAGCTTGGCCTGGACTTACGCGGTGGTGTCCATTTCCTGATGGAAATCGACATGAAAACGGCCATCGATAAAAACATCAATGACTTAGCGCAGGTTTATCGCAGCGATTTACGCGAAGCGAAGATCCGTTACCGTTCAGTCAACGTGGATTTACCGAAGCAGGCTGTGCTGCTGGGCTTCCGCTCGGTCGAAGACATGCGGGCTGCGGAGAAAGTGCTGAAAGAAAAAGACCGCGACATGGTCTATACCGAAGCGCCAGACAACCAGCTGGTGGTGACTTTCAGTGAAGCGCGTTTAAAGCAACTGCGCGAAGATGCGGTGACGCAAAACATCACGATTATCCGCAACCGGGTGAACGCCATTGGTGTGGCCGAGCCGCTGGTGCAGCGTCAGGGTGCTGAGCGCATCGTGGTGCAATTACCAGGTGTGCAGGACACTGCTCGCGCCAAAGAAATCCTTGGTGCAACGGCCACGCTGGAATTCCGTCTGGTCGACGAAAATGCCGACGTGGCCAATGCAGTCGCTGGCCGTGTTGGTCCGTCATCCCAGCTGTTTTATGATCGCAGCGGCAATCCGGTCGTCCTGCAAAAACGCGTGATGCTGACCGGTAACCACATTATCGGCGCCAATGCTGGTTTTGATGAATACAGCCGGCCACAGGTCAACATCGATCTGGATGCCAAAGGCGGCGACAACTTCTCCCGCGCCACCAAAGATGCCATTGGCAAAGCAATGGCGACCGTGTTTATCGAGTACAAACCGACCAGTCGCAAAGACGAAAGCGGCAAAACGATTCTGGAGAAAAAAGAAGAAGTGGTGTCTGTGGCCACTATTCAGGCCCGCCTTGGCCGCAGTTTCCGCATTACCGGTCTGGATGCACCGGGTGAAGCACAAAACCTGGCGGTGTTGCTGCGAGCCGGTGCTTTGATTGCTCCGATCCAAATTGTCGAAGAGCGCACCATTGGTCCAAGCCTGGGTCAGGAAAACATCGAACTGGGCATGAATGCCATCCTGTGGGGGATGGTTGCAGTGCTGGTGTTCATGGTGGTGTATTACCGTTGGTTTGGCGTGATTGGCAATATTGCGCTGGTCTGTAACGTGGTGTTGCTGATTGGGGTACTGGCGATGATCCCAGGCGCCACCCTGACCTTACCGGGTATGGCCGGTATTTTGTTAACCGTCGGTATGGCGATTGACGCCAACGTGCTGATTAACGAGCGGATCCGTGAAGAACTGGCCAATGGCCGTTCCGCGATGCAGGCCATTCATGAAGGCTACGACCGTGCTTTTGCCACTATTGCGGACTCGAACATTACCACTTTACTGGTGGCATTGATTCTGTTTGGTGTGGGCACAGGTCCGGTGAAAGGCTTTGCCGTGACACTGGCGCTCGGGATCCTGACATCAATCTTTACCGCGGTGGTGGTGACTCGTCTTATTGTGAATAAGATCTGGGGTCAGCGCCGCGATAACAAGTTACCGATCTGAGGACAGGCACATGCAATTATTTAAGTTTGAGCGTGCCATTAATTTTATGGGGCTGAAATGGCCAGCCCTGATTTTTTCGACCTTCCTGATCATCGGGTCTTTGCTTGCTCTGTTTACCAAAGGGCTGAATCTGGGGTTGGACTTCACCGGCGGTACTGTCATTGAAGTGCAGTTCCAGCAGCAGGCCGATCTGGATAAAGTGCGGGAATCGCTGGCCAGTAACGGTTTTGCCGATGCGCAGGTGCAGTACTTTGGCAGCAGTGAAGAAGTGATGATCCGCATCGCACCACGCGAAGGCGTCGAGCAAAAAGCCATTGGTGAGCAGATTCTGGCTGCAGTCAATCTGGTGGCGGAAACGCCGGTGACGGTGAAAAAAGTTGACGTCGTTGGCTCGGCGGTGGGCGATGAACTGAAAGAAGACGGCTTCCTTGCGGTATTAGCCGCGATGGTCGGTATTCTAATCTATGTTGGTGCCCGCTTTGAATGGCGCTACTCGGTCGGGGCTGTTGCTGCATTGATACACGACGTGATTATCACGCTCGGTATGTTCGCCATCACCGGAAAAGAGTTTGACCTGACCGTGCTGGCGGCTATTTTGGCGCTGATTGGTTACTCTATCAACGATACCATCGTTGTGTTTGACCGCATACGCGAAACCTTCCGTAAGTTGCGGGACGCGACCGTCGATGAGACGGTGAATGAGGCCATTACGTCGACGTTAAGCCGCACGACGATGACTTCATTCAGTACGGCATTAACGCTGATGGTGTTGTTCTTTATCGGCGGCGCCATGATCAATGGCTTTGCGGCAGCGCTGTTATTTGGTATCGCTATCGGTACTTACTCTTCTATTTATATCGCCAGTGCGGTTGCGGTGATTCTGGGCGCGAGCCGGGAAGATTTAATGCCGACTGTGGTCGAAAAAGAAGGGGCGGACACCCCGTCGATTTGAAGTGTGAAGAGCCAGTCGTTGACTGGCTTTTTTATCAGGAGCAGATGATGAGTAAACAACATAGTCCGGGCTTTCTGGCCGTGGTGGCTGATGCCAAAAGCCGGGTGCGCGAAATCAGCATTGATGAGTATCGTCAGTCTGAAACGCCGGCGCTATTGATTGACGTGCGTGAGGACAATGAGTGGCAACAAGGTCACCTGCCGGCAGCGCTGCACCTGGGCAAAGGCATCATCGAGCGCGATATTGAAAAAGCCGTACCGGACAAGCAGCAGGCGCTGGTGCTCTACTGCGGTGGTGGTTTTCGCTCTGCGCTGACGGCGGACGTGCTGCAAAAAATGGGTTATCAGGATGTGTTGAGCCTGGCAGGCGGTTATACCGCCTGGGTCAACGCGGCTTTACCTGTGGTGCAGGACTGAACCTACAGGACTGAACCAGAGGGTCGTCAATCCATAAAAAACGCCGGCAATTGCCGGCGTTCTGCTATCTGTCTGGGTTCTTAGCCCATCAGCAGATTTAGCGCATCAGTAAACTTAGCGCATCAGGGATTCAGTCAGATGCGGGCGCATGCCTTTTAACATGGCTGCCAGTACTTTCGGGTTACCAGCGACCACGTTACCGCTTTTCAGCTGGTTATTGCCGCCCACGAAATCGCTGACCAGACCACCGGCTTCCCGGATGATCAGTTCACCGGCAGCCAGGTCCCACGGCTTTAAGCCGATCTCCCAGAAACCGTCCAGGCGACCGGCGGCCACATAAGCCAGATCTAGCGCGGCAGAGCCGGTGCGGCGCACGTCGGCTGCGGTGGTGAAGAAGGTTTTGAACACTTCGCTGTAGGCATCCAGATGATGTTTTTGTTTAAACGGGAAGCCGGTTGCCAGGATAGTACCGGTTAAATCGGTTGCGTTGGTGACGCGGATGCGGCGGCCGTTTAATTGGGCGCCACCGCCACGGCTGGCGGTAAACACTTCGCCACGCAGTGGATCATAAATAACCGCCTGATCAAGCTTGCCATTGTGGCGCAGCGCGATTGAAACGGCGAAGTGGGGGATGCCTTTGATGAAGTTGGCGGTACCATCGAGCGGGTCGATGATCCATTGGTATTCACTGTTGTTGTTGCCGTACTCGCCGCCTTCTTCACCGACGATGTCGTGAGTCGGGTAGGATTTACGCAGGATTTGTACGATGGCCTGTTCTGCTTCTTTGTCGACATTGGTGACAAAATCGTTGGTGCCTTTCTGGCTGGTCTGAACCATATCGAGCTGGCCACAGGCGCGCGCGATAATATTGCCTGCGCCACGCGCAGCACGAACAGCGATGTTTAACATCGGATGCATGAGTGAATACCTTATTGTATAAAGAACAGTCAAAAGAGCGGCGCGTATTGTAGCCGCTGAGGCAGAAAAGTAAAGCAGAATTACCGGCGTTGTGGCTGCCCGTCTTCGGACGAACTGCAGACCGTGTCAGTCATCCAGCGATGCGGCCACCATGGCGTACAAAGTCTTGCTATCCGGCGCCTGGATTTTCACCACGCAGCTTTGTGCTTTGGCAAAAAAATGCTTCTGAACCAACGGGATCAATTCCGCCAGTGCCCAGCATCGCCCTGTTGCCAGCCACAGCGCGCCAGAGCCCGATTTAAATTCCTGGCCGCAGCTGTCGATCAACACATCATCGGGCAGCAGATAAGCGCCGTGCTGCTGCAGTGCGTGCAGCTGATGTTCATCGGCCAGATAATCCAGTTCAGGTTGCTGGTGATAGCAGAGCAGGCACGGAAAGGTTGGGACTGTGGGCAATGGGCGAGTGGATAACATAGTGCTCCAGAACAAGCGACAGAAAAGCGCTGACCATAACACAGACCGCCAGTAACTGCAGTGCCGTGCGCTGGGTTGACAAAATTCTGTTAGTTGGCCGGACTGTCGGTTGTGAAGGTTCAGGTCTGACAGCCGCAGACAAGCCGTGCTGAACAACAGCTTATGGGTGTTCGGCGATGATGCGCAGCAACACTGAAGCTATCGCTATGATTTTGGCTCCCGGCAATGGCAAAAAACGGACCTTGGTTATCTGCCTGCCCGCCACACGGCGTC
>CBINNO010000026.1:0-31712 GCA_966252055.1 uncultured Rheinheimera sp. | reverse complement strand
AAGCCAACAGTTTGGCGCTTCTGGCCGTCACACGGTGGCCGTCATACTTAGACTGGACGCCAAGACTTCTGCAAATAACATTAAACTTTCTGCTCATCAACCCAGTGTTCTGATAACGATACGGGAAAGTGCGAATGCTCACTACTGCATCAGGAAGTATCAGCATAGCAAGCGCTCTGACAGGAGTTGATTCAGACTCAAGTGGTATAGCCTCAGCTGACAATGGCAGTTAGACTGCACAATCTGACAGCCTGTTGCGACAGATCAAATGCTGAAATCCCGCACACCCGATACTGACAAGCGCCGATCACAAAGGAAGAGCGCTATGCCAGAACAAATTCAGCGACACAACCTCGACTGGAGTCAATTGCTAAAATCCGGCAATCGGATTTTTATTGGTTCCAATGCCTGTGTGCCGAATGCATTGATTGATGACCTCATCGCCAATGCCAACCAGCTTCATGATATCGAAGTCGTGCATATTCAGACGGTTTCCGACGACAAATGGGTCGAGCCTCAGTATAAAGATCTGTTTAAGGTCAATACTTTATTCATCTCCGGTCAGAACATCCGTGCTGCGGTGGCAGAAGGCCGGGCCGACTACACGCCTTGCTTTCTGTCAGAGATCCCAACCTTATTCAGCACCAACATTCTGCCGCTGGATGCGGCGCTGGTGATGCTGAGTCCACCGGATGAATATGGCTATTGCTCGCTTGGTGTGTCGGTCGATGTGGTGTCTGCTGCGGTCAGAAATGCCAGAGTCGTGGTGGCGCAGCTCAATCCGCTGATGCCCAAAACCAGTGGCCATGCTTATGTGCACATCAGCAAAATAGACGCTTGGTTACAGCAACCTCAGGCACTGCCCGAAGTGCCGCCCGTTGGCTTCGAGCAGCGCATCGAACGGATTGGTCAGTATGTCTCGATGCTGATTGAAGACGGCGCTACCCTGCAAATTGGCACCGGTAAAATTCCGGAGGCTGTGCTGCAATATCTCGGCAACCACAAAAATCTGGGCATCCACAGTGAGTTAATTTCCGACGGCATCATCGGTCTGATGAAAAGCGGTGTGATCAACAACAGTCAGAAAACTTTTCATCCCGGCAAGACCGTGACCAGTTTTGCGATTGGGACTCAGGCACTGTACGACTTTGTTGATCGCAATCCGCATGTCGAGTTCTATCCGAGCGAATACGTCAACTCACCGACCAATATAGCGCGCAACGATCGGATGGTTTCGATCAACAGTGCGCTGGAAGTGGACCTGACCGGCCAGGTGGTGTCGGATTCATTGGGATACCAGTTTTACAGTGGCATCGGTGGTCAGGTCGACTTTTCACGTGGTGCTTCGATGAGTAAAGGCGGTAAACCTATTATTGCGCTGCCATCTACCGCAAAGAATGGCACTGTCTCCCGCATAGTGCCCACCATCTCCGAAGGCAGTGGCGTCGTGACGTCGCGGGGTCATGTGCATTATGTCGTGACCGAATACGGCGTAGCTTCGCTGCGCGGTAAAAGTATCCGCGAACGCGCGCTGGAATTGATCCGGGTGGCGCATCCGAAATTCCGCCCGGCGTTGCTGGAAGAAGTACGCAAACACTACTGGGTGCCCAACTATCAGGTGATTACGCCGATGGAAGTGCCGGAGCTTGGCGAAGTCGGCCTGAAATTGCTGAAGATTGGTGGCGAAACGTTTGACCTGCGGCCGTTAAATCCAGCCGACGAGCGCCGGCTGCAGGAATTTTTCTATTCTCATACCAAAGAAACCCTGCTGCTGCGCTACAACTATCACCCGAAACAGTTATCACGCGAGAAATCCTGCTCGCTGGTCAGCGTCGACCAGTCACGCGACCTGGCACTTTGTATCGTCAAACAGCAGGGTTCCATGCTGGAAATTCAGGCGGTTGGGCGCTATTACCTGGTGGAAAGCAACAATAGTTGTGAAGTTGCGTTCGTCACACGGGAGCGTCACCAAGGCAAAGGAATGGCGACTATTCTGTTGCAGGAGATGATCAATATCGCCCGTTTGCGCGGCATTAAGACTATGGTCGCCTATGTCCGGGCTGACAATAAACCTATGCTGAGTGTCTTTGAAAAGGCAGGCTTTAAGCGTCTGCGCAGTGAAGAGCCAGATGAAGTGAATCTGCAGCTGACACTATTGCCTGAACAATCCACGGAATAAATACTGCTATGTCTGTCGCTATTTTCAGCCATCCGGCGTGTAATAAGCATAACCTTGGCGCTGATCATCCGGAGCAACCGGCCCGGCTGCATGCGATTTTTGATCAACTGCTGAGCTCCGGACTGGAGTTTGTCGTGCAGCATAAAACCGCCACGGCGGCGACGGATGAACAACTGGCGCTGGCGCATGACAGGGCCTATTTACATCAGGTTATGCAGCAAAGCCCGTCGCAGGGAGAAGTCTGGCTGGATGATGACACCGCTATTATGAATAAATCGGTGGAGGCGGCTCGTTTTGCTGCCGGCGCAGCAGTGAATGCAGTGGATTGGGTGATGCAGGGCACGGATGTACAGGCATTTTGTGCGGTAAGGCCACCGGGCCATCACGCAGAATCTGCTCAGGCGATGGGCTTTTGTCTGTTTAATAACATTGCGATAGCGGCGCTGTATGCTTTGCAGCAATATCAGTTAGAGCGCGTATTGATTTTTGATTTTGACGTGCACCATGGCAATGGCACCGAACAAATCGTGCGGCAGGACCCACGTGTGCTGTTTTGCTCGTCTTTTGAGTTTCCTTTTTATCCACATCCGGACCTGACTGAGACCGCCCAGATCCTGAAGTTGCCGCTGGCAGCAGGTTCTACAGGGGCTGTGTTTCGTCAGGAGGTCAGCGCACGCTGGTTACCGCAGATCCGTGCCTTTGCGCCGCAACTGGTGCTGATCTCGGCCGGTTTTGACGCACATCAGGAAGACGAAATGGCGCACCTGAAATGGCAGGAAGCAGACTATGCCTGGATAGCGGCCGAGCTGAAGCTCATCGCACAGCAGTCCGCACAGGGCCGGATTGTTGCTTGTCTGGAAGGCGGTTACGCTCACAGCGCTTTGGGACGTTCAGTGGTTGCCATGCTCAAGGCCTGGCTCTGAGCATCATTGTCCCTTCTGGGCCCGTGTTCTTTGCATTACAATACGCGTTTTCCGCCCAGTGAGCGCCTTTTATGCAGATTCTGTCCAGCCAGGATGCCCGCCTCTATTCCACTTTCCGGCTGCCCGCTTTGTTACAACAAGTTTATCTGATTGAACAGGTGGCCGATCTGCAGGCACTGCCGCCGGATTGCCAGCCCTTGGTGTTGGGCGAAGGCAGCAACAGTATTTTCCTGACCGACATGACTCAGCCGGTGCTGCGCTTTATGCCTTCAGGTGTCGCCATCCAGCAGCAAGATGATGCAATTCTGCTGCATGTCGAAGCCGGCCACAACTGGCATCAGTTGGTCAGTTGGACTGTGGCGCAAGGTTGGTGGGGCCTGCAGAACCTGGCGCTGATCCCAGGTTCCGTCGGCGCGGCTCCGGTGCAGAATATCGGCGCTTATGGTGTTGAACTGATGGATTGCTGCGACTATGTCGATTTCTACCACTGGCAAAGCCGGCAAATCCAGCGGCTACTGAAAGCGGAATGCCAGTTCGGTTATCGTGACAGTATCTTTAAGCACGCACTTGCCGGGCAGGGACTGATCGTGGCAGTCGGTCTGAGGCTTACACATACACCGCAACGCCAGCTCAGCTATAAAGGGCTGGACCTCTTGCCGGCGGATGCGACATTGCCTCAAATCTTTGATGCCGTGATTGCGGTCCGGCAAAGCAAGTTACCGAACCCGGCGCAACTGGCCAATTGCGGCAGCTTTTTCAAAAATCCGCTACTGGCCGAAAGTCAGTTTCAGCAATTACAGCTGCAATATCCAACATTGCCGGCATATCCACAGCCTGACGGGCAGATTAAAACAGCCGCCGCCTGGCTGATAGAGCAGGCAGGTTTCAAAGGTGGCCGTCACGGCGATATTGGCTGTTACCCGCTGCAGCCGCTGGTGCTGGTCAATTATGGCAAGGGTACGGCGGCAGAACTGTTGCACTGGATCGACAGCATCATCAATAAGGTTGAACAACAGTTCGGGATCCGGCTGGAGCCGGAAGTGAGGTTGCTGCGTGACTGTTAAACCGCAGTCGCTGGCGCTGCAGCGTCAGCTCATTCAGCAACTGGCCGACGGTAAATTGCATTCCGGTGAAGCATTAGCGCAACAAGCCGGCATCAGCCGCGCTGCGATAGCCCGTCATATCGACCAGCTCGGCCAGCTTGGGTTAGACATTTATGCGATTTCGGGCCAAGGTTACCGGCTGGCGCAACCGCTGCAGTTGCTGGATCTGGCACAGATGAAACGCTGGCAACACGTGGATGCGCCGGAGATCTGGCTGCAGCATCTGACTGATTCGACCAACAGTCAGTTACTGAAACGATTACAGGACCAGCAGCCGATGCAAAAAGGCCAGGTGCTGGTGGCAGAAGCGCAGTCTGCTGGCCGTGGACGTCGTGGCAATCAATGGTTTTCTCCATTTGGCAGCAATCTGTATTTTTCGATGTACTGGCAGCTGGAGCAGGGGATCCAGGCGGCCATGGGGCTCAGTCTGTTGGTGGGCATCGCGATCGCAGAACTGATTGAACAACAGTATCAGGCGCAAGTGGCCCTGAAGTGGCCCAATGATATCTATGCCGACCAGAAGAAACTGGGCGGTATTCTGGTGGAGTTATCCGGCCAGAGCCATGCGCATTGTGACCTGATCATTGGTATAGGACTCAATATCCTGATGCCGGTACAAGGAAAGCAGCAAATCAGCCAGGGTTTTACCGATTTGCAGTCACAATGTGCCTGTGCCATCGACCGCAATCAGCTGGTCCCCATGCTGCAACAGCGGCTAATCAGCAAACTGCAACAGTTTGAAAAAACCGGTTTTGCGCCTTTCGCTGAGGCTTTTAACCAGCGTAATCAATTTGCCGGGCAACAAGTGCAACTGACAGGTGGCGCAGAGCCGAATGTCGGAATTTGTCTGGGTGTTGATGAGCAGGGGGGCTTGTTGTTACAGCAAGCGAATGGCGTCCGCAGTTTTTATGGCGGTGAACTAAGCCTCAGGGCGCGGAGTGTTTAATGGCATTTTTGTTGTTGGATATTGGCAATACCAGAGCCAAAGCTGCCTGGTGGCAGCAAGGGCAGCTCAGTCCGTTGACAGACCTGACGCAGCCATTACCCCAGCGCCCAGCGGCTGTCTATTTTGCTTCGGTTGCCACAGATGAGCGGGTCAGTCAGTTGCAGCTGGAACTTGGTTTATCTGACATTCCCTGGACGCAACTGCGCAGTGAAGCGAAAAAAGAGATGTTAACCAGCAGCTATGCATTGCCGACCTCGCTTGGTGTCGACCGCTGGCTGGCCATGCTGGGAGCTTGTCACTTATATCCGGGAACTGAACTGCTGGTGGTTGACGCCGGCACCGCTTTGACCATTGATCACGTCAGTGCGGACGGGCGACATCAGGGCGGTTGGATAGTGCCAGGCATCCATATGCAGCAAAAGGCCGTGACCAACTATACGGCCCGGGTGTTTAACCGTGACCAACAGCAGTTTGCTTTAAGATTTGGGCAAGATACCGCTACTTGCTTGCAAAATGGTGTTTTCGCCGCGATTCTGGCAGTGATCCAGCAGGCCAGCCGGCTTGCTCCACAAGCAAAATTATTGCTGACCGGTGGGGATGCCTTTGTATTAGAACAATATTTAGCTGGTATAGCGGTAGAAACGGTGCCTTTGCTGATTTTTCATGGCATGACACGCTATATCGCGAAATAAGCATTTTTGGCGATCTTTTCGGCATTCAGTGTAAAAAGATCGGTTTTTTACTGATTTACAGTTGCCACACCCGGATCATTCCACTAGAATTCGCAGCCACTGACGTAGTGCCGCTTTAGCTCAGTTGGTAGAGCAACTGACTTGTAATCAGTAGGTCATCCGTTCGACTCGGATAAGCGGCACCATTAGTGGAGGGGTTCCCGAGTGGCCAAAGGGATCAGACTGTAAATCTGCCGGCACTGCCTTCGAAGGTTCGAATCCTTCCCCCTCCACCATCTTCGCCAGTGACAATAGCTACGAGTAGGCCGCGGGCATCGTATAATGGCTATTACCTCAGCCTTCCAAGCTGATGATGCGGGTTCGATTCCCGCTGCCCGCTCCAGACAGAAAATGCTGATATAGCTCAGGCGGTAGAGCGCATCCTTGGTAAGGATGAGGTCCCCAGTTCGATTCTGGGTATCAGCACCACTTCTCCGTTTGCCTCCTCTTGCAATAAAATTCGTTAAAGAATTCAATCAACCGCCGTTTTTGCTTAAAAAGGGTCTACATCATGGCTAAGGCTAAATTTGAACGCGTCAAACCGCACGTAAACGTAGGTACAATCGGCCACGTTGACCACGGTAAAACTACTCTGACTGCAGCTATCACCAACGTACTGGCTAAGCACTACGGCGGTCAGGCTTTCGCTTTCGATCAAATCGACAAAGCGCCAGAAGAGAAAGCTCGTGGTATCACGATCAACACTTCTCACGTTGAATACGACACACCAACTCGCCACTACGCGCACGTAGACTGCCCAGGCCACGCTGACTATGTGAAAAACATGATCACAGGTGCTGCTCAGATGGACGGCGCTATTCTGGTAGTTGCAGCGACTGACGGCCCAATGCCACAGACGCGTGAGCACATCCTGCTGTCTCGCCAGGTAGGCGTTCCTTACATCATCGTGTTCATGAACAAGTGTGACATGGTCGATGACGAAGAGCTGTTGGAGCTGGTAGAGATGGAAGTGCGTGAGCTTCTGTCAGACTACGATTTCCCAGGTGATGACCTGCCGGTTATCCGTGGTTCAGCGCTGAAAGGCCTGGAAGGCGATGCAGAGTGGGAAAAGAAAATCATTGAACTGGGCAATGCACTGGATACATACATTCCAGAGCCAGTTCGTGCGATTGATAAGGCATTCATCATGCCAATCGAAGACGTATTCTCAATTGCTGGTCGTGGTACAGTAGTAACAGGCCGTGTTGAGCAAGGCATCATCAAAGTAGGTGAGTCAGTAGAAATCGTAGGTCTGAAAGAGACAGTGACGACGACTTGTACTGGTGTAGAGATGTTCCGTAAGCTGCTGGACGAAGGTCGTGCAGGTGAGAACATCGGTGCGCTGCTGCGTGGTACTAAGCGTGAAGACGTAGAACGTGGTCAGGTACTGGCGAAGCCAGGCTCAATCAAGCCACACACGAAGTTTGAAGGTGAAGTGTACGTACTGTCGAAAGAAGAAGGTGGTCGTCACACGCCATTCTTCAAAGGTTACCGTCCACAGTTCTACTTCCGTACAACTGACGTGACTGGCGCAGTAGAGCTGCCAGAAGGCGTAGAGATGGTAATGCCAGGCGACAACCTGAAGTTTGTGGTAGAGCTTATCAACCCAATCGCGATGGACGAAGGTCTGCGTTTCGCGATCCGTGAAGGCGGTCGTACAGTAGGTGCGGGCGTAGTTGCGAAGATCCTGGCTTAATCAGTCAGCATCTGAAAAGGGCTCCACTGGAGCCCTTTTTGTTAGTCAAAGACCGCGGTAATGCAAACATCAGCGCGGTGCTGACAAAAAGATCAGGATCGATCTGACACTGACGCTTGTTTTAGCTCAGTAGCACAGTATAATGAGCGGCTATTTTTACTGCCGGTATGGCGAGTAAAACTTCAGGGGCGTAGTTCCAATGGTAGAACAGCGGTCTCCAAAACCGATGGTTGGGGGTTCGAATCCCTCCGCCCCTGCCAATTTCCACCGAATTGTAGCAGTACAGCTGTAGTGGCTTGTGCAGACAAGCGAGGATAGTGAGTTAAAGCATGAACGCAGCAACAGAAGCGCCGAAAAGCAGTTTAGATATTGTTAAATGGGTCGTGGTTTTCGCGATTCTGACCGCCTTAGTGGTCGCTAACTACATCTTCGAATTCTCAACACTGGAGCGGGCCATTGGTTTGCTGGTGATGATCCCTCTGGCCGGTTTTGTGGCGGCTCAGACCCAGAAAGGCCATGAGTTTCTGACTTTTGCCAAAGAAGCCAAACTGGAAGTCCGTAAGGTCGTCTGGCCAACCCGCCAAGAAACGAACCAGACCACTATCATCATCGGTATCGTGACCGTGATTATGGCGTTCATCTTGTGGGGGCTGGATGCCTTGTTATTGAA
The DNA here is from genome assembly GCA_966252055.1 of uncultured Rheinheimera sp. Lineage (GTDB taxonomy): Bacteria > Pseudomonadota > Gammaproteobacteria > Enterobacterales > Alteromonadaceae > Pararheinheimera. Next base: position 23,464 of record CBINNO010000026.1, on the reverse strand, counting down.
AATTGTGTCGTTTTTAACAGGATTTTGAGCCATGTCAGGAAAAATGCGTTGGTATGTCGTACAGGCCTTTGCCGGTTTTGAACAGCGCGTAGCCACTTCGCTGCGTGAACATATCAAGATCCATAGCATGGAAGAAAAGTTCGGTGAAGTCTTAGTGCCTACCGAAGAAGTCGTTGAAATGCGCGCGGGCCAGAAACGTAAATCAGAGCGGAAATTTTTCCCTGGTTATGTTCTGGTTCAGATGGAAATGTGTGAAGAAGCATGGCATTTGGTGAAGAGCGTGCCTCGGGTGCTTGGTTTTATCGGTGGTACTTCTGACCGTCCGGCGCCAATCACGGAAAAAGAAGCCAATACCATTCTGAATCGTCTGCAGGACAATGCGGACAAACCGAAGCCAAAAACTTTGTTCGAAGCGGGCGAAGTGGTGCGTGTCACCGAAGGTCCATTTGCCGACTTCAACGGTGTGGTCGAAGAAGTCGACTACGAAAAGAGTCGCGTCAAAGTATCAGTTCTTATCTTCGGCCGCTCTACTCCGGTTGAGCTGGAGTTTGGTCAGGTCGAAAAAGCATAACGGTGAAAAATCCGTTGTCACGGGCCGCTGGTTAAAATATAATCGCGGCCTTTTTTAACGTCAGGGGAGCCGTTTGAGTAAGTGTCCTCGCACTTACGAGGCTGAGACCCTATCAAGAGGTGAAACATGGCTAAGAAAGTCACGGCACTTGTAAAATTACAAGTTAAAGCTGGTATGGCAAACCCGTCGCCACCAGTTGGTCCAGCACTGGGTCAACACGGTGTGAACATCATGGAATTCTGTAAAGGTTTCAACGCCCGTACAGAATCTCTGGAAAAAGGCATGCCAATCCCAGTAGTGATCACTGTATACAGTGACCGCTCATTCACATTTGAAACCCGCACCCCACCAGCCTCTTTCCTGCTGTTAAAAGCTGCAGGTCTGAAAGGCGGTTCAGGCCGTCCAAACACACAGAAAGTCGGTAAAGTGACTCGTGCTCAGCTGGAAGAGATCGTGAAGATCAAACGTGCTGACCTGACTGCTTCTGACGACGAAGCTGCTGTCCGCACTATCGCGGGTACTGCTCGTTCTATGGGCTTAGTGGTAGAGGGTTAATCAATGGCTAAATTATCAAAACGCGCTAAATTAATCCGCTCTAAAGTAGATTCTACTCGTGAGTATGCGATCAATGACGCAGTGGCTCTGTTAAAAGAGCTGGCAACCAGCAAATTCGTTGAGTCTGTTGACGTTGCAGTAAATCTGGGTATCGACGCCCGTAAATCTGACCAGAACGTGCGTGGTGCTACCGTACTGCCACACGGTACTGGCCGTACTGTTCGCGTTGCTGTCTTCACTCAGGGTGCAAACGCTGAAGCGGCTAAAGCTGCCGGCGCTGACATCGTGGGTATGGAAGATCTGGCAGACCAGGTGAAAAAAGGCGAGATGAACTTCGACGTGGTTATTGCTTCTCCGGATGCAATGCGTGTCGTTGGTATGCTGGGTCAAATCCTTGGTCCACGCGGCCTGATGCCAAACCCAAAAACCGGTACTGTTACGCCGAACGTTGCTGAAGCGGTGAAAAACGCCAAAGCCGGTCAGGTCCGTTACCGTAACGACAAGAATGGTATCATCCATTCTACTGTTGGTAAGATCGATTTCGATGCCGACAAGATCAAAGAGAACATTGAAGCTCTGCTGATTGCTCTGAAGCGCGCTAAGCCTTCAGTTGCCAAAGGCACTTATGTCAAGAAAGTTACGCTGTCGACCACTATGGGCGCAGGTATCGTTCTGGACCAGGCTTCTCTGGATGCCAAGATCTAATTAAAGCCGTTTAATTAAGCAGCTTTACTTGAGCGCGAGGTTAAATTATAATCTCGCGCTCTAATTTTCGGGTAGAAGCTGGCTTTAGCGCATGAAAATGAGCAAAAGCAACAGCTTCCGTCCAAGACCGTAGGTGCTGAGACTCTTCGAAGAGAAGACGACAGCTTAAAAGATCAACCTACGCAGACGGTGTTAGCCCCAGAAAGATTCCTATCAATCTGGCTCTCACCGTAAATCGCGCGGAAGATTCCCTTCCGTTGTGTAGGCAACCGGGATAACCCCCGGATGAACCAGGAGTTAAGAGCCAATGGCTATTAAGCTTGACGACAAAAAAGCAATCGTTGCTGAAGTCCAGGAAGCTGCCAAAGGTGCTTTATCTGCGGTAGTTGCCGACGCTCGTGGTGTTACTGTAGGCAAAATCACAGCGCTGCGTAAGCAAGCGCGTGAAGCTGGCGTATGGATGAAAGTCGTCCGTAACACGCTGGTACGCCGTGCAGTCGCTGGCACCGAATTCGAGTGTTTAGGTGACACGTTCGTAGGCCCGACTCTGATCGCATTCTCTAAAGAGCACCCAGGTGCTGCAGCGCGTATCTTCAAAGATTTCGCGAAAGAGAACCAGAAGTTCGAGCTGAAAGGCGCAGCCTTCAATGGCGCCACAGTCAGTGTAGATGTATTAGCGTCGCTGCCAACATACGACGAAGCTATTGCACGCCTGATGAGCACTATGAAAGAAGCAGCAGCCGGCAAACTTGTACGCACAATTGCCGCCGTTCGCGACCAAAAACAAGAGCAAGCAGCGTAATTTCTGCGCTGGCTTGGTTTTAAAGTTTAATAGGGCATACGCCCAAGAGTTAGGAATCTGAGAAATGTCAGTGACTAAAGAGCAAATCCTTGACGCTATCGCAGCAATGTCTGTAATGGAAGTTGTTGAACTGGTTAGCGCTATGGAAGAAAAATTCGGCGTTTCAGCTGCTGCTGCTGTTGCAGTTGCTGCTGGTCCAGCTGCAGTTGTTGAAGAACAAACTGAATTCACCGTAGTTCTGGCTGGCGCTGGTGCCAACAAAGTAGCTGTTATCAAAGCAGTTCGTGGCGCAACTGGTCTGGGCCTGAAAGAAGCCAAAGATCTGGTTGAAGCTGCTCCAACTCCAATCAAAGAAGCAATCTCTAAAGCTGAAGCCGACGCTCTGAAGAAAGAGCTGGAAGAAGCTGGTGCTACTGTTGAAGTTAAATAATCCGGTTCCGGCTGGATTAACCGCCTGATTTCAGGCTAGGCTGGTGGTGAATTAACCACCGGCCTTTTTGCGCTGTGGGACATTGATTTTCCCCGCCCCTTATGAAGCCATAGTGGCGTCATAAACCACCGCCCCTCAGAGGGTAGGTAGGGTAAAAAATCAGCAAGCTGAGGAACCCCATGACTTACTCTTATTCTGAAAAGAAACGTATCCGCAAGGACTTCGGTAAACGTCCATTAGTATTGGACGTACCATATCTGCTGTCGATCCAGATCGAGTCGTTCAGCAAATTTATTGAACCAGATCCGGAAGGTGAATACGGCTTGGAAGCTGCGTTCCGTTCTGTATTCCCGATCAAGAGCTACTCAGGCAGTGCTGAACTGCAGTATGTCAGCTATCGGATCGGCGAACCGGTATTTGATGTAAAAGAGTGTCAAATCCGTGGTGTCACTTACTCAGCTCCATTACGTGTCAAGCTGCGTCTGGTTATGTTCGATAAGGAAGCGCCAGGCACAATCAAAGATATCCGCGAGCAGGAAGTCTACATGGGCGAAATCCCATTGATGACTGAAAACGGTACTTTTGTCATCAATGGTACTGAACGCGTTATCGTTTCTCAGCTGCACCGTAGCCCTGGCGTATTCTTCGATCACGACCGTGGTAAAACCCACTCATCAGGCAAAGTGTTATATAACGCTCGCGTGATTCCATACCGTGGTTCATGGCTTGATTTCGAATTTGATGCCAAAGATGCTCTGTTCGTGCGTATCGACCGTCGCCGCAAACTGCCTGCGACTATCCTGCTGCGCGCATTAGACCTGAGCACCGAAGACATCCTCAGCACCTTCTTCGAAAACACAACTTTCGAAATCAAAGACGGCAAACTGATGATGGAAGTAGTCCCAAGCCGCCTGCGCGGTGAGACTGCTGCTTTTGATATTAAAGATAACAATGGCGAAGTCATTGTTGAAGCTGGCCGCCGTATCACGGCAAAACACGTTCGCCAGCTGGAAAAAACCGGCATGACCCTGATGGAAGTACCGCATGAGTACGTGGTCGGCCGTGTCCTTGCTAAGAATTATGCTGACCGTTCGACCGGAGAGATTATTGCCGACGCGAACGCCGAGCTCACACTGGAGCTGTTAGCAAAACTCGCCAAAGCTGGTTATGACGGCTTTGAGACACTGTTTATTAACGATTTGGACCAGGGTGCTTATATTTCTGACACGCTGCGCATCGATCCGAGCAACAACCGGATGGAAGCACTGGTCGAGATCTACCGGATGATGCGTCCGGGCGAGCCGCCAACACGCGAAGCCGCCGAAACGCTGTTCGACAATTTGTTCTTCTCTGAAGACCGCTATGATCTGTCTACCGTCGGCCGGATGAAGTTCAACCGCCGTGTTGGTTTTGACGAAAATAAAGGCACAGGTGTTCTGACCAAAGAAGACATCTTGGCCGTGATGAAAGTGCTGATCAATATCCGGAACGGTAACGGTGAAGTCGACGACATCGACCACCTCGGTAACCGTCGGATCCGTTCAGTCGGTGAAATGGCAGAAAACCAGTTCCGCGTCGGCTTAGTCCGTGTTGAGCGTGCAGTGAAAGAACGTCTTTCATTAGGCGATCTGGATGCTGTGATGCCACAGGATCTGATCAACGCCAAGCCAATTTCTGCCGCGGTGAAAGAGTTCTTTGGTTCCAGCCAGCTGTCTCAGTTTATGGACCAGAACAACCCACTGTCAGAAGTGACACACAAGCGTCGTATTTCTGCATTAGGCCCCGGCGGTCTGACGCGTGAACGCGCAGGCTTCGAAGTCCGCGACGTTCACCCGACGCACTACGGCCGTGTCTGTCCAATCGAAACGCCTGAAGGTCCAAACATCGGTCTGATCAACTCACTGTCGATGTTTGCCCAGACTAACGAATATGGTTTCCTGGAAACACCTTATCGCCGGATTGACGACGGTATCGTGACCGACGAAGTGGATTTCCTGTCTGCGATTGAAGAAGGTAACTTCGTCATTGCTCAGGCCAACGCTAAAATGGACGAAAACAACCGTCTGGTGGAAGAACTGGTACCGTGCCGTTTCAAAAACGAATTCACGCTGATGCCAGCCGACAAAGTTCAGTATATGGACGTTGCACCACAGCAGATCGTGTCTGTCGCTGCCGCTTTGATCCCGTTCCTGGAACACGATGACGCCAACCGCGCATTGATGGGTTCGAACATGCAACGTCAGGCAGTTCCAACTTTACGTGCTGATAAGCCGTTAGTAGGTACTGGTGTTGAGCGTGTTGTCGCCAAAGACTCAGGTGTAACAGTGGTTGCAAAACGTGGCGGTGTGATCGATTACGTCGATGCCAGCCGGATTGTGATCAAGGTTAACGAAGAAGAAATGGTTGCCGGTGAAGCCGGTATCGACATCTATAACCTGACCAAATACACCCGTTCTAACCAGAACACCTGTATCAACCAGCGTCCATGCGTCAACCATGGTGAGCCGATTGAACGTGGCGATGTGCTGGCTGATGGTCCGTCGACTGACCTTGGTGAACTGGCTCTGGGTCAGAACCTGCGTGTCGCGTTCATGCCTTGGAACGGTTACAACTTCGAAGACTCGATTTTGTTATCTGAGCGTCTGGTGCAGGAAGACCGTCTGACCACTATCCACATTCAGGAACTGAGCTGTATCGCCCGCGATACCAAGTTAGGACCTGAAGAAATCACTGCCGATATTCCAAACGTCGGTGAGTCTGCGCTGTCGAAACTCGACGAAGCCGGTATCGTCTATATCGGTGCAGAAGTGAAAGGTGGTGACATTCTGGTTGGTAAAGTCACGCCAAAAGGCGAAAGCCAGCTGACACCGGAAGAGAAGCTGTTACGTGCAATCTTCGGTGAAAAAGCGTCTGACGTGAAAGATACGTCACTGCGCGTGCCTAACTCAGTAACTGGTACTGTCATCGATGTGCAGGTGTTTACCCGTGATGGCGTCGAAAAAGACAAACGTGCCCGTGAAATCGAAGAGATGGAAATCAAACAGGCCAAAAAAGACCTGAATGAAGAATTCCGCATCCTCGAAGAAGGTATCTTCAGCCGCGCCCGCAACCTGCTGGAAGGCACTGGTGTTGACCGTGCCAAGCTGAACAATATGCGCGGTGACGTGCTGTTGTCACAAAGCCTGGCTGACGAAGACAAGCAGAACGATCTGGAACAGTTAGCGGCACAGTACGAAGAAATCCGTATTGAGTACGACAAGAAGTTCGAAGCCAAACGTCGCAAGATCGTGCAGGGCGACGACCTGGCTCCAGGCGTGCTGAAAATCGTCAAAGTGTACCTGGCAGTGAAACGTCGTATTCAGCCTGGTGACAAGATGGCGGGCCGTCACGGTAACAAGGGTGTTATCTCTTCTATCGTGCCAGTCGAAGACATGCCATATGACGAGAAAGGTCAGCCGGTCGATATCGTGCTGAACCCGCTGGGTGTTCCATCGCGGATGAACATCGGTCAGATCCTGGAAACGCACTTAGGCTTAGCGGCCCGTGGTATCGGCGACAAGATCGACGGCATGATCAAAGAGCAGAAAGCAGTAGCGGAAATCCGTGAATTCCTGAAAAAAGCCTACGCGCTGGGTCAATCCCGTCAGGAAGTGGATATCGACAGCTTTACTGATGATGAAGTGAAGCGTCTGGCGCAGAACCTGCGTAAAGGTCTGCCGGTTGCCACGCCAGTGTTTGATGGCGCCAAAGAAAGCGAAATCAAGCAGTTGCTGGAACTGGGTGACCTGCCATCAAGCGGCCAGATCACACTGTATGATGGCCGTACCGGTAATACTTTCGAGCGGAAAGTGACTGTGGGCTACATGTACATGCTGAAACTGAACCACTTGGTTGACGACAAGATGCACGCCCGTTCGACCGGTTCTTACAGTCTGGTAACGCAACAGCCACTGGGCGGTAAAGCTCAGTTCGGTGGTCAGCGCTTCGGTGAGATGGAAGTGTGGGCACTGGAAGCTTACGGTGCTGCGTACACGCTGCAGGAAATGTTGACTGTGAAGTCTGACGATGTGAATGGCCGGACCAAGATGTATAAGAACATCGTGGATGGCGACCACCGCATGGAGCCAGGCATGCCAGAATCTTTCAACGTATTGATGAAAGAAATCCGTTCGCTCGGTATCAACATCGAATTGGAAGAGGAATAACCCTCAGCTCAGCTATCTGAGCAAAGTCGGGGCGCTTGCGCCCCTCTGTACCGGTTAAACCTCTGACAGGAGAGTAAAGTGAAAGACTTATTAAAGTTTCTGAAACAGCAAACAAAAACTGAAGAGTTCGATGTGATCCGTATCGGCCTGTCTTCACCGGACATGATCCGTTCCTGGTCATTCGGCGAAGTGAAAAAGCCAGAAACGATTAACTACCGTACTTTTAAACCAGAGCGTGACGGTCTGTTCTGTGCCCGGATCTTTGGCCCGGTGAAAGACTATGAATGTCTGTGTGGTAAGTACAAACGCCTGAAACACCGTGGCGTGATCTGTGAAAAGTGTGGCGTTGAAGTCACGCTGACTAAAGTACGCCGTGAGCGGATGGGCCATATCGAGCTGGCAAGTCCGGTTGCCCACATTTGGTTCTTAAAATCTCTGCCGTCTCGTATCGGTTTGCTGCTGGACATGACGCTGCGGGATATCGAGCGCGTGCTGTATTTCGAAAGCTATGTGGTTACCGAACCAGGTATGACTTCACTGGAGCGTCGTCAGATGCTGACTGAAGAAGAATACCTGGATGTGCTGGAAGAGCATGGTGATGAATTCGAAGCCAAAATGGGTGCAGAAGCAATTCTGGACCTGCTGAAAGGTATTGACCTTGGCACCGAAATCAAGCAAATGCGTGAAGAGCTGCCAACCATCAATTCAGAGACCAAGCGGAAGAAAATCAGCAAGCGTCTGAAACTGATGGAAGCTTTCCATACTTCTGGCAACAAGCCAGAGTGGATGATCATGACCGTGCTGCCAGTATTGCCACCGGACCTGCGTCCGCTGGTGCCACTGGACGGCGGTCGTTTTGCGACTTCAGATCTGAACGATCTGTATCGCCGTGTGATCAACCGGAACAACCGTCTGAAGCGCCTGTTAGATCTGTCCGCACCTGACATCATCGTCCGTAACGAAAAACGGATGTTGCAGGAAGCGGTCGATGCGCTGCTGGACAACGGCCGTCGCGGTCGTGCCATCACTGGCTCGAACAAGCGTCCGCTGAAGTCTCTGGCTGACATGATCAAAGGTAAACAGGGTCGTTTCCGTCAGAACCTGCTCGGTAAGCGCGTAGACTATTCAGGCCGTTCGGTCATCACCGTCGGTCCAACTCTGCGTCTGCACCAGTGTGGTCTGCCGAAGAAAATGGCACTGGAACTGTTCAAACCGTTCATCTACGGCAAGCTGGAAGCCCGTGGTTTAGCGACCACCATCAAAGCCGCCAAGAAAATGGTTGAGCGCGAAGAAGGCGCGGTATGGGACGTTCTGGACGAAGTGATCCGTGAACATCCGGTCCTGCTGAACCGCGCACCAACACTGCACCGTCTGGGTATCCAGGCGTTCGAGCCTGTGCTGATTGAAGGTAAAGCGATTCAGCTGCACCCACTGGTGTGTGCGGCCTACAACGCCGACTTCGACGGTGACCAGATGGCCGTTCACGTGCCGCTGACACTGGAAGCCCAGTTAGAAGCGCGCGCGTTGATGATGTCTACTAACAACGTACTGTCTCCTGCGAACGGTGAGCCAATCATTGTTCCTTCTCAGGACGTTGTTTTGGGTCTGTATTACATGACCCGTGATGCCATCAATGCCAAAGGCGAAGGCATGATTTTCAAGAGCCCGAAAGAGGCCGAGAAAGCATTCCGCGCCGGCGTTGCCAGCCTGCATGCCAAAGTGAAAGTGCGTCTGACTGAAGTGACCATTGCCGAAGATGGCAGCAAAACGTCTGCCACAGCAGTGCGTGACACCACCGTTGGCCGTGCCATCCTGTTCTCTATCCTGCCGGAAGGTCTGTCTTTTGACAGCATCAACCAGGCGATGGGTAAAAAGCAGATCAGCCGCCTGTTAAACGGTGCATATCGTCGTATCGGCCTGAAAAACACTGTTATTCTGGCTGACCAAATCATGTACACCGGTTTCCACTACGCGATGCTGTCAGGTGTGTCTGTTGGTATCGACGACATGGTGATCCCGGCTGCTAAAGTTGACATCATTGGTGCAGCGGAAGCGGAAGTTGCCGAGATCCAGGATCAGTTCCAACAGGGTCTGGTCACTGCCGGTGAAAAGTACAACAAAGTTATCGACATCTGGTCGACAGCCAACGAAGCGCTGTCAAAAGCGATGATGGACAACCTGTCAAAAGAGCAGGTTGTTGACCGCGAAGGTAAAGAAGTGGCACAGCAGTCTTTCAACTCTGTGTACATGATGGCCGACTCAGGCGCACGGGGCTCGCCGGCTCAGATCCGTCAGCTGGCTGGTATGCGTGGTCTGATGGCGAAACCAGATGGCTCAATCATCGAAACGCCAATCACGGCAAACTTCCGTGAAGGCTTAAGCGTACTGCAGTACTTTATTTCTACTCACGGTGCCCGTAAGGGTCTGGCCGATACGGCACTGAAAACAGCGAACTCAGGTTACCTGACCCGTCGTCTGGTTGATGTGGCGCAAGACTTAGTCGTCACTGAATCCGACTGTGGTTCAGAAGAAGGCATCATGATGAAACCACTGATCGAAGGTGGTGATGTCGTGGAAGGTCTGCGTGAGCGTGTACTGGGCCGTGTGGTGATCGGTGATGTTGTTGCGCCAAGCACTGGTGAAGTGCTGGTTGAAGATGGCACCATGCTGGACGAGAAACTGTGTGACCTCATCGAAAGTCATTCAGTCGACGAAGTTTACGTGCGTTCGGTCATTACCTGTAAGACCAACTTTGGTGTTTGTGCCAAGTGTTACGGTCGCGATCTGGCACGTGGTCACCTGATTAACAGCGGTGAAGCGATCGGTGTTATCGCAGCACAGTCAATCGGTGAACCAGGTACTCAGCTGACGATGCGGACATTCCACATCGGTGGTGCGGCATCACGGGCTTCTGCAGAAAACAGTGTTCAGGTGAAAAACGCCGGTATTCTGAAACTGCACAATGCCAAGTTTGTCCGTAACACCGACAACAAGATCGTCATTACTTCGCGTTCAGCTGAAGTGACGGTGTTTGATGAACATGGCCGTGAGAAAGAGCGTTACAAACTGCCGTATGGTTCTGTCCTGACGACAGATGACAATGCCGCAGTAACCGCTGGCCAAATCGTGGCGAACTGGGATCCGCACTCACACCCAATCATTGTTGAGCGTGGTGCCAAGGTTTCGTTCAGCGATGTCGACGACAGCAACACTGAAGTTCAGCAGGATGACCTGACGGGCTTAAGCCGGACTGTGGTGAAAGACCTGTCGAAGGTCAACGCGAAAGAGCCGAAACTGATCCTGGAAATGGACGACGGTGCGCTGCAGGAAATCCGCCTGCCAAGCTTCACCACCATCGAAATCACCGATGGTCAGAAAGTTTCTCCGGGTACTGTTCTGGCGCGTATTCCGCAGGAAGGTTCGAAGACTCGCGACATCACCGGTGGTCTGCCGCGCGTTGCCGACTTGTTCGAAGCACGTAAGCCAAAAGATCCAGCCATTCTGGCGGAAATTTCTGGTGTTATCAGCTTCGGTAAAGAGACCAAAGGCAAGCGCCGTCTGATCATCACGCCGGAACAAGGTGATTCTCATGAAGAGATGATTCCGAAGTGGCGTCAGGTCAACGTGTTCGAAGGCGAGCGCATTGAAAAAGGCGAAGTGATCTCTGAAGGTCCTGAGTCGCCGCACGATATCCTGCGTCTGCGTGGTATTCACCATGTGGCCAGCTACATCGTCAATGAAGTCCAGGACGTTTACCGTCTGCAGGGTGTAAAAATCAACGATAAGCACATCGAGACCATTATTCGTCAGATGCTGCGTAAGTGCGTGATCCTGCATCCGGGCGACAGCGAGTTCCTGGAAGGCGAACAGGCTGAAGTGTCACGGGTGAATATCGCTAACGCTGAGCTGGAAGCGGCAGGGAAGATCCCGGCCAAGTACGAGCGCAGCTTGCTGGGTATCACCAAAGCGTCGTTGTCGACAGACTCCTTCATCTCAGCCGCTTCGTTCCAGGAAACAACGCGGGTGCTGACAGAAGCAGCAGTAGGCGGCAAAACGGATGAACTGCGTGGTCTGAAAGAAAACGTGATTGTTGGTCGTCTGATCCCGGCGGGTACCGGTTTTGCGTACCATCAGAACCGGACTCGTCAGCGTACACGTCTGGCCAACGGTGAAGTTGCTGAACCAGCAATGAGCGCCGAAGTGGCAGAACAAGCGCTGACCGATGCGCTGAACATGGACCTGTCAGGCAGCGACGAATAAGCGCTGATTGGCAGCTGCAGAGCTGATGAAAGCCCGCGGTATCTCTGATGCCGCGGGCTTTTTCTTTCTTGACAGCTCGAAACTTGACCAGTAGAATTCCGCGGCCCCATTTCTTGGGGCAAAATCACACGTTTATTGGGTTTTTATATATAACCAGGAGTATTTAATGGCAACAATCAACCAGCTCGTGCGTAAGCCACGTGCGCAGGTGTTCTACAAGAGCACTGTACCTGCGCTTGAAGCTTGCCCACAAAAGCGTGGTGTTTGTACCCGCGTATACACCACCACCCCTAAGAAGCCAAACTCAGCGCTGCGTAAAGTATGTCGTGTGCGTCTGACCAACGGTTTTGAAGTTACTTCATACATCGGTGGTGAAGGTCACAACCTGCAAGAGCACAGTGTTGTGCTGATCCGTGGCGGTCGTGTTAAAGACCTGCCAGGTGTGCGTTATCACACCATCCGCGGTACTTTGGACTGCGCAGGCGTCAAAGATCGTAAGCAAGGCCGTTCTAAGTACGGCGCTAAACGGCCTAAGAAGTAACGGTACTCCGTTAGTAAGGCCAAACTAAGTAACCTTTTTATTGTTGTAATAAAAAGTTTTGGAATCACCTGAAGCAATCGGAGTTTCGAATGCCAAGAAGACGCGTCATCGGTCAACGTAAAATCCTTCCAGATCCAAAATTCGGAAGTGAGCTGCTGGCCAAATTCGTAAACGTCGTAATGATCGACGGTAAAAAATCAATCGCTGAATCAATCGTATACGGCGCATTAGACATCGCTGCTGCGAAATCGAAAAAAGCTGAACTGGACATCTTTGAAGTTGCGCTGGACAACATCCGCCCAACAGTCGAAGTAAAATCACGCCGCGTGGGTGGTTCTACTTATCAGGTGCCATGTGAAGTTCGCCCGGTTCGTCGCAATGCGTTAGCAATGCGTTGGTTGGTTGAAGCGGCCCGTAAACGTGGTGAGAAATCAATGGCTCAGCGTCTGGCTGGTGAGATGCTGGATGCCGTTGAGAATAAAGGTTCTGCCGTTAAGAAGCGTGAAGACGTGCACCGCATGGCTGAAGCGAACAAAGCTTTCGCTCACTTCCGCTGGTAATTGTACCTTTCTTAAGAGGACTTTATTGTGGCCCGTACAACTCCTATTGAGCGCTACCGGAATATCGGTATTTGTGCGCACGTAGATGCTGGTAAAACCACAACGTCTGAACGTGTCCTGTTTTATACAGGCCGTTCGCACAAAATCGGTGAAGTCCATGATGGCGCCGCCACGATGGACTGGATGGAACAAGAACAGGAACGTGGTATCACTATCACGTCTGCCGCAACCACAGCCTTTTGGTCAGGGATGCAGCAACAGTTCGAACAGCACCGTATCAACCTGATCGATACCCCGGGGCACGTCGACTTTACAATTGAAGTAGAGCGTTCTTTGCGTGTCCTGGATGGTGCCGTGGTTGTATTGTGTGGCTCTTCCGGTGTTCAGCCTCAAACTGAAACGGTATGGCGCCAGGCGAACAAGTACGAAGTTCCTCGGATGATTTTCGTCAACAAGATGGACCGCACTGGTGCGGACTTCTTGCGAGTTGTGAAGCAAGCTAACGATCGTCTGAATTCACGGATCGTTCCTATTCAGCTGCCAATCGGCGCTGAAGAAAACTTTAAAGGTGTCATTGACCTGATCAAGATGAAGGCCATTAACTGGAATGAAGCTGATCAGGGGATGACTTTCACTTACGACCCTATCCCAGAAGATATGGTTGAACAGTGCGAAGAGTGGCGCCAGAACCTGGTCGAAGCTGCGGCTGAAGCCAGTGAAGAGTTGATGGAACGTTACCTGGAAGGTGGCGAGTTCAGCGAAGAAGAACTGCGTCAGGCGCTGCGCGACCTGACCCTGCGCAACGAAGTTGTGCTGGTTATGTGTGGTTCTGCTTTCAAGAATAAAGGCGTTCAGGCTGTTCTGGACAACGTCATTTATTACCTGCCTTCACCGACTGAAGTGAAAGCAATTAAGGGTATTAAAGAAGACGAGACAGAAGACGAACGGCATTCATCAGATGATGAACCGTTCTCTGCGCTGGCGTTTAAAATCGCTACTGACCCATTCGTCGGTACCTTGACGTTCTTCCGTGTCTATTCCGGAGTAGTTGAAGCAGGTTCATCTGTTTATAACTCTGTGAAAGAAAAGAAAGAGCGGATTGGCCGTATCGTGCAGATGCACGCCAACAGCCGTGAAGAGATCAAAGAGGTCCGCGCTGGTGACATCGCGGCAGCCATTGGTCTGAAAGACACGACAACCGGCGACACGCTGTGTGATCAGGACCACGTGATTATCCTTGAGCGGATGGAATTCCCGGAACCGGTTATTTCGGTCGCGGTAGAACCAAAAACCAAGGCGGATCAGGAAAAGATGGGGGTTGCGCTCAGTAAGCTGGCAGCCGAAGATCCATCATTCCGGGTCCACACTGATGAAGAGACCGGCCAGACTATTATCTCTGGTATGGGTGAGCTTCACCTCGAGATTATCGTGGACCGCATGAAACGGGAGTTCAAGGTTGAAGCCAACGTGGGTAAACCACAAGTGGCCTACCGTGAAACCGTGCGTGGTGTCACTGAAGTTGAAGGGAAGTTCGTTCGTCAGTCGGGTGGTCGTGGTCAGTTCGGTCACTGCTGGCTCAAAATTGAGCCAAAGGAAGAAGGTGCTGGTTACGAATTCGTGAACGCCGTAGTTGGTGGGGTGATTCCAAAAGAATACATTCCGGCGATCGACAAAGGCATTCAGGAACAGATGAAGAACGGTATCCTGGCTGGCTATCCGGTAATTGATGTCAAAGTGACTGTCTTTGATGGTTCCTATCATGACGTTGATTCAAACGAGATGGCGTTCAAGATCGCCGCTTCAATGGGTTTCAAGAAAGGTGCTCTGCAGGCCAAACCTGTCCTGCTGGAACCAATCATGAAAGTTGAAGTTGTGACGCCAGAAGACTTTATGGGTGATATCGTTGGTGACTTAAACCGTCGTCGCGGTATTATCAACGGTATGGATGATGCCCCAGGCGGTATCAAAATTGTTGACGCCCAGGTACCACTGTCCGAAATGTTTGGTTACGCGACTTCTATGCGTTCTTTGACGCAAGGCCGTGCTTCTTACTCGATGGAACCATTGAAGTATATGGAAGCGCCAAACAATGTGACTGAAGCGATCATCGCAGCTCGCAGTACTGCTGAATAATAACTTTGTCGGCCTGTCAGAAGGCAGGCCTTTAACAGAAGGTAATTGAAATGGCTAAGGCTAAATTTGAACGCGTCAAACCGCACGTAAACGTAGGTACAATCGGCCACGTTGACCACGGTAAAACTACTCTGACTGCAGCTATCACCAACGTACTGGCTAAGCACTACGGCGGTCAGGCTTTCGCTTTCGATCAAATCGACAAAGCGCCAGAAGAGAAAGCTCGTGGTATCACGATCAACACTTCTCACGTTGAATACGACACACCAACTCGCCACTACGCGCACGTAGACTGCCCAGGCCACGCTGACTATGTGAAAAACATGATCACAGGTGCTGCTCAGATGGACGGCGCTATTCTGGTAGTTGCAGCGACTGACGGCCCAATGCCACAGACGCGTGAGCACATCCTGCTGTCTCGCCAGGTAGGCGTTCCTTACATCATCGTGTTCATGAACAAGTGTGACATGGTCGATGACGAAGAGCTGTTGGAGCTGGTAGAGATGGAAGTGCGTGAGCTTCTGTCAGACTACGATTTCCCAGGTGATGACCTGCCGGTTATCCGTGGTTCAGCGCTGAAAGGCCTGGAAGGCGATGCAGAGTGGGAAAAGAAAATCATTGAACTGGGCAATGCACTGGATACATACATTCCAGAGCCAGTTCGTGCGATTGATAAGGCATTCATCATGCCAATCGAAGACGTATTCTCAATTGCTGGTCGTGGTACAGTAGTAACAGGCCGTGTTGAGCAAGGCATCATCAAAGTAGGTGAGTCAGTAGAAATCGTAGGTCTGAAAGAGACAGTGACGACGACTTGTACTGGTGTAGAGATGTTCCGTAAGCTGCTGGACGAAGGTCGTGCAGGTGAGAACATCGGTGCGCTGCTGCGTGGTACTAAGCGTGAAGACGTAGAACGTGGTCAGGTACTGGCGAAGCCAGGCTCAATCAAGCCACACACGAAGTTTGAAGGTGAAGTGTACGTACTGTCGAAAGAAGAAGGTGGTCGTCACACGCCATTCTTCAAAGGTTACCGTCCACAGTTCTACTTCCGTACAACTGACGTGACTGGCGCAGTAGAGCTGCCAGAAGGCGTAGAGATGGTAATGCCAGGCGACAACCTGAAGTTTGTGGTAGAGCTTATCAACCCAATCGCGATGGACGAAGGTCTGCGTTTCGCGATCCGTGAAGGCGGTCGTACAGTAGGTGCGGGCGTAGTAGCGAAGATCCTGGCTTAATCAGTCAGCATCTGAAAAGGGCTCCTCTGGAGCCCTTTTTGTTTTTTACTGCCTAATAAAAGCCCTTCTGTAACCGCATATCTGTCCAGAACAAACACCTCCGCTTTGCTCTTAGGTCCAATTACAGCAAGACATCAGTTGCACCAGCTGAAACAGGCTAAGCTTTATCTGCCTGGAGGTTCAAACGCATGTTTGAATTCAGTGCCACTTTCTGTTAGAAATGACTCATCGTACCAGATGGAGATTCGCCGTGAGTATTTACAACGCCCCGTTAGCCGATATGCGTTTTAACCTGTTTACCCTGTGGCAAGTTCAGCAGTTCTGGCAGCAAAATCCGGTTCTGCAGGAGCGGATTGAAGCAGATACCGCAGCAGCGATTCTGGAAGAGGCTGGCAAACTTACTGCAGAACTGATCGCACCAAAAGCGCACTTAGCGGACCTGCAAGGCGTCCATTGGCAGGATGGTGTTGTGACGACTCCGCAGCATTATAAAGCAATCTATCAACAACTCTGTGAAGGGGGCTGGACTGCGCTATCCGGTGATCCTGAGTTTGGTGGCATGGGGATGCCCAAATCACTCGGAACTCTGTATGAAGAAATGATGTGCAGCGCAGATATTGCTTTTTCGCTTTACTCAGGTTTGACAGCGGGAGCTTGTGTCACCTTGCTGCAGTATGCCGATGAGGTCACAAAGTCGCAGGTGTTGCCCAAACTGTACTCAGGCGAGTGGTCGGCTACCATGTGTCTGACTGAGGCCCATGCCGGCTCCGACCTGGGTATTATGCGGACGCAGGCGTTGCCGCAACAGGATGGCAGTTACCGCATCACTGGCAGCAAAATCTTTATCACAGCCGGCGAGCATGACCTTACAGACAATATCCTGCATCTGGTGCTGGCGAAATTGCCGGATGCACCGGCAGGCTCACGTGGCATCTCTTTGTTTTTGGTTCCGAAGTTCCTGCTTGATGCTGAAGGAAACAAAACGGAGCAACGCAATCAGCTGCAATGTGGTTCGGTGGAACACAAAATGGGTATCCATGGCTCCGCCACCTGTGTGATGAATTTTGACGGGGCAACTGGCTATCTGTTGGGGGAACCTAACAAAGGTCTGGCAGCAATGTTTACGATGATGAATTACGAACGGCTGGCCATGGGAAGTCAAGGTGTTGGTGCGGCTGAACGGGCGTTTCAGAATGCGCGGGCATATGCGTTGGACAGGCTGCAAGGCCGGACAGTGACTGCAGATGCGAATAAAGCTGAGCCAATTATCCGTCATCCAGATGTGCAACGTATGCTGCTGACCGCCAAGGCGCTGACCGAGGCCGGTCGCAGTTTTGCTGTGTATGTCGCGCATCAGTTAGACAAGGCTAAGTTCGCCGGCGACGAGCAGGCACTGGCGATTGCGAACTTACTGACACCGGTGACGAAGGCTTTTCTGACCGACCGCGGTTTTGACAGTTGTGTCATGTCACAGCAAATTTTTGGCGGCCATGGTTACATCCGCGAATGGGGAATGGAGCAATGGGTACGTGATATTCGGATAGCCCAGATCTACGAAGGCACAAATGGTATTCAGGCGCTGGACTTTGCCGGCCGGAAACTATTTGCTGGTGGTGGTGAGGCAATTAAAGCAGTGTTGCAGGACATTGCAGCTGGTCTGGCTGCCAGGCCGCAGCCAACACTGTCACAAGTGCTGGCTCAGTATCAGCAATTGCTGCAACATCTTGCTGGGCAGGGCGAACAGCTGTCAGCCTTACTGCAGGCACATGCCTGCGACTTACTCGACCTGACCGGATACTTGCTATATGGTCATATTTGGAACAAGACGCTGCATGTCATCGAGTGCTGCGCAGAAGGAGATGACTTTATTGCCGCGAAGCGACAGACTGCTGAATTCTACTTCAACCGGTTGCTGCCCAAAGCATTTGGTTACCTCGAAGTCCTGCAGCGGACAGTTACGCCAATAGAACAGTCACTGATCTGACGTCCGTCTCCACAAGTGAGGGCTCGTGGTGTCTTGTCGAAAGGCGAACTGAATGTGCTGATTGGTTAAAAACAACACAGCCCCTTGTGTTTGGCTGACAGTTCAGTATAATGCGCGTCCAGCTCTGACTTTGTCAGGCTGGCGCTGGATACAAACAGCTGCAGCATAGATTGCAGTGTCGTGTATCAGCGTACAACAGGACCTTCAATTGGAAGGTCAATGTAACATGGTGCAAAGGCGTCTTCCCGTACGGGATATGACTGCCCTTGTTTATTTTTGCTCTTTATGCTCTTTGAGGCTTTGATTTATGAGTAATCAAAGGATTCGCATCCGTCTGAAAGCGTTCGATCACCGTCTGATCGATCAGTCAACCATGGAAATCGTTGACACAGCTAAGCGTACGGGCGCACAGGTTCGTGGTCCAATCCCACTGCCGACTCGCCAGGAACGTTTTACTGTACTGATTTCTCCTCACGTCAACAAAGATGCACGTGATCAGTACGAAATCCGTACCCACAAGCGTTTAATCGACATCGTTGAGCCAACTGAAAAGACTGTTGACGCTCTGATGCGTTTAGATCTGCCTGCTGGCGTAGACGTTCAAATCAGCCTGGGCTAATCGGACAGGTTTAAGAGAGGTTTAGGAAATGGCTATCGGATTAGTCGGTCGTAAAGTGGGAATGACCCGCATCTTCACTGAAGATGGCGTTTCAATTCCAGTAACCGTAATCGAAGCAACACCAAACCGTGTTACTGCTGTCAAGACTGTAGAGACTGACGGCTATAACGCACTGCAAGTGACAGCTGGTGCTGTGAAGGCTTCTCGCCTGAACAAACCAGAAGCTGGTCATTTCGCGAAAGCTGGTGTTGAAGCCGGTCGTGGCCTGTGGGAATTCCGCCTGCAAGCTGACGAAGGTGCTGACCTGAAAGTCGGCAGCGAGATTACTGTTGAAGTTTTCGCAGAGACGAAAAAAGTTGATGTCACTGGCACATCAAAAGGTAAAGGTTTTGCCGGTACTGTTAAGCGCTGGAATTTCCGTACCCAGGATGCTACCCACGGTAACTCACTGTCTCACCGTGTACCAGGTTCAATTGGTCAAAACCAATCACCAGGTAAAGTATTCAAAGGTAAGAAAATGGCCGGTCATCTGGGTGCTGAGCGTGTAACTGTCCAGTCACTGGAAGTTGTACGTGTTGACGCAGCTCGCAACATCCTGTTAGTGAAAGGCGCTGTGCCTGGTGCTATCGGTGGTGATGTGATTGTTAAACCAGCGGTTAAAGCCTAACGTCTGGAGGAGATGAGTGATGGAATTAGCATTAAGAGACGCTAAAGGCGTTCTTGAAGTTTCCGAAGCTACCTTTGGACGTGAGTTCAATGAAGCTCTGGTACACCAGGTAGTAGTTGCGTACGCAGCTGGTGCCCGTCAGGGTACTCGTGCTCAACTGACCCGTTCAGAAGTACGCGGTGGCGGCAAGAAGCCATGGCGCCAAAAAGGTACTGGCCGCGCGCGCGCTGGTACAATCCGCAGCCCAATCTGGCGTGGCGGTGGTGTGACGTTTGCGGCTAAGCCACAAGATCACAGCCAAAAAGTTAACCGTAAGATGTATCGTGGCGCCATCATGAGCATCTTATCTGAGCTGGTACGTCAGGACCGTCTGTTGGTAGTTGAAAGCTTCGGCGTTGAAACTCCAAAGACGAAAGAACTGGCTGCCAAGCTGAAAGCGATGGAACTGAAAGATGTTCTGATCGTGACAGAAGAAGTTGACGAGAACCTGTTCTTATCAGCCCGCAACCTGTACAAGGTTGACGTGCGTGATGTTCACGGTATCGACCCAGTCAGCCTGATCGCCTTCGACAAAGTGTTGATGACTGCTGCTGCAGTTAAACAAATCGAGGAGATGTTAGCATGATCCGTGAAGAACGTTTACTGAAGGTCATTCTGGCTCCGCACGTCTCGGAAAAGAGCACGATCGCGGCAGAAACCAACAACACAGTCGTGTTCAAGGTAGCAACTACCGCCACTAAAGCAGACATCAAAGCTGCCGTACAGAAACTGTTCGAAGTGGAAGTGGTAGGTGTTCGCACTGTTAACGTTAAGGGTAAGACCAAGCGTACTGGTGTGCGTGTTGGCCAGCGTAGCGATTGGAAAAAAGCTTACGTGACTCTTAAAGAAGGCAGTCAGCTCGACTTCGTTGGCGGCGCTGAGTAATTAGAGGAGTTAGGAAATGGCACTTGTTAAGTGTAAACCTACGTCACCAGGTCGTCGCCACGTCTTAAAAGTGGTCAACCCAGACCTGCACAAAGGCGCACCATATGCACCTTTGCTGGAAAAAAACACGAAGACTGGTGGTCGTAACAACCACGGTCGTATTACGACTCGTCACATCGGTGGTGGCCATAAACAGCATTACCGTCTGGTTGACTTCAAGCGTAATAAAGATGGTATCCCGGCCAAAGTTGAGCGTCTGGAATACGATCCAAACCGTACTGCAAACATCGCTCTGGTGTTGTACGCAGACGGCGAGCGTCGTTACATTCTGGCAGCCAAAGGCATGAAAGCCGGTGATGTCGTGCAGTCAGGCGCTGATGCTCCGATCAAATCGGGCAACACCATGCCACTGCGTAACATCCCTGTTGGTCAGATCGTTCACAACATCGAAATGAAGCCAGGTAAAGGCGGCCAGCTGATGCGTTCAGCAGGTGCATTTGCTCAGATTCTGGCGCGTGACGGTGCTTATGTCACTCTGCGTCTGCGCAGTGGTGAAATGCGTAAAGTACTGGCTGATTGCCGTGCGACCATCGGTGAAATCGGCAACGCCGAACACATGCTGCGTCAATACGGTAAAGCAGGTGCTATGCGCTGGCGCGGTGTACGTCCGACAGTTCGTGGTGTTGTAATGAACCCGGTAGACCACCCGCACGGTGGTGGTGAAGGTAAAACTTCTGGTGGCCGTCACCCGGTTACACCATGGGGTGTTCCAACCAAAGGTTACAAAACCCGTTCTAACAAGCGGACTGACAAGTTTATTGTCCGTCGCCGTGACAAATAATTTAATGTGAGGAATTGCCATGCCACGTTCTCTCAAGAAAGGTCCATTTATTGACCTTCACTTGCTGAAGAAGGTAGAGAAAGCGTTGGAAAGCGGCGACAAGAAGCCAATTAAAACTTGGAGCCGTCGTTCAATGATCATTCCACAAATGATCGGTTTGACCATCGCTGTCCATAATGGTCGTCAACATGTACCAGTATTAGTCTCAGAAGAGATGGTTGGTCACAAGTTAGGTGAGTTTTCACCAACTCGTACTTACCGTGGTCATGCAGCCGACAAAAAGGCCAAGAAACGCTAAGGGGTAACTAAATGCAAGCATTAGCAAAACATAAGTTTGCCCGTTCATCTGCTCAGAAAACACGTCTGGTCGCTGACCAGATCCGCGGTCTGACAGTTGGTAAGGCGTTGGATATTTTAACCTACAGCCCGAAAAAGGCCGCTGTACTGGTTAAAAAGGTTCTTTTATCAGCCATTGCGAACGCAGAGCACAACGAAGGCGCCGATATCGACGCACTGAAAGTGAAAACTGTGTTTGTTGACGAAGGTCCGTCGATGAAGCGGATCAAGCCACGCGCTAAAGGCCGTGCCGATCGTATCGTCAAGCGTACCAGTCACATCACTGTGATTGTTGCTGATAACTAGGAGTGAGAAATGGGACAGAAAGTACATCCTAATGGTATTCGCCTAGGTATCACCAAGCCTTGGAGCTCAACCTGGTACGCGAATACAAAAGACTTCCCGGATTTCCTGGTTGGCGACTTTAAAGTTCGTCAGTATCTGACAAAAGAACTGAAAGCCGCTTCAGTAAGCCGGATCGATATCGAGCGTCCAGCGAAGAGCATCCGTGTGACTATCCACACTGCTCGTCCAGGCGTGATCATCGGTAAAAAAGGTGAAGACGTAGAGAAACTGCGCAAAGCTGTCGCGACTATCGCTGGCGTGCCTGCACAGATCAATATCTCTGAAATCCGTAAGCCAGAACTGGATGCCAAGTTAGTTGCTGATTCAATCAGTAGCCAGCTGGAACGCCGTGTTATGTTCCGTCGCGCGATGAAGCGTGCGGTACAGAACGCAATGCGTTTAGGCGCTAAAGGTATCAAAGTTCAGGTTTCTGGCCGTTTAGGTGGTGCAGAAATCGCCCGTGACGAGTGGTACCGTGAAGGCCGCGTGCCTCTGCACACTCTGCGTGCTGATATCGACTACTCAACATCAGAAGCGCTGACTACTTACGGTATCATTGGTGTTAAGGTTTGGATCTTCAAAGGCGAGATCCTGGGTGGTTTACCACTGGCCAACAACAATAACGCCAACAACGACAAACAGCCTAAGGCGCCGAAAAAGCCGGCACCACGTAAGGCTAAGTAGGAGTATTGAGCGATGTTGCAACCAAAACGTACTAAATTCCGTAAAGTGCACAAAGGTCGTAACCGTGGTTTAGCGCTGGTAGGCGATAAAGTAAGCTTCGGGACCTATGCACTGAAAGCAACTGAACGTGGTCAAATGACTTCACGTCAAATCGAATCTGCACGTCGTGCCATGACTCGTGCCGTTCGCCGTGTTGGTAAAATCTGGATCCGTGTGTTCCCAGACAAGCCAATGACGGAGAAACCACTCGAAGTTCGTATGGGTAGTGGTAAAGGTAGCGTCGAGTACTGGGTATGCCAGATTAAACCTGGCAAAGTCCTGTACGAAATGGACGGTGTGTCGGAAGAACTGGCTCGTCATGCATTTGCATTGGCTTCAGCCAAACTTCCATTTAAGACAACCTTTGTAACGCGGACGGTATTGTGATGAAAGCCAGCGAACTGAAAGCAAAAAGCGTAGAAGAGTTAAACGCTGAATTACTGGGTCTGTTACGTGAGCAGTTCAATCTGCGCATGCAATCGGCCACAGGTCAGTTAGCTCAGACTCATTTGCTGAAATCTGTGCGCCGCGATATCGCGCGTGTGAAGACTATCTTAGCTGAGAAGGCAGGTGCGTAATGAGCGAAACTAATACCCGTACTCTGCAAGGTAAAGTGATCAGCAACAAAATGGACAAGTCCATCACTGTTGCTATCGAGCGTCACGTGAAGCACCCAATCTATGGGAAATTCATTACGCGCACTACCAAGCTGCACGTACATGACGAAGCTAACGTATGTAAAGAAGGCGATATCGTGACTATTCGCGAATGCCGTCCTCTTTCTAAAACCAAGTCCTGGACTCTGGTAGCGGTAGTGGAATCAGCGTCTTAATTCCTCATCGGAATTGAACGAAAAAAAAGCGGCCCTTTTTTGGGCCGCTTTTATTTTGAGCTACCACTTTGGTAAAAGGGCTGTTATAATCACGCGCCCTTTTCCTGGGGGTATTGAACTTAAAAAAGCATGATTACCCGAGAGGGTAATAGTAGTGGAATAGCGGAGCACTAAGATGATCCAGATGCAATCTATG
>CBINNO010000025.1:0-32253 GCA_966252055.1 uncultured Rheinheimera sp. | reverse complement strand
ATGTTTAGCGATGCGCTGAATGGTTTTGGTGTGATTGCCAGCTACACCAAAGTGTCGCAGAGTATTCAGGATCAAAACCGGAAAGACTATCAACTGCCGGGTCTGTCCAAAGAGATCCAGTCACTGACCGCCTATTATGAAAACAGCGGCTTCCAGGCGCGGGTCAGTGCCCGTAAACGCAGCAGTTTCAAAGGCGATGTCTACGGTATTGGTTTCAATACTGAGCAAGTCGACATCAAAGGCGAGACCATTATCGATGCGCAGTTGGGCTTTGATTTCGGTGAAGCCGGTTTCACTGACCTCGATGGCCTGTCGATTTTCCTGCAAGGTCAGAACTTAGGCAAAGAGCCGTTTGTTTCGACTCAGGGCTCTGATCTGAAGATCCGCGATTACCAGGATTACGGCAGCACCTTCCTGTTAGGCTTCAGCTACAAACTGTAAGCGCTGTACTTTAGAAAGCCCTGGTTCGCCGGGGCTTTTTTATTCGTTGTGGGGATATGTTTTATGTTCGGCATCTGCTGTCGTTGCACAGCGACAATGGCCGCGGTGTTGGCCTGCGACAGGTCAGCAAGCCGAACCTTTACAGGCAGGAACCAGAATGCAACAGGAACAACAAGTCAAAGAAGTGGTGATCCTTGGCGGCGGCACGGCCGGCTGGATCACGGCCTCGCTGCTCGTCAAATTATTGGGTAAGTCGGTCCGCCTGACACTGGTGGAGTCAGACGAAATTGGCATCGTTGGCGTTGGTGAAGCGACGATCCCGTCCATCCAGCAGTTTAATGCGGCGCTTGGCATCAACGAGCCGGCTTTTATCCGCGAAACCAAGGCCACGATCAAACTGGGCATTCAGTTTGAACACTGGGGCGCGCTTGGTGACAGCTACATGCATGCATTTGGCAGCATTGGCAAAGAGTTTCCGTTTTGCAGCTTCCATCACTTCTGGCTGAAGAGCCAGCAGCTGGGTATGGGTTACGACTACTGGGATTTCTCGCTGGCTTATCAGGCGGCCAGGCAGCACAAGTTTGGCAGGCTGGACCGGATTGAAGGGGTGAATTTACCCGGTCTTTCTTATGCGTATCATTTCGACGCCGGCTTGTATGCGCAGTTTTTACGCCGTTTCAGCGAAGGGCTTGGCGTCACACGGATGGAAGGCAAAGTGCAGCAGGTCCGGTTAAAACCAGACAATGGCGACGTCGCCAGCCTGTTACTGGCGGATGGAACTGAAGTCGCCGGCGACCTGTTTATCGATTGCAGCGGCCTGCACGCACTGCTGATTGGCAAAACGCTCAATACCGGTTTTGACGACTGGAGCCACTGGCTGCCCGCCGACAGCGCGCTGGCCGTGCCGTGCAGCTCCGTCGACCCCATCACGCCTTATACCAAAGCCATCGCACACGCCAAAGGCTGGCAGTGGCGCATCCCGCTGCAGCACCGCATTGGTAACGGTTTTGTCTATTCCTCCAAATATTGCAGTGACGAGGAAGCCAAAGCGACCTTGCTGGCCAATCTCGATGGCGAGCCTTTGGCCGAGCCGCGGAAAATCTCGTTTCGCACCGGCCGGCGGCTGAAACAGTGGCACCGCAATGTGGTCAGTATTGGCCTGTCGAGTGGCTTTCTGGAGCCGCTGGAATCGACCAGTATTCATCTGATCCAGTCCGGGGTGCTGCGGCTGATTAAATTTTTCCCCAATCACGGCATTTGCGCGGCAGACCGCGACGAATACAACCGCCAGTCGCAGCTGGAATTTGAGCAGATCCGCGATTTCATCATCCTGCATTACAAGCTTAATGCGCGTACCGACAGCCAATACTGGCTGGATTGTGCCCGGATGGACATCCCGGCCAGCCTGGCGCGCAAAATGGAATTGTTCCGCCAGTCGGGCCGGGTGTTTCGCGAACAAGACGACTTGTTCACCGAAATTGCCTGGCAGCAGGTGATGCTGGGGCAGGGCGTGTTGCCACGGGATTTCCATCCCATGGTGGAGGCACTCAGCACCAGCCAGCTGAAAGAGCTGATGGACAATCTCAAGGCCATTATGCAGGTGACGGTGCAGCGGCTGCCGACTCATCAGCAGTTTATTGACAGTTGCCTGCGCTGAAGGCGCATTTTCGGGGAGTCACAGATGCGCATGAAATTTCAGACCGGCTTGCTGGCCGCCAGTCTTGCCGGTATGCCGGCCATAGCCGCGGCGAAGACTGCGGGGCCTTTGCAGGTGCCTTCGCCGGACTGGCGCGATCAGATCATTTATTTTGTGCTGACCGACCGCTTTGCCGATGGTGACCCCAGCAACAATGACCAGGGCGCCGGCGAATACAATCCGGCTAAAGCCAGTCATTTTAATGGCGGTGATTTGGCTGGCGTGCGCAGCAAACTTGATTATATTCAGGGGCTTGGTGCTACCACGTTATGGCTGACGCCGCCGGTGCTGAATCAGTGGTGGAGCGCGCAGGTGCAGTATGCCGGTTATCACGGTTATTGGGCGACGGATTTCAGCAAAATTGACCCGCATCTGGGCACATTGGCCGACTATCAGGCGTTATCGCGCGACCTGCACGGTCGCGGTATGTATCTGGTGCAGGACATTGTGCTCAATCACACCGGTAATTTTTTCGGTTATCAGGGGCCTTATGATGCGCGCGACACGGCCCGTAATTTTGTGCTCTATGAAAAAGCTGGCAGTCGACAACCGGCGCCGTCGCAACCGCCGTTTGACCTGATCAACCGGTTGGATCCGGCCCATGCCAAAGCCGCTGTCTATCACTGGACGCCGCCGGTGCAGGATGGCACCAATCAACAGCAGGAATTCACCTATCAGGTTGGCCAGCTGGCCGACCTCAACACCAGCAACCCGCAGGTGCGACAGGTGCTGAAACAAAGTTACCGCGACTGGCTGGAGCTGGCCGGCGTGGACGCCTACCGTATCGATACCGCCAAATATGTCGAGCATGATTTCTGGCGCGATTTTCTGCATGCGCCGGATGGCATTTTTGCCAAAGCCAAAGCGCTGGGCAAACAACATTTTCTGGCATTTGGGGAAGTGTTTGAGCCGTCCGCTCCGTTTAGCAATGAAGGTGAGCGCAAACTACTGACTTTTCTCGGCACTGAGCAAGACCCTTTGCTCAATTCCGTCATCGCTTTCCCGCTGCATTTTGAACTCAATAAAGTGCTGGCAGAAGGTTTGCCACCGGCTCAGCTGGCTTACCGGCTGGAGCAGCATGTCCGCTTATTTGCTCAGCCGCACTTGCTGCCGACTTTCCTCAATAACCACGACACCAAACGTTTTCTGGCGGCTGGCAGCCCGGCGGCGTTTTTGCAGGCTTATGCGCTGATGCTGACCATTCCTGGCATTCCGGTGATTTATCAGGGGGATGAACAGTTGCTGGCTGAAAGCCGGCAAGCGATGTTTCAAGGGGGTTGGGGCGCCGGCAAAGATGCTTTTGATACGGCCCATCCGATGTACCGCCATATTCAGAGCCTGACGGCGCTGCGCCGCGCAAACAAAGTGTTCAGCCGCGGCGACTGGCAGTTGCTGCAGGCGCAGGCTGACGCGCCGGGCATTCTGGCTTATCAGATGACATCAGCCGATGAGCGCGCGCTGGTGATCCTCAATACCGCCGATAGTCCCCGTTTGCTGGCGGCGTTGCCGCTGGACGCGACCGGCGCTGAACTGCTCTGGCAAACGCCGGAAGCTGGTTTTGCCGCTCAGTTGCGCTCAGATGCTGCGGGCCGGCTGACGCTGACTTTACCGGCGCGTGCGGTGCTGGTGCTCAAGCCATCAAATCACAAACCGGGCAAGACAGCGCCAGCGTCGCAGGGAGGCACAGCGCCCGCTGCCAGCTTGCAGCTGAATGCGCCGCCGGACACAACGCTGACGCACGACATCGTGCTGACAGGATCTGGCGCAACCGCCGGTCAGCAGGTATTGCCGGTGCTTAATGGACAGCTCGATCGGCTGGCGGCGGTGCAGGCTGATGCCAAAGGGCAGTTCCGTTTTACCCTGCCGGTGCGCGACCTTGGCAGCAGCCGGCAGAGTTTGCGGCTGTATGAACCGGCGACCGGCGCCTTAAGTGAGGCCTGGTCTTATCAGACAAATGTCAGCCAAGCGCAGTGGCAGGCTACTGTGGCTGATCCGGCCGGTGACGACAAAGGCCCGGATGGTCAATACCGCCAGCCGCAGCAGGAGCAGTCGCAGCGTCAGCTCGATATGCTGGGCTTAACCGCCAAGGCCGGCGGCGCAGTGCTGGAGCTGGAGCTGAAAATGGCGCAAGTCAGCCAGTTCTGGGCGCCGCCCAATGGCTTTGATAATGTGCACTTTGCTATTTTCTTTCATCTGCCGGCGGCGAAAGAGCTGCCGGCCGCCACCGCATTGCCGGGTCTGAATACCGTGATGCCGGGCCAAAAAAACTGGCAGTTGGGTCATTTCCTGTTTGGCTGGGGCAACGCCGTGTTTAATGCGCGTGGCGCCGACGCGGTGCAGACCGGCGAAAAACTGGGCGCCGCGCCCAGAATCAGTGTCGATGCCAAAGCCGGCATTCTGCGCATTCGCTACGACGCCAATGCGCTGGGTTTACCGGGCTGGGAGGGTGCGTCCATCTATCTGTCGACCTGGGATAAATCAGGCGAAGGCGTGCTGCGCAGTATCGAAACCACACCGGCCCCCTGGACCTTTACGGCCAGCCGGCCTGACGCGCCTAAAGTGCTGGATGATCTGTGGCTGCAGCTCAAAGCAGCACGATGATTGGTGTGATGAACAGTGCGAGGATCCAGTGAGATCTCAACAGATCCGACCTCTGCAAGTGAATGGAACCTGAACCGGGCAGCGCAGTCACAACTGTGTCTGCCTGTGTTTCTGACACCTTACTGCTTTGGGGATTTGCGCTGATGATGACAAAAATACGCAATAGAATCATTCACTTCCTCCAGCTCAGCCAGTGCCGTTATGTGCTGGATGGCCATTGCATTCAAACCTGTAATGCCCGGCTGACCTTTACTGAGCATGCGCTGTTGATTGAGCGGGACGGCAAACCCAGCCGTCTGATGCCTTATGAAAAGCTGAATCTGGATCGTCTGTTGTTCCTGATCAATCCGGCGGTCAGTACCTCCTGAATCGCCAGCAAAGGCCGGGCTGCAGCGCCAGCTGTGATGGCAGCAAGTCGTCCCGCGTTGCGTCTGGCCAGCAACAGCCTGATGCGCTATCTTCTGCGCCTCTGCCCTGACTGAAGTACCCGATGCAACCGTTACATATCGCCAGCCTGAATCTGCTGAATTTTGTTGAACCGCCGCTGGCCTGTTACGAATGGGAGCAAATCTACAGCGCGGCGCAATGGCAGCAGAAAACCGACTGGTTGCGGGTTTTACTGACCGCTCAGCAGCCTGATGTTCTGGCTCTGCAGGAAGTTTTTTCCGTGGCGGCGCTGCGTCAGTTGCTGACGCCACTCGGGTATCAGCTGTGGACTGTGCAACAGCCGGTGCTGGTCGATGAGCATCTTTTTACTGCGCCGGTGGTGGCTTTGGCCAGCCGTTATCCACTGTTACAGCTGGAGGCTATTGAAGCGGAGCCCGCGGCCAAAGCTGCGCTTGGGCTGGCCGATTTCAGTTTCAGCCGCACGCCTTTATTGGCGCAGCTTGATACGCCGCAGCTGGGGCCACTCTGGCTGGCGGTGGTCCATCTGAAATCCAAACGACCGGCTGAGCATCCCGACCCTGTGCTGGCCCTGTGGAGCAGTGAGCTGCAACGCGGTCATGAAGCTGCGCTGCTGCATCAGGCTTTGGCACAACGTTGTGGCGACCAGCCGTTGGTGGTGGCCGGCGATTTTAATGATGAACTGAGCTCGCCTTTATTACAGCCGCTGTTGCAACCATCGTTACGCGTTGGCGACGCAGGCGCCGGGTTGACGTTGCAGGATGCCGCTGCGCTCGCGCCGGCAGGCCCGCGCCCGCCGACGCACTATCATGGCGCCAGCGGCCGGCGGCTCGATCATTTGCTGTTATCTTCAGTGTTTGCTGCGGCCGGGCCAGCACCGCTGGCCAGCGTCAGCGCTTATCAGGTGGTGGACAGGCATCTGGTGAGGCCGGATTTTGCGGTCGACGGCTACAGCAGTGACCACGCACTGGTGCAGATCAGTCTGCAGCCGCAATCTGGATGGCGGGCTGGACGCTGACTGATTCTGGTGTCGCAGTATCTGCTGCTGGGGTGTCTGTGATAGGGCTGGTGGTGTCATCGGCTTTTTGTTTCAGCCGGATCGAATTTTTTACCTGAATATTCTTCTTTTGTTTGGCGCGTTTGGCGATTTTTTTCTTCAGGGCTTTGGCAGAACTCATATGACAGATCCGGTGCTAGACAAATAAAAGCTGATTTTAGCTGATTTGCCGCGCCCGGCCCAGCCTTGTGGGCTGCCATTGCCGATTGCCTGCCGGCTGTCTGTTGCTTGCCTGGTGCTTGCCTGGTGCTTGTCTGGTGCTTGTCTGTTGCTCATCCAGCGGAACTGCTTGGTATCCGCTGCCAATCTGGCTAAAATGTCGCCCCTTTTGCTGCCGCTGATCTTGTCCTTATGCGAATTATTCTGGCCCCGATGGAAGGGGTGGTTGACCACCTGATGCGCGACATGCTGACGCAGGTCGGCGGCTTTGACCTCTGTATCACCGAATTTGTCCGGGTCGTAGATCAACTGCTGCCAAGGCGGGTATTTACCCGGCTCTGTCCTGAGCTGAAACAAGGCGGCAAAACGCCAGCCGGCGTGCCGGTGCGGGTGCAGTTGCTGGGGCAGGAGCCGGACTGGCTGGCAGAAAACGCCGTCAGAGCGGTGGAACTGGGATCGCCAGGGGTTGATTTGAATTTTGGCTGCCCGGCCAAAACGGTCAATAAAAGCAAAGGCGGCGCTGTGCTTTTAAAAGAAACCGACACCTTGTACCGCATTATGCACAAGGTGCGCAGTGCGGTGCCGGCGCAGTTTCCGGTTACCGCCAAGATGCGGCTTGGCTTTGATGACACCAGTCTGGCGCTCGACAATGCCCGCGCACTGTATGAAGGCGGCGCCACTGAGCTTGCCATTCATGCCCGCACCAAAGCCGATGGCTACCGGCCGCCGGCATATTGGCCCTGGATAGCCAAAGTGCGCGCTGTGGTGCCGATCAATGTGGTAGCGAACGGCGAGATTTGGCAGCCCGCTGATGCCGTGCTTTGCCGCGAACAATCTGGCAGCCATGACATCATGCTGGGGCGTGGTGCGCTGGCGCAGCCAAATCTGGCGCTGCGGATCCGCGACGGCGGCGAACCTTTGCCCTGGCATTTGGTGCTGAGCCTGTTGATGCGTTATTCCGAATATGAAATCGCCGGCGACAAAGGGCTGTATTACAGCAACCGCATCAAACAGTGGTTCAGCTATCTGCGCCTGCAATATCCGCAGGCAGAGCAGCTGTTTCAGCAGTTACGGCTGCTGCGTAAAAGTGCAGACATCGTGTTATTGCTTAAACAGCAGTTACATCAGGCTGAACGCGCCGGTTAAAGTGTGACCTGCTGGCGCTTTTTCAGATAAAGCGCCAGCGTGATACCCGCCACGCCGGCTGCCATCAGCAATGCAAATGGCAGCAGCGACGTCTGTCCGCCGAGCGCCAGCAAAGGCCCAGCCAGGGCGCCGGCACCAAAACGTAAGGTGCCAATCACCGCAGTCGCAGTGCCGGAATGCTGCGGAAATTCCAGTAAAATCAACGCATCAGCGTTCGTTGAGCAAATAGCCAGGCTCGCCATCAGCGGCATAATCGCCAACACCACGGCCAGCAGCGGTGCGTCCAGCAGTGCACAGCTCAGCAACACTGCTGCGAAGACCACAGCGCCACGACAAGCCAGCCGCAGCATGCGCGGGCTGCCAAGGCGCACCACCAGCCGGCTGTTGGCAAAATTTGCTGCCAGCAGGGCCAGCACATTCAGACCAAACAGCAGGCTGAAGGTCGCGGTGTCGACGGCAAAGTGGCCAATGTAGACAAAAGGCACGGCGGTCAAAAAACAAAAGAAACTAAACGAAGAAAACATCGGCACAGCAATCAGCGGGCGGGCGCTGCGCAGCCCCAGCACAGTACGGTAGGCGCTGAAAAACTCCGGTCGGCGGCGACTGAGCTGACTGGCCGGAAAAGCCCGCAGGCAGCACAGCAGGATCAACAGGCCATAACCGGCCAAGGTCAGGAAAATCCAGCGCCAGTCCGCCATCACCAGGATCAGACTGCCAATTGCCGGCGCGAGCAGCGGTGCCAACATCATCATCATCGACACATAGGACATGCCTTTGGCGGTATGTTCCTGATACAGCTGGCGGATCATGCCTGGGATCACCACAGTGGCGGCACTGCCAAAAAACGCCTGCAGCGCGCGGCCCAGCAGAAACTGCTCAATGGTCTGACAAAATGCCAGGCCTATGCTGGCAACCACAAAACCGGTTAAACCCAGCAGCGCCAGCGGCCGGCGGCCAACCGCGTCGGCCAGCGGGCCGAACAACAACATGCCAAGCGCATAAAAAGCCAGAAAAATACTGAGCGACTGCTGCACTGCACCGCTGTCGCTGCCAAAGGCGGCGGCCAGTTGCGGCATCGCCGGCAGATACATATCGATTGCAAGCGGGGTCACGGCCACGACGGCGGCAAACAGCGCGATCAGCGCCAGGGAGGGGCGTTGGGTCATGCCGGTCTCTTCATTCGGAAAAGCCGATATTTTACGCCTTCATTTGGCAGAAAATGATCACAAAAGCCGAACAGAACTGGCAAGCTCAGCGCAAAATTGTGAAAGGAAAGTCTGCGTTACAGAGATTTCTGCAGGCGGGCAGGTTGACCGGCGACCAGCGTAAAGGGCGCGACATCGTGGGTCACGACGGCGCCTGCGGCGATCACCGCGCCTTCGCCAAGGGTCACGCCAGGCAGAATGATGGCGCCACCGCCAACCCAGACTTTGTCGCCAATGCTGACCGGGCGGGCCTGTTCCAGGCCGCGGGCGCGCTCACTGGCATCCAGCGGATGGGTGACGGTATAAATCTGCACGGCCGGGCCGAACATCACATCGTCGCCAATCTGCACAGGGGCGGCATCGAGGATCACGCAGTGATGATTGGCATAAAAACGGGCACCAATCCGGATATTAATGCCGTAATCGCACCAGAAATCCGGTTCAATGTAACAACTGCCGAGGCTGCCAAACAGCTGACGCGCCACAAGCTGGTGAGCTTTAAAAGGATCCGGCCCTTGTTCGTTCAGGCGCCTGCACAGCTGTTTGGCCTGACGACGCAGTTGCGTCAGTTCGGCGTCACGCGGATTAAACCATTGCTGGCTCAGCATTTTTTCTTTTTCTGACATCTTCAGTTCTGTAACAAGTCGGTGCGGTTCCACAAATTTTGCTGGCGCGGGTCAGCGAAAAATTCGTCCGGATGCCAGCAACGGGGCAATAAATGGCGCAGTTGAGCAGGCTCAAAGTCTGAACTCAGCTTGCTGAGGATCTCCTGCAGCCGCTGTGGCGGAATGACCGCCAGCTTTTGCCGCGCCGGTTTAAAGTACAGGTTGTGCCCGATGCTGACCGCCAGGTTCTGGCCGGATGTGCGATAACGCAGGTTGCGGGTGACGCTGCGGCACAGCGGCACTTCTGGGCTCGGCGGATACAGCGAATTCACAATGGCGAATTCGTATTTTTCCGCCGTTTGCGCCGGGCTGGTTTTCTCCCTTGGCAGGTAGACGATGCCATACCCTTGCGGAAAAATACCGGTAATGGTCAGCAACTGGTCGACCATCCGTTCGTCGTACTGACCGGCCCGGGCGCCATTTTTCAGCAGCAGCGCGACTTTGGGCAGCGCTTCATAGACAAAACGGGCGCGACCAGGTAACACGGCCGAGGCGTAAACCTGTGGGATGCGCAGCAGATTGCCAACCCCCGCGCCAGGCGTGGCGCTGCTACGCAGGACAGTGGCGGCGAAGGCGATTTTTTCCTGTTCGTTTTGTAAAAAAATGTCGCGCCCGGCGCGGGAGTTGCCACGATACACCGGCATACCGATGCCTTTGAGCAAAAACCTGAGACTGGCTTGTAAACTGACTTCCTGAAACTGTTCACGCTCGGCCGGGCTGAACTGATAGCGGTAATTCGGTTGACTGCCTTCCGCCTGTAACAGCTGCAGGGACTGTGGATGGCAGTGGCCAATATCCTGCAGTAACACCGCCATCAGCAGCGGGATTTGCACATCATCGCGAAACGGACAAGGCTGGCTCAGGTCCGGTAACTGCAACTGCTGGTCACGCTCGGCGGCTTTTTTCAGAATGTAGCTGTTGGTGATCAGTTTCCGTTCCAGTAAATGGTCGAGCAGGCGCAGGCTCAGCACTGCTTTGTAAAAGGGCTTGTATTTCTGCTGCATGGCGGCCATCTGGTCGCCTTCGCTGGGTGCCATCAGCTGCAGAGTCCCCAGCAGCCGCGAAGAACGCTGAATAGTTTCCTGCCGGTTCTGACCTTCGGTCAGCTCCAACAGATGCCGGCACAGCTCCAGCAGCTGCTGCTGGCGTTTTTGTTGTTGTTGCTCGTAATGGTGCTCGGCGTCAAACAGCCGCTGCCTTTTGTGCTGGACATCGGCGATCAGCCGCTCTTCGGTTTTGCGGGTAGCCTGACCAAGCCGGGCCTGACTAAGCTCCCATTCCTGCTGCAGTTGGGCGATATGTGCGGTGTCCAGTTCGTCACGGCTGAAAAACCGGCTGGCAGCACCATACAAGGACAACTGAAAGCGGGAACCGGACAATAAAGCACTGATCAGCTTGCGCAGATGTTTGCTATAGCTGTTTTCC
The DNA here is from genome assembly GCA_966252055.1 of uncultured Rheinheimera sp. GTDB lineage: Bacteria > Pseudomonadota > Gammaproteobacteria > Enterobacterales > Alteromonadaceae > Pararheinheimera. The sequence continues at coordinate 21,453 of CBINNO010000025.1, read as the reverse complement.
GTGGGCGTTTTCGGCGTTGTGGCCATCCGGCAAAGATCCATGCGGCTGTGGTCAGGACACCTTAGCTGAAGTTCAGAGGCGGGGGAAGTCTTCTGCGCCGGCGGCCAAATGCGGAACAATGTTGCGTCGCACGCCGCGCTGGCATAGTATTTCAGCACTGTATTTCAAATCATCTCTGCCGCTAAGTTGTTCTTGCGATTATCAAAGCTGATAATCCGCCGGCAGCTGCATCCCGGCCCAGACAGGAGCCTCCATGAGAAAGAATAAAATTATCAATACCGACGACGTGCTGCTGACGCTGTGTGCGTCGGTGACCCAGGTACTGGCGGCCGCCGGTAACAGCCAGATCGCCTACTCGCCGATGGTGCAAAAGATCCATAAAACCTGCTTACGGCCCGATTTGGGCTGTTTTGTGCTGTTTGATGGCGGTTTTTCCGGGTTGGTGGTGATTAACTTCACATCGGAAGCTGCGATGGAAATCTATCGTAAGTATATGATGAGTATGGGGATGCCGGAATCTGAACTGGCGCAGTTCCATACGTCGGATGAAGTCGGTAACGTGATGGGCGAGCTGATGAACCAGATCGTTGGCGATTTCACCAACCGCGTGCGGCAGGAACTGCAAACATCGATCAATCAAAGCCAGCCGAAGATGATGGCCATCAACAAGCAGGTGCAAATTCTGATCAACACGCAACTCGACCAGCCGCAGGCGCGTCGCGTCACGTTCAACACCCCGCTGCACAATATCTTCTACCTGGAACTGGCGATGGATAAAACCGAATTCATCCAGTTACATGAGTTTGAAACTGCCGCCGAAGAGAATGTCGATGACATTCTGGCAAATGCCAACAACCAGCCGGCTACAGACACTGCTGCAGCTGCCGCCGATGCTGTGGACGACGATTTCCTCGCCAATCTGGGTCTTTAAACTACGATGCCGCTGCGGTCATTCTGGCCGCGGCGTTTCCTTTGACTGCGGAGCTGGCGGCAGCTGCAGACAAAATCTGGCCCCACCTAATAAAGAATCTTCAATGCGTAAGCGGCCCTGGTGCCAGCTGACGATGCGGCTGACAATCGCCAGACCCAGGCCAAAACCGCCTTTATCCTTACTGCGGCTCTGATCGAGCCTGACAAAAGGTTGCAGGATGGCATCCCGTTGGTCTGCCGCGATGCCCTGGCCATCATCTTCCACAATCAGCAGCAATTGATTGCCCTGTAGCTGTGCGCTGAGCATCACCTGGCTGCGGGCATAACGTTTGGCATTGAGCAGCAAGTTCTGCAATGCCCGCTCCAGATAATGGCCGTCACAATACCAGCGCAGCCGGGCCGGCCTTTGCAGCAGCACCGGAGCACCGGGCAACGGTGCCAGTTTTTCCAGCAAATTTTCAATCAGTTCCACCAAATCCACTTCTTCGAAATGCAGGCGAACCGTTTGAGATTCCAGCCGCGCATAGTCGAGCATTTCGTCGACCAGTTGGTCCAGCTCGGCCAAATCCTGCTGCATCGGCAGTTTTTCGCTGTCGGGCAAAGGCTGTAATTCCAGCGCAAATTTGAGTCGGGCCAGTGGGGTGCGCAGCTCATGTGACACGGCGTGCGTCATCTCGCGCTGCAGCGCCATCAGACGGCGGATTTGGTTGGCCATCTGCTGCACACTGCGGGCGATCGGCGCCAGCAATGAGCGCTCCGGTAACGGCGGGTCGGGTAACTGCATACCCTGACCAAACTGGCGCAGCTGTTGTTGCAGCCGTTCGATATCCCGCGCCAGTGGCCACAGCCACAACGCCAGCGCGACGCCTAACAACAGGAAAAACAGTAAGGTAAACAGATAAGTATTATTGGCCGGCACTTCGACTTCAACCGGGCCAAATTGCAGCAACTGGTCTTGCTGGTGCTGATAAAAGTAAACCTGATCGTCAGCAAATAACGGCACCAGCTGGCCGCGGGACAGCGCCTGCTGCTCTGCTTCAGACCAGGCGATACTGCTGGCTGGTAAACTTTGCAGCGACAAATTCAGCTGAGTGGCGACCTGTTCAGCCGATTGTTCCGGCGAGGCCAGCTGATAAGCCAGACTTTGGCCCAGCAGTTCGACCCACCCCGGCAGTGCCTGACTTTGGCTCTGTTCCCACAGCCGTTCGACCGACCAGCCGACCGCCAGCAGGACCAACAACATAAACAGATAAAAGTGCAGGAACAGCCGGCGCATGCTCAGTTCCAGGCGTCAGCGACAAACAAGTAGCCTTTACCCCAGACGGTTTTGATCCGGAACGGTGTTTCCGCATTGTCGCCCAGTTTGCGGCGCAAGTGAGAAATACGGACGTCCACGGTGCGGTCCAGTCCATCATACTCGCGGCCAATAATTTGTTTGTGGATGGCCTCGCGCCGTACGGTTTGCCCGGCATGTTTGGCCAGCATCCACAACAAATCAAATTCATAGCTGGTCAGCTCAATCAGCTGATCATCGTAATAAGCTTCCCGGGCGGACTGGCTCAGCTTCAGTTTGCCAAACTCCAGTTTTTGCTGGTCAGCCAGCGGCGCGCCCTGGGTGCGGCGCAGCAGTGCATGAATCCGTGCCAGCAGCACCCGCGGTTCGACCGGTTTGATCACATAGTCATCGGCGCCCAGTTCCAGTCCGAGCACCTGATCAATGTCGCTTTGTTTGGCGGTCAGCATCAGCACCGGTTCTTTGTACCAGGCACGTAGTGCGCGGCAAACAGCGAAGCCGTCCAGCCCAGGCAACATCAAATCGAGTACCACTAAGTCAGGGCCGAATTCTTTGCAGTTCTGCTCGGCCTGCAAGCCATTGTCGCAAATGCGGACCTCGAAGCCATGTTGTTGCAGAAAACTCTGCACCAGCGTGGCTAAACGCTGATCGTCTTCAACTAACAGAATTTTACTCATCAGAACACACTCCAGGGGGCTACTAATCTTTTACGTCGGTTCGGCTGGCGGCTTAAGACAGACAACTCCTGTGTCAGCACCTGTTTACCGTCGCTGTGCAGACTCAGCAGGGTGGGGCCATCCAGTTCGGTCTGATGACGCAAGCGGCCGGACGCCTGTTGTTGCCAGCAATGCAGCGATTGCCCGGCCAGTTCTGCACAAACCGATACCGGTGTGCTGCTGTGCCATGATAGCTGGAAATCCAGCTTGCAGCTGTCGGAGCTTTGTTCGGCAATACAAACGGTAGGTTCAATTTGCCAGCACAGCTGGCTGTTGCAATGGTTTTGGGCGGGTTCCGCAACGGCGGCGGCCGGACATAAGACCAGCCACATCAGAGGAAACCAGAACCTGAACTGCATCAGAAGAACCGGTAACTCAGGCCAATAAACCAGCTGCGGACCGAAGATTCCTGCAACAGCGGGCTCTGCAGGCGCACATTCAGGCCTGGCACTTCAACATCAGTATTCAGCCAGCGATATTTCCAGAAACTCAGCAGTTGCCAGTGTTCGCTGAGTGGATAACTCCATTGCAGGCTGACTTCCGGTTGCCAGCTGTCCAGCGCCCGGTATTCGAGGCCGTCGCCTTCCAGCTCGGACAAGCCGTAGTAAGTGTTCATCAAACGCTGATCCTTCCATGCCAGAGCGGCGCCTAGTTGCCAGTGACCTGTCCAGTGTTGCCAACTTTTGCTGGCCGCCAGTTTCAGGTGTTGCCCTTCGTATTGCTGACTGACGTCATGCCACCAGTTGAATGTCAGGTGCGCGCCGGATAAAAACCAGTTGAGCTGGATACCTGCATCCAGCGCCATCGGTCTTTTGTCTACCTGAGCTATCGAAAGTTCTTTGCGCAGCATGAATTTCTGGGCAGGGCCTGCGATGCCAACATCGGAGATCATCGGTGCCTGAAACAGATTCGAGGGCGAGTGCCGGCGGAAAAAGCCTTGCTCTTCATTGAGCCGGCTGACCAGGCTCAGCGTCAAATCAGGGCTTAACGCCCAGCTGTAGCCAAGGGTTCCATTGTCGAAAAAGAAGTGTTCGTCGTAGTAGCTCAGGTCGGGGATGAGCCACAGAGGCCAGTTATGGCCGCCATAAAGTGGATTGGAACGATAACCAGCGCCCATAGCCAGACTGAATTGCCAGTGGGTGACTGCCGAGCAACCGTCAGCAGCGTCTTCCGTTTGGCAACCGGATTGCGTCTGGGCCTGGGTGCTGAAGGTCAAAAACAGTAGGAAAAGTGCTCGTAAAAACATGAGCGGGGCCTCGTGCAGTCAATGTGCGCACTGTAGCACTGGCGCGGCATGGCTTCAGCAAAAATAACATTGTTTCACAAAATGGCCGGGTATTTATCACAGAAGCGGGCAGGGGGGCTGCATAGACTGGGAACAGCCATTTTCAAGGAGATAGTCGCCGTGTCAAAACTGCCACATGAGATGCACTTGCCATCGCCCTGGCGTTGTTGCCGTCTGCAAGTGATGGCATTCCTGCTGCTGACTTTGCTGGGCTCTTGTGTCCATTCCGGCCCCGCCATGCCGGTTGACGCAAACCAGCCGTCGCTCACTGAAGTCACGACGCCAGAATAACTGATCCCACAGTCTCAAGCGGCCACAAAGCCGCTTAAGACTACAGCGAACAAACGCCCCCGAGTGACCTTTGCTTGCCGCTTCACCGCGGATATGGCACTTTAGCAACTGCCTGCAGTTGTGGTTGATGTTCAGCCCTGATGATTGCAGCGGGTTTCAGGACTTCCGGCCGGATTGCGGCCGACACAGGCTCAGTGCCGACGGGGAATCTTTGCAGGAATGAAAGGAAAAGCCACTTCGTTTGACATCGCGTATCTGGCGGGCGTGTCGCAGTCTACAGTCTCCAGAGCTTTGCGTGACAGTCCGGCCGTCAATCAGGAAACCAAAGACCGTATCTTTGCCATCGCCAAGCAGCTCAATTATAAAGTCGACAAAAATGCCAGTAACCTGCGTAAACAGCGCAGCGGCACGCTGGCACTGCTGTTATTTGAAGATCCGACCGTTGATGACTCTCAAATCAACCCGTTTTTTCTGTCGATGCTGGGCAGCATCACACGCGCCTGCACCAAGCGTGGCCACGACTTACTGATTTCATTCCAGCAACTCAGCAACGACTGGCATGCCGATTATGAAGACAGCAAAAAAGCTGACGGTATCATCCTGTTGGGTTATGGCGATTACGTCGACTATGAAGAAAAACTGCAGCAGCTGTTGGCGCAGCAGACCCACTTTGTCTGTTGGGGCGCGCAGGTAGAAGGACACCCGGAATTTACCATTCGCAGCAATAACCGTGAGGGCGGCCGGCTGGCCGGCGAACATCTGCTGGCGCGTGGTTACCGCAGTTTTGCCTTTATCGGCATCGCATCTGAGCATGCCCCCGAATTTTTTGAGCGTTATCGTGGTTATATTGATGCGTTGACCGGGCACGGTATTGCCGAGGCAGAAGTCCCGCAATATGACGCGATTTCGACGGAACAAGCGGGTTACAGTGCCACGCAGCAGCTGTTGGCCGACGGGCACAGACCCCGCGCGATTTTCACTGCCAGCGATTTAATTGCCATCGGTGTGATCCGTGCATTACAGGCGGCGGGTCTGCGTGTACCGGAAGATGTGGCTGTGGTTGGTTTTGATGATATCCCGATGGCCAGCTTTTGCTCGCCGCCACTGACCACCATCCAGCAAAATACCTCGCTGGCCGGCGAAATGCTGGTGGTCAATCTGCTGAAACTGATCGCGCAGGAAAGTATCAGCCAGACTGAAATTGAGCCGAAAATTATCGTACGGCGCTCCTGCGGTTATCCCTGAGGTGGCGGCGTCCAACAAGCCGGCGCTGCATCCGGCCAATCCGTTTGCCGCGCCTTATCCCTTAGAACAACTGACAGTGCTGCAACCCGGTTTGCAGCCCTTTCTGCGCGCGGCATCGCCGAATAACCCCGCCGGGCCACTGACGCTGGATTTCAGTGCGCCGCAAGCTGTCTTACTGCTCAATACAGCGTTGCTGCAGTGGCAGTATCAGCTGCCACATTACAGCATTCCGGCCGGTTATCTTTGTCCTGCAGTGCCGGGGCGGCTGGATTATCTGCTGTATCTTGCTGATTTACTCAAAGACAGCCACAACGGCAAAACCGTGCCGGCGCGCGCCGTGCAGCTGTTGGATGTCGGCTGCGGCGCCAATCTGATTTACAGCCTGCTGGCGGTGTTACAGCTGCGTTGGCAGGTGCTGGCCTGTGACATCGACGCTGGTGCGTTAGCGCATGCTGCGCAGTTGCTGCAGCTCAATCAGCTGCAGTCGCAGATCGGGCTGCGTCAGCAGCAAACGCCAGCACAGATTTTCCACGGCGTGCTTGGTAAAAACGACTATCTCGACCTGACATTGTGTAACCCGCCGTTTCATGACAGTCCGGCGGCAGCTGCAGCCGGGACTGCGCGTAAGCAGCGTAACCTCGGCCAGGCGCCGGACGGCCAGCTGAACTTTGCCGGTCGTGCCAACGAGCTGTGGTGTGACGGCGGCGAGTCGGCGTTTTTGCAGCGCATGATCAACGAGAGTCGCGATTTTGCCGCGCAGGTTTACTGGTTCACTACGCTGGTTTCCCGTGAAGCGCATCTGAGTGCGCTGCAACGGCAATTGCAGCAAGCCGGCGTGGTGCAAAGCAAAGTGATCCCGATGACGCAGGGCAACAAGCAGAGCCGGATCCTGGCCTGGAGCTTTCTGACGCCGGCTCAACAGAAAGTCTGGCAGCAGCATCGCTGGCGGCGCTGACCGCGACATCTTCGCAGCATCCGTTCAAAGTGGCGAAAGTATTAAAGAAGGCTCCCGGCCTGCGTTGTCGCAACCACAGACCGGGAGTGGGAGAGCAGGTTAAGCTACTGATTTACTTCGCGTAGCGCTGTTCGACCGGCGCGTAGCGGTCAAATACGCGCTGATCTTTCAGTGAACGCAGCAGCTTGATGTATTCGGCATGCGTCCAGGCCAGCGGCGTGGCGCCATTGGTGCCCTGGCCTGGCTGATACTGATAATGCTGGTTGTTACCCACGCCATCAAACACTTGCTCAGGCAACATCAGACCGGCATTGGCAAAATGCTCCAGCGCGCCGACGTACTGGCGACGCAGCGGCAGCAGGTCGTCAGCACTGAGCTGCGGTTTTTGCAGCAGTGCCCGCGCCAGTTCATAGTGGCCGCGTTCGCCGGAGAAGAAAGGCCAGACCCGGCCACGTTGCCCGGCCGTGTTGCTCTGGCCCGGACCGTTGGCATAAGCTTCGCCGGTGACAATATCTTCGCCGTAGCCATCAATGCCATAGCGGCGCCAGCCGGAGACCGTATCGCCGGCTTTGGTGACAAATTCATAACGCACCCGGACTTTATCCGGCAGGCTCACATCATCCAGTTCACCCAACGTAGCGAGCACGGCCGGATGGTCGGCTTTACGCACGCCATAACGCACCAGCTCGAGGAAACCGCCGTCGACCACCCAGGCTTCTGTGGTGTCGGCCTGGCCGTTACGCAGTTCTAATGCGCTGTTATCATTGGGGTTTTCGTTGCTGTTGATACGCAGATAATATTTGCCGTCACTGCCGCCTTCACTTTTCAGCAAGCCTTGCTCGGTGTAAGTCAGTTGCTCCAGCCGGCTGGCGAAATCGTCCGCCTGCTTACGGTACAACTCGGCGCCGGCCAGATCTTTGGCATGCCCGGCGATCTCGGCCGCCGCGACCAGACCGCTGATAATGGCGGCCATAGTTGATGGCGAATAGCCGTATTGTTCTTCCCAGCGCTCTTGCTGAGTGGCCGGTGACTTCAGGTCAATGTCGTTCCAGTCCAGTTTGGCTTTGCCGCCGTGCGCCAGAAAATCGGCGGCGGGTTTGAGCATCCGCTGGTACCAGTCGGTGATTTCGCTGTCGCTCAGCAGTTTATCCTGCCACAAACGCCAGCCCAGCATGATGGGCATAGCGGTCTGATCCAGCTGAATACCAACCCATTCCAGCGTGCCGTCGACATGGGTTTTTTGCAAAAACCAGCCCGGCGCGCCCTGATAACCTGGTGTGTTGGCATTCACTTGGACTTTTTGCAGATATTCAAACGCCACTTTCGGGCTCTGGGTATCCCCCAGCGCCAGCATGGCCATGGCAACCTGATAGAAATCACGGGGCCAGACCGCTTTGTAACCGGTCTGGCTTTGTTCGGCCGATTTCACTTCGCCCCAGGGGTTGGACAAAGACGCAATCAAAGCGCCGGCATGGGTTTTGTCTTCCTGCGCTTTGAGCACCAGTGCGCTGGCATACAGCAGTTTGCCCTGGTCGAGGCTGAGTTCTGCCAGCCCGTTCAGTTGCGGCAGGCTTTGCAGATAGTCTTGCCAGCCGATGGCCTCACCTTCGCCGTTATAGTGCGCCAGCACGCTGTCGATGCCACTGTCGAGCGTCTTTTGCGCGGCGGCACGGCTTTGTGCGGCGTCTTTGCCAAAACCAATCACTTGGGTCCAGCTGACGGTTTCGCCGGCTTTCACGGCCGGGTGTTGCAGCAGCGCCGCCACATTGCCGGCCTGATCGCCGGTCTGTGCATAAGGCGTGAAACTGCCTTTGGTTTTCAGCTCGGTCAGGCCGTCTGACACGCCGACAAAACCGACGCTGCCGCCGGCAACGGCTGGCACTGTCAGCAGCGTCAGGCTGTGGTCACCATCCTGAGCCTGCAGAACGCCGTCCTGCAGCCGGGCGCTGTCATGGCTGCCGGTGTTGCCAAGCGCTGTATCCAGATAACTGTAAACGGTCAGGCCGTCCACATGCGCGCGGAACATCGTTTTGATCACCATGCTCTGGCTGGACGGGTCGGTAAAATAATGTTTTTCGATGTCGTACTGGCCATTTTTGGCCTTGTTGACCACTTTGTATGCCAGCGACAGCGGCCGGCCGGCGGCATCTTTCAAAAGATAATCGGTAGTGCTGTCGGTCGATGTTTTTTCTTCGTCGACATAACCCTGGCCCTGCACCACCAGTTGCAGTTCACGCAGCTGCGCTTCGTGGATGAGGCCTGCCATGGTTTCTGTCAGCACGCCTTGCGCCAGTGAAAACCAGACTTTGGACACAACGCCGGTCGGTGCCTGATCGCTGTACTGGCCTTGCAGATATTGCTCGTACGAAGTGCCGATGCCGGTTTTGCCGGCATAAGACCAGGTGGAAGGCGCTCCCGGCGCGCCTGGTGCACTGAGGACGGCGGCAGCCTCTGCAGGCGTTTGCGCGCTGTCAGTTTGTTTGGGCTGGCAAGCGGCCAGCAACAAAGCGCAGGACAGCGCGGTCAGGCGAAACATCGGCGTAAAAGCAGTTTTCATCGGTCAAATCCTTACAACGGTCAGTGGCGATCGGTGCGAACCGTCAGCGTATACAAGGCTGCGATCACCAGACTGCCGGCGCCAAGCGCCAGCGCATAAATGGCCTCGCCGGCAAACAAATGATTGACCAGCGAGCCGAGAATAGTGGCGGCCAACAGTTGTGGCAGCACGATAAAGAAATTAAACATGCCCATGTAGACGCCCATCTTATTGGCCGGCAGCGCGTCCGCCAGCATGGCGTAGGGCAAGGACAAAATGGAGGCCCAGGCAAAACCGACGCCGATCATCGACAGCCATAACAGCGCCGGGTCCTGGATCCACAGGAAGGATAAAAAACCGAGCGCGCCCAGCAGCAGGTTGACACAATGGGCGCGCTGCAACGAGGTTTTCCGCACCAGCCATGGGATCACCAGCGCAGCCAGCGCGGCAAAACCGTTGTAAAAAGCGAACAACATGCCGACCCAGTCAGCGCCGTCGTTGTAGGCGGTGGAGGTTGGATCTGAGCTGCCATAGTGCACGCTGGTGACGGCGGCTGTGGTGTAAATCCACATGGCAAACAAGGCAAACCAGGAGAAAAACTGCACCACCGCCAGTTGGCGCATTCGACCTGGCATCTGGTACAAATCGTCGACAATCTGCACCACCATGCCGTTTTTGCCGGCTTTTTTACCGGCCGACACCCACCACTGCAACAAACCAAAGGCCAGCAAAGCGCCGCCGAGAATATAGAGCTGCTGATCGAGACTGAACTGCCAGACCAGCGCCAGCGACAGCACGCCAACTAGTGCCGCAATACCGCCAGTGCCCCAGTACAGTCGGGTGTTGCTGCCGGCCGGCGCTTCGTCATGGGCTTCGCCAAAAGCGGCCAGCTGCGCCGGGCTGTATTCGGTTGAACGCATCACGGTCCACAGCACCGCCAGAAACAGCACCACACCGCCGGTGTAAAAAGAGTATTTCACCGCAGGCGGGATCTCGCCCGGTGCGGCGGTATTGGCCACATCAAACCAGTTGCTGAGCATATAAGGCAGCGCCGAAGCGACAACAGCGCCTATGCCGATAAAAAAGCTCTGCATCGAAAAGCCGAGCGGACGCTGGTTTTCATTGAGGTTATCGCCGACAAAAGCGCGAAATGGCTCCATCGTGATGTTAATAGAGGCGTCGAGGATCCACAGCATACCGGCAGCCATCCACAAAGACGGCGAGTTCGGCATAAAAAACAGCGCCAGCGTGGTCAGCACTGCACCATAAAAGAAATAAGGACGGCGGCGGCCCAGTCGGTTCCAGGTGCGGTCGGAGTAATAGCCGACGATCGGCTGTACCAGCAGACCTGTCAGCGGACCGGCGATCCACAAAATCGGCAGCTCATCAATGCTGGCGCCTAAGGTTTGAAAGATCCGGCTGACGTTGCCATTTTGCAAAGCAAAACCAAACTGGATCCCTAAAAAGCCGAAACACATATTCCAGATCTGCCAGAAGCTCAGATTGGGTTTGGCCTGCTGCATGCTGATTCCCCGTCAATTGATGATCTTATGTTTATTGGATGGCGGTTGCCGGTGCTGCTTGCGCATCGCGCTGTCAGAGCATAGCAAAGTGCGGTTGATTGTCTGCGGCTATGCGCTGTCTGGCGGGACAGCACAGAAAAAAGGGGAGCAGGCGCTCCCCGTAAAATCAAACCCAGAACCTGGTGACCACACCGCCGGACTTTTCAGGCCCGGCACGACATCTGACTTGATAACGTGGAAAGGCCGGCGCAACAACATGAATACGTATTCAACAAGGCTGCTTTGCGGCAAATTGGGGCAAGGGCCGGGCGGCACGCACCAGCATGGCGCATGGCCAGTGACCGCGGTGATGGCGGCACTGGCGTCGGCGTGGCAGCTGCCGGATTAACGATGGAACTGGTTGTCGATACCGTTTTCGAGCAAAAAATCACCAAGATCAGGCAATTGCATTTCATCGAGTTCCAGCACGTCCAGCACTTGTTGCTCGATGGCTGCCCAACTGTAGGCGTCGTCGACATCAAACAACGTTTTTTGCTCCGCAACCAGGTGTTCAGCCAGTTTCAGAATGGCGAACAGGCGTTTTTCGTACAGATCCGGCGAATTCAGTAAAATCTCGCTTTGGTGATGATAGGCAATCACATTGGCGATTTCCGGTGCCAGTCCCCAGCTTTGCGCAATCATAAAACCGAGCATTTCGTGGGTGGCGTTGAAATAACGTTGTTCGATATCAGCAAAAGCCATTTGATTGGTCAGGCCCACTTTGAGCACTTTCGGGTAGTCCGGAAACTGGGCGTGGATCAGCGCCATGCCGGCATTGTGGAATAAACCGACCGAATAGCAGTCATCGGCACAATCAGAACCAAGCCGCAAATGCTGGGCGATCAACATGGCGGCGCTGCCGACATCCATGGCGCTGTTCCACTGGCGCAGCGTAAAAGGGTCGGCCTTGCCGTCGCTGAGCGTAAAGCGCAGCACCACGCTGCTGACCAGTTTGACCACCCGGTTCAGCCCGAGAAATTTACAGGCATGTTCAATCGAACTGATTTTGCGGCGCAGACCAAAATACGCCGAGTTCACCACTTTGAGGGTGAAACCGGCAATGCCGATATCCATGTTAATCAGGGTCGCGATGGTGTTGATATTCGGATCTTCCAGTTCGATTTCCTGTTTGATCCGCAGTAATACTTCAGGCTGGGGCGGGATGGTAAAACCGCTCAGGGCCTGTTCTACCGCTTTCATATCAATAGGTTTCACCATAATGCCAGACTCCGGAAGGCAAACAGGGGCTGAAAAAACGCCCCTAGTATATCCGTTCTGATAGCGCTGCACAGGAGTCTGGCAGGCCGGCTTTGCTGATATTCTGTGCGGTTGGTCGCAGTTGTGGTGTTCAGCTTTTCAGTTTTTGCAGCGCTTTTTGCAGGTTTTTCAGTTCTTTGCTTAGTTTTTCCGGCTTGTCAGCCAGTGCCAGCACCGGCTGCAGTGCTTGTTCGGCGGCGGCTTTGTTCTGCTCGGCCAGATGGATTTGCGCCAGTCGCACGCGGGCCCACGGCAGCTGCACATTGTCGCCGTCCTGATAAAAGCTGATGAATTCAGTCAATGCCTGTTTGCCGATGGTTTTGTCTTGTTGCTCCAGTGCGGCCAGACGGCCCAGCTGATACAAGTACTCCATTTTCTGTTTGGGTTTTTCAGCGGCAGCAGCAGCTTGCTGATACTGCGCAAAGGCGGCGGCATATTGTTTCTGGCTGGTCAGCAGGCCGGCTTTCTGACTCAGTAACCGGGCCGACTGCGGTGTTTTTGCTAAGGCGCTGTCGAGCAATTGCAGAGCTTCAGTGGTTTTTTCATCGGCATTGAGCACCATGGTCTGGGTCAGCACGGCGGTTTCGCCTTGTTGGGCAGCGGCCAGTTTTTTCGCTTCAGCCTCATCGCCGCCGGCGATGCCGGGCGCCTGCAGGTAAAAGCCAACCAGATAAGTGGTGATGCCGGCATCATCCGGTGCCAGCTGATGGGCCTGTTTTAACAGCTTGAGGCCTGCTTTCGCATGGCCTGGCGCTGAAAAAATACTGGCCTGCTGGGCCAGGGCAAATTGTTGCTGCGCGGCCAGATGTAGCAGCGCCGGGTCTTGTGGAAATTGCGCAGTGGCTTTTTCCAGCAGGGTGACGGCTTCTTCCGTTTTGCTGAGGCCAGTTAAGGCTTTGGCATGCGCCAGTTGCAGCACGGGGTCTTGTGAATATTGCGGTAATGTGGTGATTTGGCTCTGAATTTGGCGGAAGTGGTCGCGTTCCAGCCAATGGTCGATTTGTTGTGGGGTCAGTTCAGGCTGGCTTTGGGCCAGCTGCGTAAATAAAGAGGCGCACAGAAGCAAAGCATGTTTCATCAGATGTCCCTGTTATATGTTGATTATTTGTTAACCTGAAACTTACTTTACTGGCTCTGTCACTGCGAACTGGACCGACCATTGCGGTGACGGCGACAGCGCTCAGAACAATACTGCACATGCTGCCAGTTCAGTTGCCATTTGCGTCGTCAGACAAAAGGACGCAGACAAACCGGGCAGATTTTCTCAGCCAGATTTAATTTGTGGTGGCTCAACTGAACAGCTCCTGAACTGGTTTCAGCAGCTGTACGGTGAGAAAAAAGGATGGGATCAGGAGTCGAGGTAAGGGCGGCCAGACATCATTTTCTGCGCCAGCTCGAGTTCAGCTTCGCGGTCATCGAGCTGTAGCTGGCTGAACTGCACATCAAACTGGATCAGGTCATCTTCCGGCATACTGAGGGCGACCAGCCGGTCCGGCACATGGCCGACCTGACGATAAGCATTAATTGCCACTTGCGCGCCCTGTTCCATCAGCATAAAGAAAAAACCAAGCGGGAAAGTCTGGAACACTTCGGCGTCCAACTGAGCCCAGCCGAGCAGGTCACCACTGATACTGCCGTCGGCGTGGTCGGTAAATAGCAGCGACACCGCCGGGAAGGGCGGGTTTTCACCCGATTTATAGGCCTGCGCATCTTCTTCGCTGAACAGCAGCACATAACCAAATGCCGGGCAGCCTTCAGCGTCCATATCATCAAAGGCGGTGTCATAGACTAAAAACAGGCGTTGGTCGGACATAAGGCAGGCACTCAAAGCAAAACAAGCCCGCTATTGTACCGAAGGCTGCCGGCCAGCTGAAGCACAAATTAACGGCAATGAGCGTTTTTGCCTGACAGCCGGCAGATTCTGCTGCTGATCTTTCGCTGGCGCTGGGCTAACATGCGCGCAGCAACAGGCAAGAGGACAATCCGATGACTGAATTTAAACATATCTCCACCAGTGAAACTTTTGCCGCGCTGCAGGCCGGCAACGTGGTGATCGCCGATATCCGTGACGACCAGAGTTTCGCCAGCGCGCATATTGCAGGTGCCTACCATCTGACCAACGGCACTTTACATCAGTTTGTGCAGCAGACCGCGCCGGACACGCCGGTGGTGGTGGTCTGTTACCACGGCCGCTCAAGCCAGGGCGCGGCCCAGTATCTGGTCCAGCAAGGGTTTGACGAGGTGTACAGCATGGACGGCGGTTTTGAAAGCTGGCGGCTGCAGTATCCGGTCAGCCAGAGTGTGGAATAAGCGCTGATGCAAAAACTGGCAGAGCTGAACTCGGCAGCTGCAGCACAAACTTTCGCTGACTATTGTCTGCAGCAGGGCTGGCAGGTCAGTGTGGCGGTGCAAAGCGCTGAGCATGCCGAACTTTATGTGGCTGCAGAAGCAGAGGCGGCTGTCGCGGCAGAACTGGAACAGTTTATTGCGCAGCCCTGGCAGCCGAAATATCGGGACGCCGCCTGGCATCGCTCTGAACCGGCGGCTCAAAGTGGCTCGCTGGGGCTTGCCGGGGTTGGACGCAATATGCTCCGGCAGAGCGGGCCTGTGGTCTGGCTGTTGGGACTGGCAGCTATCCTGGTGTTTCTGGCGCAACAAATCTGGCCACAAAGCACTTTTATGCTGTTTCGCATCGTCGGTGAAGATGGCCTCGCGCTCTTTAGTTATCGCTGGTGGAGCCCGATGCTGCTGCATTTTTCGGCCAGTCATCTGATGTTTAATTTGCTGGCGCTGTGGATTTTTGCCGGCCGGCTGGAACTGACACTGGGCAGCCGCTGGTTGCTGCTGCTGGTGCTGTGTAGTGGCTTTGCCAGCAATCTGGCGCAGTTGTGGGTCAGTGGTCCGAATTTTGGCGGTTTGTCCGGGGTGGTTTATGCCGTCTTTGGTTTTCTGTGGTTGTATGGCTGGCGTTATCCGCAGCAGCCGTTGCGGCTGTCGAAAGTCGACTTAACTCTGGCGCTGGGCTTTATGGCGTTGGGATTTGCTGATTTGTTGTGGGTCAATACCGCGAACTGGGCGCATCTGGTTGGACTGGTGTGCGGCATGGTGCTGGCATTGCTGGCACCACGCCGGTAAAGACTTACTGATACAGGTACTTAGTGAACAACACGTCCTGGATCATCTCGTTGCCGGTTTCTTTTTTCATCAACTCGTTGAGGCGATTCAGAATTTTAATTCTGATCTCCTCACGGCCGGTCAGCGACTTGACGGCATTTTCCTGTTCTTTGCCAAAGACACCGATGATGGCATCCAGAATCATCGGTTCGTTGTGCTCAATGATCGGCAGGTATTTTTCGTCCTTGATCATCAGCTCCATCGTGACCCGCACATAGCCGAGCGATTTGGCATTGCTCGAGACAAAGTTAGTGACGATATCCGGGTCAAAACCGTAATACACAATCTTGGGCTTGGCCGCTTTCGCCGGTGCTGCGTCTTGTGCAGACACAAAAGGAGCGAACAACAAAAACAGAAGGCTGAAAAAAGTCTTGTTGGAAAACACATCGGCGTCCATTGGTTAGTTTGTTAACAAGTTTACCCGAGACGATGGCAGAACACTATCCTGTCGCCAGCTCCGGCTGTGAAATTATTCCGACCCGCCCGCGGTATAAAGCTATGGCTGATCCTGGTAAAACTGTCAAAGGCGGCAGCCTGGCGCCCGACTGCCCGGCATCGCGTTCTGCCCCGGTCAGTTTTGGGGTAAAAATCCGGCGCAGAACTTGTTATGATGCCGCCCTGTTCAAGACAGTCCAGACGCAGGTGCATCCTTGAAATATGCCGAAGTCACGCCGATCTGGCAGGCAAACTGGCAGCCACAGCTGCCGGCGCCCGTCGACCCACAGCTGGCCGACTGGTTGTATGAAGCCGGCTCACTGACTGCCCGTTTACAAAAAACCGGCCGCAGTTTTCGTTTACAGCTGGTGATGCAACAGCCGGTGACCTTACCGGATTTTTTACAGCAACGCTGGCAGACCGAATCTGGCTTACAGCGGGAAGTCATTCTGTATCTGGATGACCAGCCTTGTGTATATGCGCAAAGTTTCCTGCCGGATCACACGGTCGCCGCCTTACAGCCGCTGGCGACGCTTGGCGAAGTACCACTGGGCCACTATATTTTCACCCGCCCCGGTCTGTACCGCAGTGAGATTGAAGTCTGTGAACTGACCGCCGGGCTGGATTTACCGGGGTTAGGGCCGCAGCGGGCACTGGCCGGGCGGCGTTCATATTTTCAGCTGGAACAGCATGAAATGCTGGTACAGGAGTTGTTCCTGCCGGCGCTGGGAGACTTTACTCTGCGATGAAATGGCAACTGCAGCGGGCGCACTGGCCCTTCTACGTACAGCTGATGCGGCTTGATAAACCCATCGGCATTTACCTGTTGTTATGGCCTACCGGCTGGGCGTTATGGCTGGCGGCCGGTGGTATGCCGGATATCCGCATGATACTGGTGTTTGGCCTGGGCGTGGTGCTGATGCGTTCGGCCGGTTGTGTCATTAATGATTATGCTGACCGCAATTTTGATGGTGCGGTCGAACGGACCCGGCAACGGCCGTTAGCGGCGGGCCATGTCAGCACAACTGAGGCGTTGCAACTGTTTGTCTTGCTGCTGGGATTGTCGGCGCTGCTGTTGCTGGCGCTGAACTGGCAAACCATGTTGCTGAGTCTGGTCGCTGTGGCGCTGGCGGCGATTTATCCCTTTATGAAACGTTACACGCAGTTGCCGCAGGTGGTGCTGGGCATGGCCTTCAGCTGGGGCATGCCGATGAGTTTTATGGCGATCCAGGGGCAGTTGCCATTGGTTGTTTGGCTGCTGTATGGCGCCAATCTGTTGTGGACTGTGGCGTACGATACGTTTTATGCATTAGTCGACATCGAAGATGACGAAAAAATCGGCATTAAATCGACCGCCCGGTGTTTCGGCCGTTATGTGTTTGGCATCATTGCTATCCTGCAACTGGGCGCGCTGGCTCTGCTGGAATGGGCAGGGCAGCTGGCGGGACTGGGCGAAGCCTTCAGTTGGGCGCTGGTCGGGACTTTACTGCTGTTTATCTATCAGCACCGGCTGGCCCGGCGCGGCCGCGACGGTTGCTTTCGGGCCTTTTTGCATAACCACTATGCCGGCGCGCTGATTTTTGTCGGCATCGTGCTCGGGCAGCTGGGTTAGCAGCAAGATGGCTGGCGCTTCATCTCTGGCTGAACTGACAAGCGAGCAGTTGCTGACAGAACTGGCCAGCATCGACAGACGCCAGCAGCCACGCGAGCTGGTTTTTTGTTGCATCAATGGACTGCGCGGCCGCTGACACAACAGGTGCTGCTGGCGGATATGCGTCGCGACTATAACAGTGACTGTCGCTTTCAGGTGTTGCTGCAGTTCGAGGGCGGGCAATATCGGGCCTTATGCCTGCAGTCTGAAGCCGACTATGACCAGCTGCGTCCCAATGATCAGCGCTGGTTTGTCGGCGACTGGTCAGCGCTTGGCATTCGCGGTACTTTGACGACGGGCTCTGCGCTCGCAGCGCCGTTGCAGCAAAAAGCCACGGGCACCGACTAAACCGTCGGCGGACATTGGCCGTATCAGCCCGGTATTTTCCATTTTGCGTTGAGAGAGACACGCATGCCTGCATTACATATTTTGGGTTACCTGGGGCTGGTGCCTTTTCTGGCGCTGACCCTGCTGACTTTTTTTCCGATCGGTGGCTGGGACGCGCTGGCAATGTTTCAGCGTTACAGCGCTATTATCCTTGGTTTTATGGCCGGTGTGTTGTGGCCGGTCTGGTCGCAGCGCTTGTCGGTCTGGCCTTTGGCGGTGTTTGCCGTCAGTCTGGCAGTGTTGACCTTTTTCGCCGGTTTTTTGCCAACAGCCGGCACTTTGCTGGTGGAACTGCTGCTGTTTGTCGCGTTGCGGCTCGGCGAGCGCTGGTTTGAGCTGGACCAGCAGTATCATCCGGCTTACCTGCAGCTGCGCAAACAGCTGACGGCTGTGGTGGTCGCCTGCCATGCGGCACTGCTGATGTTTTTGCTGTGGTGATGCTGGCGACCAGTGTGAATTAGGCGGGCTCACTTATTGGCTGTTTGAATCTTACGTCCTGTGCGTTTTGTTTTCCCAAAATAGAGAATGGTCGTTTAAAACGGTATAGACAATTTGACTGTTGTATTGGCTGGATATTGTGGCGTTACCGATGGCGGGTACTGATGTTTTTGCTTTTTTAAATCTAAATCAGCTGATTCAAACAGTAAAATCTGCAAACCGGGAAAATCCCTTTGATTGAAACTTCAGCAGACCTCTATAATCAGTCGGTGTAGATGCCATTCTGTCCTTCCGGCGTCCTGTCGCATTTTCCTGAAAATGAATTATCCGAAAAATTTTCCATGACTGGTTGGTCTGGTGATGGTGTGCAGAGGTGTTTATGCAAAGTTCGCCCTTTTGGTATCTGGAAGTGACTGGCTTTAGAAATCGCTGCATCAGCGCAATCCGTCAGCTGACCGGCGCGGCGTTGTTAGCCTTGTCTGTCGTGCCTGCTGCGTTTGCCGCGCCCAATCAGGTGATCGGCTGGCCTGAAGCGACTGTTTACGTACGGCCAGGCGGTAACAGTTACATGTGGAGCTGGGGAAGTAATAATTCCGTCCCTATTACCAAAGTAGCGTTTTGGAACGTGCCTCCGCAGGGAGGCAATTTTAACTGGTACCTCGACTACGGATACTTTCAGTACAGCAATGACGGTGGTTCAAACTGGACTACCTACAACGTGACCGATAACTCCGCCAATGATAAGCAAAACACAGCAGGGCAACTCTGGCGTTTTGTGAACACGAATGCACCAGGCTCGCCCGCATTAGCGGCTGAAGACCGCATTGGCTTTGGTTTTACCTCAGGTGGTCAAGACTATGGCACCAGTGGCTTTGCGATCAAAGAAGATGGTGCACCTACCGATATCAACAGTTCCAACAACACAGGTTTTATCGTCAGCGATACCCCGCAAAATGGCGAAGTTACCACTTTTGCGCCAGTTGACACAGGTTTGACGGTCAAAGGGCATTGGGTAATTGATAGCCAGAGTCATGCCGGAGCCTTCGCCTTAAGTTTTGATACTGCCAACGGAAACACGGCTAAATTGCTGTTGGCCGACCCCAGCAAGTTACCCGCTGACGGTGCTCAGGTATCCGTCACTGTGCGCTATTACGATATTTACCAGACAGATTCTGCTGGTCAGCCAATTTCAGGCGAAGGCTATGCAAAAACCTTCAGCTATACAGTGCAAGGCGCATCCTATGATTTGAACTTTACCGCCGATATCGCGGTGAATGACACGACCGGCGACACAGTAAACCAGGGGCAACCTGTGATCACCACCTTAACCAACGGTGATTTTGTGGTGGTCTGGGCCGATGAAACCGAGTATTCGCTGTACGCACAACGGTTTAACAATGTTGGAGCCGCACAAGGCAGCCGGATTACGGTCGAGGACTCTGTTAATGCGTATCGTCCGAGTGTGGTGGCGTTAGCCAACGGCAAATGGGCCGTTGCTTATGTGGACTATGACAGTTACGACATTCACTTTCGGATCGTCAGCAGCACAGATCTGGTTGGCAGCAAACAAACCGTGGCTGTAGCTGAATGGGATTCATACAGCCCGATTGGGCTGGCTGCAAATGCAGCAGGTGACGGTTTTGAGATATCCTGGAATTTGATTGATTACGTCACAGTAAAACGTGCCGCTTTTACCGACAGTGGCAGTGCCAACGGAAGTGTAGAGGAACTGAGTGCGGCCTGGGGTTATTCTCCCACGTTAGCTGTGTTATCCGGCGGTGAAAAAGTGCTGGCTTATGTGGATGGTTCCAGCTATGCCGGGATCGGACTGGCCATTAATGGCACTTTGGTCAACAGTGGTAATTTAATCGGTGACACTTACGAAAACCCCGCAATTGCCAACCTGGGCAGTGGCTTTGTTCTGGCCTGGAGCAGTGGCGATGGCCAGACAATTTATGCGCAGACATTCAACAATGCCGGTGCGTCCACCTCGGCTGAAATACCAGTGAATACCGGCTCTGCAGCGGCCGGCAGCCCGCAGGTGCGTACCTTAAGCGATGGCAGCTTTGTCGTGGTATGGCAGGTGGCTGCAGTGGATGGCAGTGGTCTTGGTGTGCATGGTCGTCGTTTCTCAGCCAATGGTACCGCGATCGATAACGCCGAGTTTCAGGTGAACGAATTACGCTACGGCGACCAGAGTTATCCGGTCGTCACCGGCTTAACCAATGCTCGCTTCGCGGTGGCCTGGACCGATGCGGTCAATGGTAAATCAACAGGTGCGGATATTGAAGCCAGGGTATTGCTGCAAGATAACGACGCGCCGGTGAACACTGTAGCACCAAGCTTTAGTCCAGCGCCCGCTTTAGGGGTCAGCCTGACCAGTACGACAGGCAGCTGGACAGATACAGAAAATGACAGCCTGACATATAGCTACCAATGGTTCAGAGCTGATGACAATGCCGGGACTAACGCTACTGCAATCAGCGGCGCAACGTCTGGCAGTTATACTCCCGTGCAGGCGGACGCTCATAAATATTTGCGAGTGAGAGTAGGGGCCACTGACAGCTACCACGCTGCCGTATTTGCCTTCTCTGCGTATGCTCAGGTCAGTAACAGCGTTCCGATAAATACCGTTGCGCCGGTCGTTTCAGGCACGGCCACAATCGGCAATCAGTTAACTGGCTCCAGTGGAACCTGGAATGACGCTGATGGAGATAGTTTAAGCTACAGCTATCAATGGTACAGAGCGTCGGACAGCAACGGCTCTGGAGCTGCGGCCATCAGCGGTGCGACCAGCGCTGTGTATTTGCTAACCAGCGCTGATGCTCATCAATATCTGCGTGTTGCCGTAACGGTGAACGACAATCACGGCAGTTCAGACCAAGTTGCGTTGTCGGCCTGGACTGCTGTTGCCAATGCCGTGCCCACCATCAGTGGCACACCGTCTGCCAGCGTGGCACAAGACAGCCCATACAGCTTCACACCGACGGCGGGCGATGTTGACGCTGATACGCTTGTGTACAGCATCAGCAATAAACCGTCATGGGCAAGTTTCAATACCGCGACGGGCGCGTTAACCGGTACGCCAACCAATGCGGATGTGGGTATTACGAGCAATATTGTGATCACCGTCTCGGATGGCAGCCTGAGTGCCTCTTTGCCAGCCTTTAGTCTGGAAGTGACCAACGTCAATGATGCACCGACCATAAGTGGTACACCGTCTGCCAGCGTGGCGAAGGACAACCCTTACAGCTTTACACCGACGGCAACTGATATTGATGCCGGCACGACCCTGAT
>CBINNO010000024.1:0-32642 GCA_966252055.1 uncultured Rheinheimera sp. | reverse complement strand
CCCCGACTACCTGTCGACGCAGGGCCGTACCGATCGTGCCGAAACATTACTTAAGCAGTACATCAACAACGGCTTACGGACTGAGTTTGGTACCCGAACCATTCAGCAAATTGTGTCAGGTGAACGAACCGAGCTGATGAAAAAAGCGATGGATCAGGCCGCGAAAGGCTCTGACGAGCTGGGTATCGAAATCCTCGATGTGCGGGTGAAGAAAATCAACCTGCCGGATGAAATCAGCAATAACATCTTCCAAAGGATGCGCGCTGAACGGACGGCAGTGGCGAAAGAGCACCGTGCCCGCGGGATGGAAAAAGCTGAAGTGATTCGTTCAGACGTCGACGCCAAGGTGACAGTCATGCTGGCTGATGCAGAGCGTAACGCCCGCTCTTTGCGCGGTGAAGGGGATGCAGAAGCGGCGAACACTTATGCGAACGCCTACAGCAAAAATGCCGATTTTTTTGGTTTTGTCCGCAGTATGGAAGCGTATCGTAACAGCTTCCAGAACAAATCGGATGTACTGGTGATCCAGCCAGACAACGAGTTCTTCAAACATATGAAGAGTGTTGCTGGTAATTAACGCGGTTGATGAATAAAAAAGGCCCTTTGCAGGGCCTTTTTGTTATCCGTCGGACGGCTATGCCAGATGGTTTGTGCAGAATTTCCGGAGTTGCCATGAGTTATAAAAAATATTATCAGCGTTTTCTGACCGCACAGGCTGGCCGACAACATTATGCCTGTCATTCGCATCACTATTGGCCGGACGTGACGCGAGACGCCATGCTGCAATATTGGGACGACACTGCGCAGCATGTCGACCATAAATGGGACATGATGTTTGGCCAGAAAGTGCCGCAGGTGCAGCAGCTGATTGCAGACATTTTGCATATCCAACAACCAGCGCAGCTGGTGTTTGCGCCCAATACTCATGAGTTGTTGTTCCGGCTGCTAAGCTGTTTTGACTGGCAGGCCGGCTTCAAAGTGTTAACAACGGACAGCGAGTTTCATTCGTTCTCCCGTCAGATCAACAGGTTGCAGGAATGCCCCACGGTTGAGGTCGTCAAAGTGGCGACCGAGCCTTTTGAGACTTTCCCGGCCCGGTTTGCAGCCGCCGCAGCCGCGTTACAGCCAGACCTGATTTTCTTCAGTCAGGTGTTTTTTAACTCCGCTCTGGCAGTGCGTGAGCTCGACTTGCTTGTCGGACAGCTCGAAGCCTGCTGTCAGGCACAGATCGCGGTGGACGGCTATCACGCCTTTATGGCGTTGCCGACGGATTTGTCTGAACTCGAAGGGCGGATCTTTTATCTGGCCGGTTCTTATAAATATGCCCAGGGCGGCGAAGGCTGCTGTTTTATGCTGGTGCCAGCCGGCAACTCGTTGCGACCGCTTTATACTGGCTGGTTTGCCGAATTTGGTACCCTGAGTGGGGTTAAAACGGCGCAGGTGCAATATGCGGCCGATGGCTACCAGTTTGCCGGGGCGACCATGGACCTGGCTGCGCTGTACCGTTTGCATGCAGTGCTGACATTATTTGCTGCGGACCAGCTGACGGTCGCAAAAATTCATCAGCATGTGCAGCAGTTACAGCAGCATTTTCTGACAAGCCTTGATGCAATCGGACATCCCTGGTTAAACCGTCAGCAGCTCATCTGTAACGATCTTAGTCATCATGGTCACTTTTTGACGTTCCGCGGACCTTCAGCGCAATCGGTTTCGGCGCTGTCAGAGTATTTGCAGCAACAGGGCATTGATACCGATTATCGCGGGGACCGTCTCAGATTTGGTTTTGCGCTGTACCATGACCAGGCTGATATCAAGCTGGAATGCCTGGCGAATGCGTCATGAATTGGGAATGGTTGTGGCCAGCCCTGGCGCTGTTATTCATCGTCGAGGGGCTTGGCCCGTTGCTATTCCCAAACCGCTGGCAGGCGTATTTGCGTAAACTGTCGCAAGAACCGGTGGCTAATTTGCGCCAGCTCGGGCTGGTGCTGGTTATTGTAGGTGGCAGCTGGCTTTGGTGGCTGTTACAGACGTAGAAATCCAGACGTCTTTATTATAATTTTTAATAAAATCAACCAGCTGATAATCAAGCTGGTTTTTTTTCACCCGCGCGGCTGAACTTTGCTGATGAATTTGCTAGAATCCCCGCCTAATTTTTTTCCATGATGCAGGAACCATGGCCAAGAACGTTGTAGTGCTCGGCACCCAATGGGGTGACGAAGGTAAAGGTAAAATTGTCGATTTATTGACCGATAAAGCCAGTTACGTGGTGCGTTATCAGGGTGGGCACAATGCTGGCCACACACTGGTAATTGACGGCGAAAAGACTGTGTTGCACCTGATCCCGTCAGGCATTCTGCGTGACAATGTCAAATGTGTCATCGGTAATGGCGTGGTGCTTTCACCTGAAGCTTTACTGAAAGAAATGACCATGCTGGAGCAACGTGGCGTGCCGGTGCGCGAGCGACTGGTGCTTTCAGAAGCTTGTCCGTTGATCCTGCCATTCCATGTCGCCCTTGATGTGGCTCGTGAGCAGGCGCGTGGCGATAAGAAAATCGGCACTACAGGCCGTGGTATCGGCCCAGCATATGAAGACAAAGTGGCACGCCGTAGTCTGCGTGTTGGTGATTTGTTCAACAAAGAACTGTTCGCCGAAAAATTAAAAGCACTGATGGAACTGCATAATTTCACTTTGACTCAGTACTACAAAGTGGACGCGGTTGACTATCAGACCACGCTGGACAATGCGCTGGCGCTGGCAGATATGCTGCAATCGATGGTCGTGGATGTGACCGATTTGCTGGATAAAGCCCGCAAAGCTGGCAAAGAAATCATGTTTGAAGGCGCCCAAGGGACGCTGCTGGATATCGACCACGGCACTTACCCGTATGTTACTTCGTCAAACACCACTGCTGGTGGCGTGGCAACAGGCGCGGGATTTGGACCATGCTACCTGGATTACGTGCTGGGGATTGTCAAGGCCTACACCACGCGTGTTGGTTCAGGTCCGTTCCCGACGGAACTGGATTGTGCTGTTGGTGAACATTTAGGTGTCAAAGGTCATGAATTCGGCGCAACAACAGGCCGCAAACGTCGCTGTGGCTGGTTTGATGCCGTGGCTGTACGCCGCGCTGTGCAGCTGAACTCTATCTCGGGTTTCTGCCTGACCAAACTGGACGTACTGGACGGTCTGGAAGAAGTCAAAATCTGTATCGGGTATCGCCAGCCAGATGGTTCAGTGTCCGATGTACCTCCGCTGGCTGCGGAAGGTTATGAGCTGGTGACTCCGGTATACGAAACCATGCCAGGCTGGACTGAGTCTACCTTTGGTGTGCAGACGTTGGCCGAATTGCCGCAAGCCGCCCGTGACTACATCAAACGGCTGGAAGAAGTCACTGAAGTGCCGATCGACATCGTTTCGACCGGACCAGACCGGGTGCAGACAATAGTGCTGCGCCATCCTTACGAGGTCTGAACCCTTGAAAAACGCTGCTTCGGCAGCGTTTTTTTTCGTGCGGCCTGACGTCTCCCTCCTGTTGGTCCCGCAACCACTGTAATGCAATCAAAGGCAATAAACAGCCAGCAGCTGTCGTGCTCTGCCCAGAAAGCGGCATAAAATTTGTATTGAGTTTTTGACTCCGACGCCGATAACTTCAATAGTCAATTTTCTGACCAGGACGCTCGCCGATGAAATCCACCTTGTTGTTCAGCACGCTGCTATCACTGACCTTACTATTGGGCGCTTCGGTTGTTGCTGCCCGCCAGGTGCCGGAACTCAGCGTCGTGCAAATCTATACACAAGATGAGTTATTGGACCTGATCCGGCGTAATCAACATCTGAAAAGGGTGCAGGCCGACGATTGCCAACTGGTGAAAGATATTGAAGCGCGTGCTGATATTATGAAGCTGCCGGCTTATCAGTTTCTCTATGGCGATATGCTGGCATTTGGTGTCTGCGTGCGAAAGGACGCTGAACGCGGCTGGGATTTGATGATGGCGTCGGCTTTGCAAGGCTTACCTGAAGGACTGGAGCAGATAGGTCGTTATTACCAGCAAGGTAAGTTGGTCCAAAAAGATTTGGTCAAAGCCCGGCATTATTTATACGAAGCCAGTGCGATGGGGAGCCTGAATGCGCAGGTGAGGCTGGCCGAAATGCTGCTGGCAGATCATGGCAGCCCGGCTGACTATGAAATGGTTTATCGCTGGTTACATCATTCCATTACAGCAGATAAAGATTTACATGCCCGTGTACAAAAAGCTTTAAAAGGACTGTCACAGCGGATGCCGCAGGCCGTGCTTGAGCGGGCCAAAAAACCGCTCTGAGCGGTGCCATCATGACACTTTGTTGAAGTTTTCTGCAGTTTCGCTGAAATCTGCCAGTCAGGCTGTTACAATATGGACAGTTATTGCAATAAAGAGTCTCCATGACGATCAAAGATCCGCATCTTGCGCGTGAGCAGGAAAAATACGAAAACCCTATCCCAAGCCGGGAATTTATCCTCGAACATATCCGTAACCGCCAACAACCGGCTTATTTTGATGAGCTGGCGACAGAGCTGCAGCTCAGCGGTGAAGAAGCCTTATTTGCCTTGAAAAAACGACTGCGTGCGATGGAGCGTGACGGTCAGCTGCTGTTTACTAAAACCAAAAGATACGGTTTGGTCGATGACCTTGATTTAGTCAAGGGCACTGTGCTCGGTCACCGCGAAGGTTTTGGCTTCCTGAAGCGTGAAGGCGGTGGCCCTGACTGGTACATCCCGAATTATGAAATGCAGCGCTTGCTGCCAGGCGACGTGGTGTTGGCCAGTGCCGGTGAAATCAAAGGCAAAGACAAAGTCGAAGCGCGCATTGTTCGGGTGCTGGAACCCCGGAAAGAGCCTATTGTTGGCCGCTATTACAAAGATTTCGCCTTGTGCGTGGTGGTACCGGAAGACCCTCGGATCGCACAGGACATCGTGATCCCGCAGGGCGAAGAGAATGGCGCTCGTCACGGTCAGATTGTACTGGCCGAAGTGACCAGCCGGCCGGCAAAACGGGTCAATGCAGTTGGCCGCGTGATTGAAGTGCTGGGCGAGCATATGGCGCCAGGTATGGAAATCGAAGTGGCGATCCGTAACCACAATATTCCGCATCAGTTCTCTGCGGCTGTTGAGCAACAAGTTGCACAATATGGCGCCGAAGTACCGGACAGTGCGAAAGCGGGTCGGGTTGATTTAACTGATATCGGTTTGCTGACCATTGACGGCGAAGATGCGCGTGATTTCGATGACGCGGTTTATTGTGAGCGCAAAGAGGATGGCGGCTGGCAGCTTTGGGTGGCAATCGCCGACGTGTCGGCTTATGTGTTGCCCGATACACCGCTTGACCGTGAAGCGCTGGATCGCGGGAATTCAGTTTATTTTCCTGATCATGTAGTGCCGATGTTGCCGGAAGCCCTGTCAAACGGTTTGTGCTCGCTCAATCCGCATGTTGACCGCCTGTGTTTTGTTGCTGAAATGCATATCAGTGCTCAAGGAAAGCTGGGCAGTTACCGGTTTTACGAAGCGGTGATGCATTCCAAAGCGCGGTTG
The DNA here is from genome assembly GCA_966252055.1 of uncultured Rheinheimera sp. Lineage (GTDB taxonomy): Bacteria > Pseudomonadota > Gammaproteobacteria > Enterobacterales > Alteromonadaceae > Pararheinheimera. Next base: position 27,075 of record CBINNO010000024.1, on the reverse strand, counting down.
ACTTACACCAAAGTGGCGGCCATCCTGCAAGGCGATCCGCACCTGCGCCAGGAATATGCTGCAAACCTGACGAACCTGGAAAACTTAAATTCACTTTACAAACAAATGGCGAAAGTTCGAGATGCCCGCGGAGCTATTGAATTTGAAACCGTTGAAACCCGCTTTATTTTCAACAGCCACCGTAAAATTGAGCAAATCGTGCCGGTGCACCGCAATGATGCTCACAAGATCATCGAAGAATGTATGATCCTGGCCAACGTGGCCGCGGCTAAGCTGGTGGAAAAAAATGAAGCTGCGGCTTTGTATCGGGTGCATGAACAGCCAGACGGCGACCGTTTTGACAGTTTCAAACGCTTCTTAAATGAACTCGGTATTCACACGGATTTACCGCACGAGCCATCGCCGCTTGAATTAAAAGCGCTGCTGGAGCGTTTAGGTGACAGGCCCGATAAAGAACTGATTGAAACAACCTTGCTGCGTTCGTTGAAGCAGGCGGTGTATCAGCCAGAGAATCTCGGCCACTTTGGCCTGGCACTGGAAGCTTATGCGCATTTCACATCGCCCATTCGCCGTTACCCTGATTTGCTGCTGCACCGCGCAATCAAAGCGGTATTGCTAAAGCAGGGGGAGGCTGTTACCGGGCCCCGAGCTTACACGCCAGAGCAGATGGTACCGCTTGGCGAGCAGTGTTCAATGACCGAGCGTCGTGCCGATGATGCAACGCGGGAGGTATCGGACTGGCTCAAATGTGAATATATGCAGGATCATATTGGCGAGACGTTCCAGGGCGTAGTATCCAGCGTGACCAACTTTGGTCTCTTTGTACGGATGGTCGACCTGTATATTGAAGGTCTGGTGCATGTGACGTCACTGCCCAATGACTATTACCATTTTGATACCGACCGCCATCAGCTGCGCGGTGAGCACAGCGGCGTGGTGTACAAGATGGGCGATCTGCTGGATGTCAAAGTGCTGGCGGTCAATCTGGAAGCCCGTAAAATCGATTTAGGCGTGGCGACCGACGGTAAAGTTGGCAAAAAGGCTACGGTTAAAATTGAGAAGCTGAAAAAGGAAGCCGCGGCGAAAGCGGGCGTTTCCAGCAAAAAAGGCCGAGCGGTGGCGGATCCAACACAGCGCCCGGGCAAGACCAAAGCGGGGCGGGGCAAAGCCAAAGGTGCAGCGAAAACAACGGAGAAAGCCAAACCGCGCAAACGCAAGTAAAGCAGAGTGTTCGCCGGTCAGACCTACTGCACGCCTTGCGTCAAAGGCGTGATGTTGCAGCAGAACGGCTGAAAGCGTTGAGCAGATTTGCTACACTACAACCACTTTTAAAAACAACAGGCGCGATGCGCCTGTTTTTCATTCGGACGACTGATGAGCACAGATTATATTTTTGGCCTGCATGCCGTGACCGCATTTCTGGAAAGGTCGCCACAGGACGTACTGGAACTTTTTATTCTGAAAGACCGTGAAGATCAGCGGATGCAACCGCTGGTACAGCAAGCGCGTCGCCTCGGAATTTCAGTGCAGTTTTGTCAACGCAAAGTACTGGATGACAAAGTGGAAGGTGCGCAGCATCAGGGCATCGTCGCGAAAGCCCGCCTCAAGGATGCTGGTGATGAAAAAGAGCTGGCTGAGATTATTCAAAGCCAGAACAAACCTTTCCTGCTGATTCTGGACGGTGTGACCGACCCGCACAATCTGGGAGCTATCTTACGCAGCGCCGATGCTGCGGGTGTGCATGCGGTGATTGCGCCAAAAGACCGAGCAGCCAAACTCAATGCCGTGGTGCGTAAAGTCGCCTGTGGTGCGGCAGAAGCGGTGCCTTTTATTGCGGTGACTAATTTAGCCCGCACTATTCGTGAGCTCAAAGATGCCGGTATTTGGGTACTGGGCGCAGCCGGGGAAACCGATACCGCCATCTATCAGGCGGATTTAAAAGGGCCGCTGGCTATCGCCATGGGCGCAGAAGGTGATGGTTTACGTCGGCTGACGCGGGAGCTTTGCGATGGCCTGGTGAAAATCCCGATGTTTGGCACAGTTTCCAGTCTGAATGTGTCGGTGGCGACCGGAATTTGCCTGTTTGAAGCGGTGCGTCAGCGCAACAGCTAAATCAACTGTTTGCCGAAGAATTGCTTGTATTTCGCCCGGTCGATCCGTAGAATACGCGACCTTCGACCCCAATCCATGTTCCTTGCCTCTATGCGAGTCTGGTCGAGCTCAGCCGGGGCTAATTAACCGTCAGGAGCTACCATGCGGCATTACGAAATCGTGTTTATGGTTCACCCTGATCAGAGTGAACAAGTCCCAGGGATGATCGAACGTTACACTGGTGCTATCAAAGAAGCTGGCGGTTCTATCCACCGTCTGGAAGACTGGGGCCGCCGTCAACTGGCTTACCCAATCGAAAAACTGCACAAAGCTCACTATGTTCTGATGAACGTTGAAGCGCCACAGTCAGTGATCGATGAGCTGGAAACTAACTTCCGCTACAACGACGCAGTTCTGCGTAACCTGATCATGCGCACTAACGGTGCCGTGACTGAGCCATCACCAATGGCTAAAGTACGTGAAGAACGTCGTGAACGTGCTCCTCGCGACGCTGAAGAGCAGGTAGCAAACGACGAGTAATCTGATGGACAACTCTCTGGTCATCACTGGCGTAATTTGCCGTCAGCCTGACCACAGTGAAAGTCCGGCCGGTGTCCCGCATTCGTATTTAGTGCTTGAGCACAAATCAATGCAGCTGGAAGCCGGTTACAGCCGCCAGAGTTATCTTCGCATTCATGTGGTGGTAGCAGGTGAGCTGAGCAGACAAAGTCACAATTTGATGCAGGGTAGTGTGGTTCGGGTGTGCGGATTTTTAAACCGGCACCAAACCCGGAGCGGACAAGCAAAGCTGGTGCTCCATGCCCAACAGATTGAAATTTTAAGTTAGGAGAAAGTTCATGGCTCGTTATTTCCGTCGCCGTAAATTCTGCCGTTTCTCTGCCGAAGGCGTGCAAGAGATCGACTACAAAGATACCGCTACTTTAAAAAATTATGTCACTGAAAGTGGCAAAATTGTTCCTAGCCGTATCACTGGTACCAGCGCTAAGTATCAGCGTCAGTTAGCCCGCGCTATCAAACGTGCCCGCTACCTGGCTCTGCTGCCATACAGCGATTCACACGCATAAGCCTGGTTCAACCGATACAGAGAGGATTAAACAATGGATATCATTCTGTTGGATAAAGTTGCTAACCTGGGTGGTTTAGGCGACAACGTAAATGTTAAAGCTGGTTACGCACGTAACTTCCTGTTCCCACAGGGTAAAGCTGTTCCAGCTACGAAAGCGAACATCGAGAAATTCGAAGCTCGCCGTGCTGAGTTAGAAGCTAAACTGGCTGCTAACCTGGCTGCTGCGCAAGATCGCGCTGCTAAAGTTGCTGAGCTGGGCGAAGTGACTATCGCTGCCAAAGCGGGTGACGAAGGTAAACTGTTCGGTTCTATCGGTACTCGTGACATCGCTGATGCGATCACTGAAGCCGGTGTAGCTGTAACTAAAGCCGAAGTTAAACTGCCAAACGGCACTCTGCGTGACGTGGGCACTTTTGACATCGACCTGCAGCTGCATGCTGAAGTCATCGCAACTGTTAAACTGGTTGTGGTTGCCGAGGCGTAAGCCTTTGACAGACACGGTAGCAAAAGCTACCGTGTCTGTTTTCCTGCTAAGTTTCTGATTATTTTATTCTGCTGTTTTCCCATCCATTTACACTGCCTGTGACCTATTTTTCGCTGCCGTAACTTTGGAAAAATGCTAGTCTAAGCGTCTGTTTTGGTGGCGGGCTGTCCTTTATGGAAGTAGCCGGTCGTCCATTTTCCCTCTTACAAATGTAGTGGCTGTAATGGCAACAAAACCACATGATAAACAAGTGGCAGCAGTAAAGATGCCGCCACATTCTATTGAAGCCGAGCAGTCTGTGCTGGGCGGTCTGATGCTGGACAATGACGCTTGGGACAAAGTAGCCGAAAAAGTGGTCGAGCAGGATTTTTATCTGCGGGCACACAAGCATATCTTTAAGTCGATGGCCGCTATTGCTGAAGCAGGGCAGCCGATTGATTTGATTACGGTTTCTGAGTGGCTGGAGCGTAACCAGCAGCTTGATGAAATTGGTGGTTTTGCCTACTTGGGCGAAATTGCCAAAAACACGCCAAGTGCCGCCAACATCCTTGCTTATGCCGAGATTGTCCGCGAGCGCGCCGTGGTGCGAGACATGATCTCCGTCGCCCATGATATTGCCGATGCCGGCTATGACCCACAAGGCCGCAACAGCGCAGAATTGCTGGATTTCGCCGAAACCAAAGTATTCAAAATTGCCGAGCAGCGCGCCAATGCCAACGAAGGTCCGGAGCCGGTCAATAGCATTCTGGCCAAGACCATCGATAAAATAGACGCTTTGTTTCGTAATCCCAGCAATGGTGGTTTAACGGGCGTCTCGACTGGTTATATGGATCTCGACAAGATGACCAATGGGATGCAGCCATCGGATTTGATTATTGTCGCTGCCCGTCCTTCAATGGGTAAAACTACTTTTGCGATGAATCTCTGTGAACATGCAGCGATCAGCAGTGATAAACCAGTCCTGATATTCAGCTTAGAGATGCCTTCAGAACAAATCATGATGCGTATGCTAGCTTCTTTGGGGCGTATCGATCAGACCAAGGTCAGGACAGGCCAACTCGATGATGAAGACTGGGCGCGTTTGTCATCGGCGATTGAGCTTTTAAACAGCAAAGGCAAGATGTATATCGATGATTCTTCCGGCCTGACTCCCACCGAAGTTCGCTCGCGGGCGCGCCGGGTGGCACGTGAACATGGTGGCTTGTCGATGATCATGGTCGACTATTTACAGTTGATGACGGTGCCGGGCTTGTCAGATAACAGAACTCTGGAAATTGCTGAGATTTCGCGCTCGCTAAAAGCGTTAGCCAAAGAGTTGAAAGTGCCGGTCATCGCGCTGTCGCAGCTGAACCGCTCGCTGGAGCAGCGGGCAGACAAAAGGCCGGTCAACTCGGACTTGCGTGAATCCGGCTCTATCGAGCAGGATGCTGACCTTATTATGTTTATCTACCGTGATGAGGTCTACCATGACGACAGTCCGGATAAAGGCACTGCAGAGGTGATTATCGGCAAGCAGCGGAACGGGCCCATTGGCCGGATCCGACTGACTTTCCATGGCCGCTACTCCCGCTTTGACAATTACGCAGGGACTGCGCGTTTTGAGGATGAGTATTAATGAGTCGTCGTCCGATGGCGCAGATCGATACCAGCGCCTTGTTGCATAATTTTGCCCGTATCCGTCAAGTAGCTCCTCAAAGCAAGGTGCTGGCCGTATTGAAAGCCAACGCTTATGGCCACGGCTTATTAGAGGTTGCCGCAGTATTAAAAGAAGCGGGCGCTTTTGGTGTCGCTCGAATCGATGAAGCTTTGTTGTTACGGGCAGGCGGTATTGTCAAACCTATTGTCTTGCTGGAAGGCTTTTTCCATGCCGATGAGTTGCCGCAGATAGTGGCGTCGAATCTACAGGTCGTGGTGCATCACCCTTCCCAGGTTGAGGCGTTATTGTCGGCAGAGCTGGATGCGCCTGTGCATGTCTGGCTTAAAATTGACAGCGGCATGCATCGTCTTGGTATTGAGCCTGACGAATTTTCGGAGACTTTTCAGCGTTTGTCGCAGTCGCCTAATGTTTTAAAACCGATCCGGCTGATGACCCATTTTGCCTGTGCGGATGAACCGGATAACCCAGCTACTGTGGCGCAACTTGCGCTGTTCAACCGGACTGTTGCTGGTTGCAGTGGTGAAATCAGTATCGCCAACTCCGCCGGCGTGCTGGCCTGGCCACATAGCCATGGTGACTGGATCCGGCCCGGCCTTGCGTTGTATGGCGTTTCTCCGATGGATAAAGGACGGGCAGAGCAACATCAGCTGAAAGCTGTGATGACATTTAGTAGTTCAGTGATTGCCGTGCGCAAAGTTCGACGTGGTGAAGCTGTCGGTTATGGCGGCAGCTGGATCGCGCCTGAAGATACTCGTCTTGCGGTGGTGGCTATTGGTTATGGCGATGGCTATCCGCGCAACGCACCTTGTGGCACGCCAGTGTTGATCAATGGCAGGCGATTTCCAATCGTGGGTCGAGTCTCGATGGATATGACCACAGTTGATATAGGCGGTGCGGTCATTGAACACGGAGCTCAGGTGACTTTGTGGGGGCCTGATTTACCCGTAGAAGAAATTGCCGAGCGGGTGCAGACGATTCCATATGAACTGCTTTGTAACATTACCAGTCGGGTTCAATTTAAGTATCTGAGTGGAAACTGACAGGCATAAAAAACCGGTTTCTACCGGTTTTCTTGAGCTGACGCTGAGTAGTTTGCTTAGTTGTCAAAACTGACTTCGATATGGACCTTGCCAAAATCTGAATCAAAAGGCATCAGGATCTTGGGACCGTCGCACTTGTGCGTGATTGTATGGCCCTTGCCTGATACTACAACAGGTGTCGCCATACTGAACTCGTAACCTTTTTCACCCAGAATCCGTTTCGCACCGCCAGTCACCATGTTGGTGATTTCACCGACCATGTCAGTGACTTCCTCATTGATTGTCTTTGGGCGCTCGCCAAGCATGCGGAACATAATTTCCAGTGCCAGAGATTCTTCAAATGACACAGAAAACGAGCCCTTAGTCTGTGGACCTATCATCCCAATCAAACCTGAGACATCGCCACGGGCAACTTCATCTTTTTTAATTCGCGGCTGACCGGGTACTATTGTCGTATTGGCCATAGTGCTGAGCACATTTACTAAAGATGATAAGAATGGGTTTACATACTCGACATTCATTGAAAAGACCCGCTGCTTAGTTTCTTCACTTGGCTCTAAATCCTGCCGTTAAGGTTAGGCAGTTTTTTTAGAATAAACAAGTGTACCTCTTTGTTTTTGAGATAGTTTCGTGGTTTAAACTACAAAATAAACTGGCACAGAGCAGTTTTTTCTGCGGCAAGCCAGGTTTCGGTTCAGTTATTGGTTTTCCTGCATTGATGGCACAAACCGCGTGCTTCGATGGTTTGTTGTTGAATGGTAAAGCCTTTGCCTTCTGCTAAAGCGCTGAATTCTTTGAACAGCAAATTTGAGTGCAGCTCTTCAACATGGCCACATTGCTGGCAAATCAGTAGCTGCGCAGGGTGATGATGATCGAAATGGTGACACAACAGAAACGCATTGCTGGATTCAATTTTGTGTATGAAACCCTGCTCGGTTAAAAACTCAAGCGCGCGGTAAATTGTCGCGGGTTTAGCTGCAGGCTCTGTTACTTTGAGTTGTTCGAGCAGCTCATAAGCACCCACACCACTTTGGGTACCGGCTAATAGACGGAAGACTTTTTCACGGATAGAAGTAAAGCGAGCACCGTTTTGTTCGCAAATTTGCTTGGCTCTTAACACCAGCGTTTCAACCGACATCTTGAGTTTCCTGTGGCTGTTTTTCGGCAGTGTAACATAGTTTCTAATGGGATAAATTCCGTCAGGCATCGGAATCAACGTGGTTTCAGGGTAAAATGGCGCCCCTTAAACGGAGGACGATGTGGATCATAAATTTTCTGTAGCCCCTATGCTGGATTGGACCGATAAACATTGTCGTTTCTTTCACCGTAAACTCAGCAGGCATGCGGTGTTATACACCGAAATGGTGACAACTGGTGCGATCTTGTTTGGTAAAGGCGATTATCTGGCATTTAACGAAGAAGAACATCCTGTTATTGTGCAGTTAGGTGGCTCTGATCCGGCTGCGATGGCCAAGAGTGCTGTTTTATGCCAACAGTATGGTTACGATGCCATTAACATCAATGTCGGTTGTCCTTCGGACCGGGTGCAAAATGGTATGTTCGGTGCCTGCTTAATGGCGAATCCGCAATTGGTGGCGGACTGTGTTGATGCGATGCGACAAGTCGTCGACATTCCCGTGACTGTCAAAAGCCGGATAGGTATTGATGATTCAGATGATATGCAATTTCTGACTGATTTCGTTGGGATTGTCAAAGAAGCAGGGTGTGAGCAATTCACTATTCATGCCCGCAAAGCATGGCTGCAAGGGTTAAGCCCGAAAGAGAATCGCGAGATCCCGCCGCTGAACTATCCGCGTGTATACCAGCTAAAACAACAGTTTCCAGAGCTCAATATTGCGATTAACGGCGGCGTGAAAACTGTTGCTGATTGCCTGCAGCATCTTGAAAATGTGGATGGTGTGATGGTCGGCCGTGAAGTTTATACCAACCCTCTGTTGCTGGCGCAGATTGATGCCGCAATTTACGGTGACAACAGATCCATCCCAACACCGCATCAGGTCGTGCGGGAGATGTTGCCCTATATTGAAGCACAAATGCAGCAAGGGGCTCGTTTCTGGCATATCGCGCGTCATTTACTTGGTATTTTTCAAGGCGTCACTGGTGCACGTTTATGGCGTCGTCATTTGAGTGAAACAGGGCATTTAGCAGGCAGTGGGCCGGATGTGCTGGTCGCAGCGTTGGCACTGGTTCCTGAGGAATACTAAAAAGTGGTTAATTATGCTATTTTTTGGTATTCGCTCTTTTTGAATTGATGCCAAAGACTCTTGGTCTGGTAGTTATTTTCTTTTAAATCAGTTAGTTATTTTGATTTTCTGAGTTGGCACAAGGATTGTAATCCTCTGGTTGTAGTCCAGTAAAACCAACCAATGAGGAAATCAAAATGAAAACTTTAGCTACTTTCGCCATTGCTGCCAGTCTGTTGTTCGCTCACACTTCAGTCCAGGCTGCGGACCCGGTTAGTGAGTTAGCCTCTTTTGCGACTGAACAGTTAGCAATCCAAGCGGCTGAACTGAAAAAAGATATCTCTGAGCAGATCCGGCAATCGTTGACTGAGAGCTTGACTGAAGCAGTTGCCGATGACGTGGAGTCGACTCAAAACGCTGTCGTTGCCAGTCTGAAAACTGAGCAGGATAAAGTGCGGGAGCTGTAAATGATATTAGCTTCCTCAGTGCAACTACTCGCGCTTTTTATGATGCCCGTGCTCAGTGTGATGATAACCGCCCGGCTGTGGTGCTGGTTGTTACCCCCAACAGACATTCCTTCGCAAACCCGGTCCTAGCAGTACCGGGTTTTTCTTTTCCATCTTTGCTCTGACAATTCTTAAGATTGACTATTTTTTAGCTAAAACCGCCACTTCATTGTCTTTATATTGTCTCTTTAAATCCAATATCACTATATATTTATAATTATCAATGCCTTATGTTTGGCATGTCTTTTGATTGTCTTTGAATGAAGTTATTCAACAGGAGACAAATAATGAGAACTCACCGTAATAACCGTTGGTTTTGCAACAAAGCAAATGCAAAAATTGCAGGTGTTTGCAGCGGGTTGGCAGTGGTATATGACCATAGTCCGACATTGATTCGCTTCGCTGCCGTATTAGCATTTTTAGCGTTTCCCAGCGTATTTTTGCTGGCTTATATCGCTGCAGCGCTGATATTGCCGAACCGATATGTTGTCTGACAAACCAAAGGCTCCCGTGTAAGATGGAAGTTTCAGAAACCGGGAGTTTTTATGAAAGTTAAGTTGGCGGCAGCAGTCTTATTGAGTTCTATGGCAGCGCAGGCAGCTGATGTTGATGTCAGCAATGCCACAGTCCGATTACCGCTGCCAGGCAAAACGCTCAGTGCTGCTTATTTATCGATGAAGAACCAATCCGCTCAGCCTGTTGCTTTGCTGGCTGTGCGCAGTCCTTGGTTTGAAAGCATTGAGCTCCATCAGCATGCAATGGTCGATGGCATGATGAGAATGCAGCAGATTGACAACATTGAAGTACCTGCCGGAGAGACAGTTCATCTGCAACCCGGCGGTTTACATCTGATGCTGTTTGGGCCCAAACAGTCGCTTAGCCTTGAGCATCAGGTCCCGCTTGAGTTGCAGTGGTCGGATGGCACAATACAGCTATTGAAAGCAACTGTGACCAAAATCCCGAAACAATAGGAGTGCTCAATGCAAAGGTTGCTGATTGGATTCGTGTTGCTGTTCGCAGTCGCACTGACCGGCTGGGTGATGACACTGTATTACAGTGATGAGCCTGACACTTTTAATGTGCAGGAGCTGGCGACTGCCGCCGCGGCACCGCAACAGCCTGCCGTCGGCTTTGTCACGACGCACACATTGATCCACATTACAGAGACCTTGCTGTACAAACCTGGTGGTTTCATCTCCAATGACGTGATGCCGCCTTTTGTGCTGATGGATGATATGCCCGCCTGGGAAATGGGTGTGCTGGAAATGATTCGTGATATGGCGCTGGCGATGCGCACAGACTTCAGTCGCTCACAATCTCAGTCTGTTGAAGACAACCTGCTCAGACAAGTACAACCTAAACTCAATATCGATCATCGGAGTTGGGCTGTCCCTGCGGCTGAAGAGGAATATACCCACGCAGTGCGGCTGCTCAGACAGTATCGGCAGGCGTTGATAGACTCCGCAAACCAACAGCATCAATTTTATGCCAGGGCCGATAATCTGCGGGACTGGCTGAAACTGGCAGAAAAGCGCCTGGGCAGTTACAGCCAGCGACTCAGTGCCAGTGTGGGCCAAGACAGGTTAAATACCGATTTGGCGGGTGATTCTTCTGCCCGTCAATCCGGCGTCACCCCAGATGATTTTCTGGTGAAAACTTCCTGGTGGCGAATTGACGATGAATTCTATGAAGCTCGTGGCGGGTGCTGGGCGCTGTTGCATTTACTCAAGGCCATTGAAGTTGATTTTGCTGACGTACTTCAGCGTAAAAATGCGACGGTCAGCTTGCAACAGATTATTCGTGAACTGGAGTCTACTCAGCAGACTATCTGGACCCCCATGGTATTAAACGGCAGTGGTTTTGGCTTGTTGGCAAACCACAGCCTGGTGATGGCCAATTACATATCACGTGCCAATGCCGCGTTGATTGATTTGGCTGAGTTGTTAGCACAAGGGTAGTGAAGTTGAAGAAATTACGGAATCTCGTTGCATGGATGATATTGGGCAGTGGTGCGGCTCAGGCCGATATGTTGGGGTTGCGGCTGGGTGCTGATTACCTCGATCTTAATCCAGAGTATCAGGTTGGCGATAGCGGCTTTTCCGCTGATTTCGCTTTGAAAAATCAGCGGGATGTGCGGCTTTTCACAAGGCTTGAGCATCCAGTTCCTTTGCTGCCAGAACTGGCTGTGCGCTACCACCGCAGCAATCTGCGGGGACAGCAAAGATTGGCTCAGGCTGCCCGTTTAGGCGGAACTGAGTTTGTTGGTGGTCAACTGGTTGAACTGAGCAGTAAGGTGACGCAGTTGGATTTTGTTGCTTATTATGAGCTGCTGGACAATCCGCTATTGAGTCTGGATGCAGGAGGAACAATCCGGCAACTGAATGCAGATATGAGCTGGCAGAGTTCGTCCCGCCAAGCCAGTGCTGATATGTCGGTGTTGATCCCAATGCTGTATCTGGATGCCGAACTGGCTGTGTGGGGAACCAGCACTTTTTTGTTTGCCGGGGGCAATTACAGTCGTTATCAGGGCGATTTGAACTATGACTGGCAAGCTGGAGTTGCATGGCAAGTGATCGATATTACGATGTTCCAGTTATTGCTCAAAGCCGGTTGGCAACAAGCTGAACAGCTGAGTAACAACCGGGACCAACTGGATTTTAGTGCCCGCTATAGTGGCGCATTCGTCGGACTTTCCGCTGACTTTTGATAGTTTGTTAATTTATTTTTGCTAAATGTGAGCTGGCAACCTGCGAAAGGTTGCTGCCTCATTTTTGTTGCCGCTATACTGACATCTCATTTAATCGGACATCATTCAGTCCCGCATTTCACCCGGATTAGCTGCATGCGATACCCCAAACTGATTTACTTGCTGATGTTCGGAAATATGTTGGCAGTGTTGGCATGTGTTTGCGGCTGGCAGTGGAACCAGTACGAAAGTCAGCTGGAACATACGCAGCAGTTTGGCGAGCATTTGGCGGCCCATCTCAACGAAGAACCTGCGGTTACCGTTGATTTACTGAGCATTTCAGGGCGTGCTGCTCCACCATCAGTCATTGGTCTTGAGGTTCGCAGTGCTGCCGGCAAATTAATTGCCTCGGACGGTAAGGTTATTGAGTTTGTGCCGGTCTCGAATGAAGGCTGGGGCACTTCGGGGCAATATCAAACCTGGCGCAGAGAACTCGCTGACGGGCGTAAGTTGACGCTTATTTTGTCAGGTGAGGTAACAGGCTGGTGGGTGTTGCTCGGATTGTTGCCATTGGCGCTGATCCCGGTATGGCTCACGGCGAAAATTATGCACCAGAGTCAACAACACTTGCTTGAACCGCTTGTAAAACTATTGCCGGGGAATGATAAACCTGGTCCGGCAGTCATCGCGGCAATGAGTGCACAATCGATCCAACAACTGCAAAAAGGCACAGCGGAAACAGCGTCTGAGTTGGGGCGTTTGCGTGACGCCTGCGATAAATTGGAGGCAGAACATCAGCAGATGATGGTTGAACATAGCCAGCAGTTGCATGTTTCGCAGCGCGTTATCGGGCAACTACAGCAACAGCAGAAAGACTGGCAATTGCTGAGCACGGTAGCCGAAGACCTGTCGTCTGAAGAGCTCAAACATTGGTTGCTGGTCCTCGCTTTTTTACAGCAAAATTCAGGGCCAGCCAGACAACAAGTTAAAGTGCATCAGGCTTTTGCCGGGCTTATCAGAACCATACAGCCGATGTGGTCGCCCGAAGTTTTAATTTTGCCAGATGAGGATCCGCAAGGTATCGCTTACCAGGCTGAACTGGACTTCTCTGCTTTGCAACTTGTGTTGCACAGTATGCTGCTGATTATCAGACCTTTGGTTGAGGGGCGAGAGGTTCTGCTGGGCTACCGTGTCCAACAAACCGGTCAACTGTGCTGCTCGCTGCAATACAATGGGAAGAGCTTGCCAGAGCGTGTTCGTGCCATCTTAATTGAGGGTGAAATTGAACACTCAGGCGAGTTCAAATGGCCGGATATTCGTATTGATTGGTGCCGACAATTGCTTGAGCGGTCAGGTTTGCAATGGAAATTGACGGAGTTAACAGATTTAGGAAGCAGGCTGGAATTTTCACTTCCTGTTGTCTGGCAACGTGTTAATCATAGCCGCCGCTGGCAGAACCTGGTGGTATGTGATCCACGGCCCTGCCGGCGGGATTTATGGCAACGCAGCCTGTTGGCTGTCAGCGAGCAGGTCGTTCTGGTTGAACAACTCAATCAATTGGAACAGGCGACCAGCAGTCGCCTCATTGATGCTGTTGTCGTGCATCTGGACAACGACGGGCTCAGTGAGAATGAACTCTCATTGCTACAAAACATCGGCAGGCGCTTCCCGCTTGCGCTCTTTACATCGAAAGCGATGCAGACCAAGCTGCCAGCGGCATTACAAAGCTACTGGCAACAGTCGCCGGTGCTTGTCGCCGATGTGGCTAAGCTGCATGAGCAAAAGCCGCAAGTGTTGGAAGAGAAGCAATTGCTCGTTGTCGACGACAATCTGACAAATCTTAGTTTTATTCGTGCGATGTTGTCGGGCAGAGGTATCAATATCGATATCGCGATGACAGGGGCTGAAGCTTTGCAGCTGGCCAGCCAGAGTCGCTATCAACTGATTCTTATGGATATTCAGTTGCCGGATATCAGTGGTGTCGAAGTCACGCGCCAGCTGCGACAACTACGCCATCATCAGAAGACAAACATTTTTGCCTTTACTGCCCATGCATTACCGGAGGAAGTAGCCAACTTCCGGCTCGCGGGTATGGATGATGTGATGATCAAGCCACTTGATGCCGGTAAAATAGCCCATATTATTGCCAGACTGACGCCTGTTACTGAAATGCTATCACCGGACTGAACAGTTGCTGCAGCGCTTGCAGGTAAAGAGGTTGAGCCGGGCTGTTGAGCAGCCCGAGCAGCTCGGCCCCGTTGTTGGTAAATTTGTAGTATTGCAAAACAATATGGTTGGTCTTTAGTTTTCCGTTCAGTTGTGCCTGCGAAAATTGCCACTGTAATAGCGCATGTTTTGACAATACGCCGCTCTCAATCTCAGCCGGATATAACAAGCCGAGATCAACCAGCCCCAATATTTGCGGGTAAGTCAGGCCAAATTGGCTCAGATTCAGCAATCCGCGGTTTCGTCCGCGTAGCCATTGCCATAAAGAACCGCGTTGACTGTAGCCAAAATAAATATGAGCGGGTTCTTGTGCAGAAATTCGACAGCACAGGCTACTGGCGAGCTGCAATGACTGCGCATCTTTGTAATGCATCTGACACAGAATATTCAGGGTTTTATATGAGAAACTACCGGGGGTGCGTATCTCCATCGCCAGAATACGGGCCCACAGCTTTTGCATGGTCAGTGCTGAGATATTCTGAACCAGCTCACAATAATGGCAGAACCAATCAGGATCAGGCTCCTGACTGACGGGTTGATCGGTACAAAACTCTTCAGCCAGCGAGAGGACTTTCTCCAGATTGTATTGTTGGCGCTCTATGGTCATCTGTCGTCTTTTGTCGGCTCTGCTGCTCAGGGTATCTGGCGGTAATGAGGTGTCGGTCAGGGCGCCGGCCCGGGCCGCTAGTTGTTGATGGATCTGACTTGAATTGCGCAATTGTTGGATTGATATTGTATTTTCCGCCACGTTGGCAGATTTTTGCTGCAAATCTTGCCCCAACTGGCGTTTTGCTAACTGGCGCAGTCGCTGCTGGCCAGACAAAATCTGAATTTTATTCATACAACAATGGTCTCCAGATGTCCCTGAATCCCAGTGTATCGGCATCTGTTCCTTTCATCCTAGTTGGATGTTAAAAATATCGCAGGAAAAGCAATCTTGCCCCTGCAACAGCCGGAGCGACCGGCTTAAAATTGATTGCATTTTTTAGTTAAGAGTATAGTGTAATAAACAATTCAGGCAGTCAGTGGTATAAGCTCACTCTAGAGGCAGATGGCTATGTCTCCGGCGCAAAATAAGGGATTCTTCCACTGTGTCGCCAGGTGAGGCTCAAAGGATAAGGTCGTGCAATGGTGTCAAAAGTAACAGATGAAGATTTTCTGTTCCTCGCAGAAGACGATAACACCGCAGTGCCGGCACCAGCAGTGACTGGTGAGTGGCATCTACTAATTGTTGATGACGACGAAGAAATCCACACTGTCACCCGGTTAGCCCTCAGTGATTTGTTGGTGCAGGGCCGTAAACTGGTGTTTCACCACGCTTATTCCGGACGGGCTGCCATCGAATTTTTGCGAAAAAATCCACACATAGCGGTCATTTTGTTAGATGTCGTGATGGAGTCGGATGATGCTGGTCTGTTAGTGGTCCAGCAAATACGTGAGCAGCTCGGCATGGATGAAGTGCGCATTGTGCTGCGGACGGGGCAGCCGGGTTACGCGCCGGAAGAGAGTGTCATTAAAGAATACGATATCAACGATTACAAAACGAAGACCGAACTGACACGTAGCAAACTCGTCACCTCTATTATCTCGTCGATCCGCTCTTACCAACAAATTCGAACCATCAATCAAAACCGGCTGGGCCTGCAGAAAATCATTAATGCCGGCGCAAATCTGCTGGAACAACATTCATTGCACGAATTCTCCGAAGGGGTGGTTACACAGATTTCGTCCTTGATAGGGCTGCATGCCGAAGGGGTATTGTGTGCGCAGATTGAGGACGATGGTTCAACCAGCGAAAACGTCTACGTGCTGGGCGCTGCGGGTCACTACGCGCCTTTTATTAAATGCAAACTGGAACGATTAGGTAACGAGCGGATTATTCAGCAAATTTTGTTATGTCTTGCTGAGCGTCGGCATATTTTTACCGCTTTTGACACCGTACTTTACTTAGGCAATGCCGAGCACAGTGCCGCTGTTTACATTGAAACCAACAGACCAATTGAGGATTTTGACCGGCAACTGATTGAGGTTTTTCTCAGCAATATTTCGGTTGGTTATGAGAACGTTACACTGTTCCAGCAATTGAAACATGCCGCTTATATTGATCCACTGACGAAGACCCCAAATCGCAACGAATACAGCCAGTTATTGCAGGAAACCCGGCGTCTGGCGGCTAAAGATACCGTGGCTGTATTGGTGGATATTGATCATTTTTCTGATGTAAACGATGGTTTAGGCCAGGAAATTGGCAATGAGGTGCTGGTCGCTGTCACCCGCAGACTGGTCAGTCGTTTTGGCGCTATTGCCCAAATCGCCCGTATTGGTGCCGACGTCTTTGGTTTAATTGGCCCTGAGTCTGAACTGACGCCGCAGCAGCTTAATGCGGTTTTCTCTGAGCCGTTTCAGGCTGCAGAGCACAGCCTTCAGCTCAATGCCACTTTTGGCCTGTGCCGTTTGGAAGACAGTGTCAAGCAAGGGCTCGGGATCCTGAAGCAGGTGTACATCGCACTGAACCGGGCTAAAAAGAGTCTCGCGCAGAATTTCGAGTACTACAACGCTGAGATGGAAGATCAACTGGCGGAACGGCTGGCGCTGTTGCGTCGTCTGCGGCAGGATTTCAGCGAGGATAAGCTGCAACTGTGGTATCAGCCGCAGTTGTCCTTCAGTGATAATAAGATCATTGGGATGGAGGCATTGCTGCGCTGGCCGGATGGCCAGGGCGGCTATATCTCCCCGGCCATTTTTATCCCGTTGGCAGAGTATTCCGGGTTGATTGTTGATATCGGTGCCTGGGTGATCCGGCAAGCCTGTCAACAAGTGTGCTTTTTGGCAGAGCAGGGCATGCCGGGCTTGCGTATTGCAGTGAATGTCTCGATGCCACAGTTCCGAAGCCCACATTTTGTCCAGTCGGTGATTGATGCGTTGCAGGAATTTCGGATTGATCCGCAATTGTTGGAACTGGAAATCACTGAGTCTGTGGTGATGGATGAACCGAAGATTGTGGTCGAGGCGCTCAATAAGCTCAAAGCTCATGGGATCAAGGTGGCGATTGATGACTTTGGTATTGGTTTCTCCAGCCTGAGTTATCTGCAACAACTGCCGCTTGACCGTATTAAAGTGGACCGCGCTTTTATCCGCGATTTCGCGAAACCCAATGGCTCGGTGATTGCCGAAACTATTGTCAGTTTGGGGCACAGACTTGGGCTGGCGACTATCGCGGAGGGCATTGAAACAGCTGAGCAGGCTGCCGCAGTGAAGGCGATGGGCTGCGACGAAGCACAAGGCTTTTTGTACGCCAAGCCGATGCCAAGTAGTGAGCTGCTGTTATTCCTGCAGCAGTGGAAAAGTTAAAAAAGACGGAATTGCCAATAAAAAATGCCGCTTGAAGCGGCATTTTTTATTGATGTTTGCCATCAGACCCGGAACAGTCTGGCGATGTTCTCGAGGTTCTGGGCCAGATTGGCCAGTTCGCGGCTGGCTTTGGCAATGTGACCGGCGCTTTGTGAGGTATGTTCGGTATGTTTCACAATTTCGACCACGTGGCCAACAATTGTACAGGCCATTTGCTGTTGCTCTTCTGTCGCGGCGGCGATGTTCTGATTCATTTCCCGGATCCGCCGGATGCTGCTGGTGATCGCCTGCAGTGAATCGCCAGCCTGATTGGCAGAAGAAACACTCTGTTCTGCCTGCACTGTGCTTTGCTGCACGGCAGAGCGGGCTGCCGATTGCAGCTGTTCAATGGTTTTCTGGATTTCTTCGGTAGATTTTTGCGTTCTGGATGCCAGTGTGCGCACTTCGTCAGCAACCACGGCAAAACCGCGGCCTTGTTCACCGGCACGGGCCGCTTCGATGGCGGCGTTCAGTGCCAGCAAGTTGGTTTGCTCGGCAATGCCCTTAATCACATCCAGCACAGCGCCAACCTGATTGGCGTCCGTTTCCAGTTTCAGAATGACATCCGATGCTTCCTGCACATTCGCCGCCAGCTGACGGATATTACTGACGGTGACGCCAACCGTTTGTTGGCCTTTATCCGCCGCGCTGTTCGAGTCATTGGCTGCGCTGGATGCTTCATTGGCGCTGCTGGCCTCAGCGACGACACTGCTGCTCATGTCGTCGACCGCAACTTTGGCCTGATCGGCGGCTTTGCGCTGGACGGCGATAGTTCTGTTGGTGTCATCCGTCAATTGGTGCAGGTCTTGCGCCAGCGAGGACAGTGGCAGGGCTGTATTGACGATCTCTTTGACCACACCCTGCAGTTTTTCCATAAAGGAATTGAACCAGTATGCCAAATCACCCAGCTCGTCTTTGGATTTGGTTTCGATCCGCACGGTCAGATCGCCATCTTCTTTGGCTAAGTCTTTCAGGGAACGAATGATATGGCCGAGGCTGTTGTCGATGCCGCGCACCACCGGCAAGGCCGTGCCGAACAAGGCCATGACGGTGATCACCATCATAATGACGCCGACCGTAATGGTCTGATTCGCCTGGCTGTTGGCATCATCGATAGAATCGGTAAACTGTTTGAGCTGCACATCACGAAATGCAGTGAGTTTTTTCACAGTAGCATCGTAATCGGCGTTCATTTTCTGTGAACGCTCAGCGATAGTGGCCATATCGGCGGTATTGCTGACCATTTCCTGTGAAACTTTGTAGGCCACGCTGTAGTAAGCGTCGAATGATTGCAGGATTTGGCTGACGTCGCGGCTGACACCGGATTCCAGCTGGCCGACTTTATTCAGCTGCTGGCGCAGCTGGTCAGCGAAATTGTTTGAGACAGTCAAGGCTTCTTCGTCACCAGTTGTCACTGCACTGGCCAGCGATTCTTTCAGCCGTTCCAGCGAAACCAGCGCACTTTCAGAGGCCTGTAATACCGGGAACTGGATATCGCGGGTACTGTCCAGCGTTTTGACGTTGTTCAGAGCGGTTTTGGTGGAGAGTCCCAGAAACACCACAAACATCAGGGTGCCAATGAGAGGGATTAAATAGATTTTTTTCGCAATCGAAAGGCGTTGCAAAAATTCCATAGATGATTACCCCGTTGAATCAGCTGATTAGCTGGTACTGTCTTCAGATTTTTATGTGTGAAATCAATTGCCAGTATAGACAGCAAATACCGCCGTCGCTGGTTTCTGCCTGCATTAGAACAGAAAAACTGAAATTAAAGAAAGGGATACCGCACTGATTTTACGGTTATGTTGCATTTGTCAAAAAGAGTGAAACAGGCCTGCGGGCAGGCCTGTCAGAAGGGCAAAATTATTTTTGTTGCGCACGTTCAAATGAAGAGGTGATTTCCGCTTTGGCTTCGGCTTTGTCGCCCCAGCCAATCACTTTTACCCACTTGCCTGGTTCCAGTTCTTTGTAACGCTCGAAGAAATGCTGAATTTGGTTTTTCAGCAGCTCAGGCACGTCGCCGATGTCCTGGATATGGTCGTAAATTTTGGTCAGCTTGCTGACTGGTACAGCTAACACTTTGGCATCCTCGCCAGATTCGTCGGCCATTTTCAGTACTGCAACCGGGCGGCATTTGATCACGGCACCTGGTACCAGTGGGTACGGGGTTGGCACCAGCACGTCAACCGGGTCACCGTCCAGCGACAGCGTATGGTTTACAAAACCATAGTTGCATGGGTAGAACATCGGAGTTGCCATGAAGCGGTCAACCCAGACTGTACCGGTGTCTTTGTCCACTTCGTATTTGATTGGGTCGGCATTGGCCGGGATTTCGATGATGACGTTGATTTCATCTGGCAGATTTTTACCGGCCGGAACCTGACTTAAGCTCATGCTGCTTTCCTTATATTCAGTGATGCAGAGAAAAATTGCCGCCTATTATAACGGCGGCATTGAAAATCGCTATGCTTGCGCGGCCTGACTTTGGTCGTGCAGCTGTTGTCTGCCGGTCAGCGCTTGGGCCCAGCCTCAGCTCTGATGATATTTCAGGCAGCTGTCGACTTCATGGCGTGAGCCGAGGATCACGGCGACGCGCTGGTGAATGTCGGTCGGCTGGATCTCCATAATGCGCTGATAACCGGTGGAGCTGGCGCCGCCGGCCTGTTCAACTAAAAAGCTCATTGGATTGGCTTCGTACATTAACCGCAGTTTGTCCGGTTTGTTTGGGTCTTTGTGGTCGGTCGGGTACATAAAAATGCCGCCGCGGCACAAAATCCGATGCACATCGCCAACCATCGCCGCAATCCAGCGCATATTAAAGTTTTTGCCGCGAGGACCACTTTTGCCCAGCAGCAGGTCCTGAATGTACGCCTGCATGCCGGTTTGCCAGTAACGCTGATTCGACATATTGATGGCGAACTCGGCGGTGACCGAAGGAATAGCGACTTCTTCCTGGGTCAGCAGAAATCCACCGTAAGTTTTATCGAGCGTATAAAAGCGGGTGCCGCTGCCTGTCGTCAATGCCAGCATGGTCGAAGGGCCATACAGCACATAACCGGCCGCCAGCTGAGCGGTGCCGGGCTGTAAAAACTGCGCCGGGTCGGCTGCGTCCAGCTCCGCACGGGCCGGCAGAATGGAGAAAATAGTGCCAATCAGGCTGTTGATATCGGTATTTGAAGAGCCATCTAATGGGTCGAAGGTGACTAAATAACGGCCTTGCGGGTTACCGGCGACGGTTTTGTCTTCTTCTTCACTGGAAATGGCTTTGACCACGCCAGTTTCCAGAATCATGTCTTTGAGCAGCTCGTTGGATAGTACATCGAGTTTTTTCTGGGTTTCACCCTGAATGTTTTCATCGAGCGTTGAACCCAACACGCCCGCTAAGGCGCCTTGACCCACCCGGAACGAAATCTCTTTGCAGGCGGCCAGAATCGTTTTGATCAGAGCCAGCAGGTCGGCATCGACCCCGTCCTGACGTAATACAGGAGCCAAACGGCGCATGGAATTTTCCTTTTTTTGCTGTAGGGAGAGGTCCAAAGCGGTGTTTGACTGTGGCGTTTTCGCCTGGCTCTTGGGCCTGACATCCGGCTCTGGGGTCCGGAGCAGCAGTTTAAAGAATTTGGCCAAAAAATGCATTTTTATGGTCGATTTTATTTCAGTGATCCGGGCCGGCGTTTTGTTACAATGCGGCCAACTGCACAGGCATCCGGCGCTGACCGGTAAAAACTCAAGACAGGACAATCAGATGCATCTTCATATTCTGGGTATTTGCGGCACTTTTATGGGTGGCATTGCGGCCATTGCCAAGAGTCTCGGGCATCGCGTGACAGGCTCAGATGCCAATGTGTATCCGCCGATGAGCACCCAACTGGAACAGCTCGGTATCACGCTGACACAAGGTTATGACCCGGTTCAGCTTGAGCCTGCGCCTGATCTGGTGATCATCGGCAATGCGATGTCACGGGGCAATCCTTGTGTCGAATATGTGCTGAACCAGAATATTCCTTATACCTCAGGCCCGCAGTGGCTGGCTGAAACGGTGCTGCGTGACCGCTGGGTGCTGGCGGTGTCCGGCACGCATGGCAAAACCACCACGACAACGATGCTGGCGTGGATTTTAGAATATGCCGGCCTCAAGCCAGGTTTTCTGATTGGCGGCATTCCACAAAACTTTGAGGTGTCGGCCCGCCTGGGTGACGCGCCGTTTTTTGTGATTGAAGCGGACGAATACGACACGGCGTTTTTTGACAAGCGCAGCAAGTTTGTCCATTACCGGCCGCGGACGTTAATCCTGAATAACCTCGAATATGACCACGCCGACATCTTCCCTGATTTGGCGGCTATCCAGCGCCAGTTCCATCATTTGCTCCGGATGGTGCCGGGCAACGGGCTGGTGTTGTCGCCGGCGGCGGTACCGGCTATTGAGCAGGTGCTGGCGCAGGGCTGCTGGAGCGAACAGCAACAAAGCGGCCGCGACTGGCAGACCCGCCTGCTGGCGGCCGATGGTTCGGTGTTTGAAGTGCATTATCAGGGCGAACACAAAGGCACAGTGCAGTGGGATTTATGTGGCCAGCACAGCGTCGACAACGGCCTGATGGCGCTGGCCGCGGCGCAGCATGCCGGCGTGCCGCTGAAAGTTGGCATTGAGGCGCTCAGCCAGTTTATCGCGCCCAAACGGCGGCTGGAACACAAAGGCACAGTGCGCGATGTGACAGTGTATGACGATTTTGCCCATCACCCGACGGCCATTGAAACCACGCTGGCGGGGCTGCGGGCCCGCGTTGGCAAGCAGCGTATTCTGGCCGTGTTGGAGCCACGCTCGAACACCATGCGGATGGGCGTGCATAAGGCTGCGCTGCCGGCTTCACTGGCGGCGGCCGATTTGGTTTATCTGTTTGAACCGGCCGGCAGCGGCTGGTCACTGCAGGCGCTGGCTGATGAGATTGGCGACAAAGCGCAGGTCAGTCAGGATCTGAACGCGCTGGTGGCGCGTATTGTGGCGCAGGCTAAAGCCGGCGATGCCATTCTGGTGATGAGTAACGGCGGTTTTGGCGGTATTCATGACAAATTGCTGGCCGCGCTGGCCGGTTAAATGTGTTCAGCTAAGTTCAGTTCAGACAGGAGCGGGCAGATGCAGTCCTCATCTTCACCAACACAAGAAGTGACACTGGCCTTTACCGGCGCTTCGGGGGCGCTGTACGGCTGGCGACTGCTGGAGGTGTTGTTAAGCCTGGAAGTTAAAGTGCATTTGCTTATCTCCGGCGCTGCCCGGGTGGTGTTTGCTACTGAGCACGACATCAAACTCAACGGCAATCCGCAGAGCTGTCAGCAGCAGCTGCTTGAAATCTTCGGCTGTGCGCCCCATTTACTGGCGGTCTATGGCAAAGACGACTGGTTTTCGCCGGTGGCGTCTGGCTCGGCGGCGCCAAAGCAGATGGTGATTTGTCCATGCTCGACCGGCACTGTGGCCGCGGTGGCGCATGGCATGAGCGACAACCTGATTGAACGTGCCGCTGACGTGGTTTTAAAAGAAAAAGGCCAGTTGATTCTGGTGCCGCGCGAAGCGCCACTCAGCACACTGCATCTGGAAAATCTGCTGGCTTTGTCCCGGCTTGGCGCCACTGTGATGCCGGCCGCGCCTGGTTTTTACCATCAGCCGCAGTCCATTGCCGATCTGATCGATTTTATCGTGGCACGCATCCTGGACCACCTGGGATTGCCGCAACAACTAATGCCGCGCTGGGGCTATAAGCCCGGCCCGAAGGAGTAAGCTGTGACTGTAGCCCTGTCGATCCGCGCTCTGCATAAATCCTACAAAAGCGGTACTAAAGCGCTTAATGGCATTGATTTAGATGTGCAGCAAGGTGACTTTTTTGCTTTGCTCGGCCCAAACGGTGCCGGCAAAAGTACCACCATCGGTATCATCAGTTCGCTGGTCAATAAAACCAGTGGCAGCGTCAAAGTCTTTGATTTTGATATTGATACGGCGCTGGAAGATGCGAAAAGCCAGCTCGGGCTGGTGCCGCAGGAATTTAACTTCAACCAGTTTGAAACTGTGCTGCAAATCGTCGTCAATCAGGCTGGTTATTATGGCGTGCCGCGTAAAGTGGCGCTGGTGCGGGCGGAAAAGTATCTGGGCCAGCTTGGATTATGGGAAAAACGCCATGCCCGCGCCCGCGAATTATCGGGCGGCATGAAGCGCCGGCTGATGATTGCCCGGGCGCTGATGCACGAACCTAAGCTGCTGATCCTCGACGAACCGACCGCAGGTGTCGACATCGAACTGCGCCGCTCAATGTGGGAATTCTTAAAGGAAATCAACGCGCAGGGCGTCACTATTATCCTGACCACCCACTATCTGGAAGAAGCAGAAATGCTGTGCCGCAATATCGCTATTATCGACAAAGGCCTGATCATTGAGCACACCACGATGAAAGCGCTGCTGGGCAAGCTGACCAAAGAAACCTTTGTGCTGGATGTGGCGCAGGAGCTTGGCAGCCTTGAGCTGAACGGCTTCCCGACCCGCAAGCTGGACGCACACAGCTTTGAAGTGGATGTCGAAAAGAATCAGGGTCTGAACACCGTCTTTACCGAATTGCAGGCGCAGGGTATCACGGTGTTGTCGATGCGCAACAAAGCCAACCGGCTGGAAGAATTGTTTGTCAGTCTGGTGGCGCCGCAGCCAGCAGAAAAGGGAGCGAAGTGATGGTCAAGTCCCGCTACTGGGTGGCGTTAAACAGCATTCTGATCAAAGAAATCACCCGTTTTATGCGAATTTGGGTGCAAACGCTGGTGCCGCCGGCGATCACCATGACGCTGTATTTCGTCATTTTCGGCAATCTGATTGGCAGCCGGATTGGTGATATGCATGGTTTCAGTTACATGGAATTTATCGTGCCCGGCCTTATTATGATGTCGGTGATCACCAACTCTTATGCCAATGTGGCGTCCAGTTTTTTCAGTGCCAAATTCCAGCGTAATGTCGAAGAGCTGCTGGTGGCGCCGGTGCCGAACTACATCATTGTGCTGGGTTTTGTCGGCGGTGGTGTGGCACGCGGCATGCTGGTCGGCCTGATTGTCACTTTGCTGAGCCTGTTTTTTGTTGATATCCGTATTCATCACTTGCTGATTATTGTCTCGACCGTGTTGCTGACCGCGACGGTTTTTGCCCTCGGCGGCCTGATCAATGCGGTCTACGCCAAAACTTTTGACGACATCAGCATAGTGCCGACTTTTGTGCTGACACCGCTGACTTATCTTGGTGGCGTGTTTTATTCGCTGAGTTTGTTGCCGGGTTTCTGGCAGGGCGTGTCGGCTTTTAACCCGATTGTGTATATGGTCAATGCCTTTCGCTATGGCTTTCTGGGCTTTACTGATGTGAATCTGTGGCTGGCTTATAGCGTATTAGTGGGGTTGATTGTGGTGCTGTTTGCGCTGGCGCTGCGGCTGATCAGCAAAGGCACGGGCCTGCGTAGCTAAACGCCGGATGCAGCTCAGACCAGTGTGATATTTTTTAAAGACATTCAGGCCCGCTTTTAGTACATTGGTGGGCTTTCCGTCTTGCCGGCCCGCGGGTTCAACCTGCACAGCCGGCAAACACAGTGACGGCAATAACAGACCGCAGAGTCTGTATTTAACAATACCGGCGAGGATCAATGACCGACAGCAAACGTCAGGCAACAGCGTCTGAAGAGGCTCTGTGGCGGATTTTTACCGTCCCGGAAGCTCCGGATTCAACGCTCAGCATTATTGAACAGAACATCTCCCAGAATCTGGCCGGTTTTCTGCGTGAAAGCATAGTCGCAGTGGAAAAACCGCTGTGGCAAATCGAACGTGATTTCCAGGCGCATCAAATTCCGACTGAACCAAAGTTTGTGTCGGATTATGCCGAAGACATTATGCAAAAGCTGGTGGCGCATTCAGTCCACACGGCCGCGCCCAGTTTTATTGGCCACATGACC
Organism: uncultured Rheinheimera sp.; assembly: GCA_966252055.1. GTDB lineage: Bacteria > Pseudomonadota > Gammaproteobacteria > Enterobacterales > Alteromonadaceae > Pararheinheimera. Next base: position 1,743 of record CBINNO010000024.1, on the reverse strand, counting down.
TCGGCGTTGCCGTATTTTGTGTTGCCGCTGTCGAAGATGATGGTCGGGCTCAATCAGAATCTGGTTAAAATCGAAACCTCCAAAGCTTTTACGCCGCTGGAGCGCCAGGTCATCGGCATGATGCATCATCTGGTGTACGGCGAAACCGACGGTTTCTACAAAAAATGGCTGCACAGTGCCAATCATTCGCTGGGGGCGTTTTGCTCCGGCGGCACTGTCGCCAATATGACGGCTTTGTGGATTGCCCGTAACCGTTTGCTGCGTGCCGATGGTGAGTTTAAAGGCGTCGCCAAAGAAGGGCTGTTTCGCGCCATGAAACACTATGGCTATGAAGATTTAGCCATTCTGGTGTCGGAACGCGGCCATTATTCACTGAAAAAAGCCGCCGATTTATTGGGCATTGGCCGGGAAATGCTGATCCCGGTGCCGACCGCTGCCGACAATAAAGTCGATGTCAGCAAAATGCGTGACATCGCGCTGGAGCTGCATAGCCGCAAAGTGCGGGTAATGGCAATTGTTGGCGTGGCAGGCACCACCGAAACCGGTAACGTCGACCCATTGGCCGAGCTGGCGGCGCTGGCTGGCGAGCTGCAATGTCATTTCCATGTCGACGCTGCCTGGGGTGGCGCTACCTTGCTTTCGGACAAATATCGTTATCTGCTGCGTGGTATTGAGCTGGCCGATTCCGTCACCATCGACGCTCACAAACAAATGTACGTGCCGATGGGCGCCGGTATGGTGGTGTTTAAACATCCGTCCAGCGCGCATGCGATTGAGCACCATGCCGAATATATTCTGCGTAAAGGCTCGAAAGACTTAGGCAGCCAGACGCTGGAAGGCTCAAGGCCCGGTATGGCGATGCTGGTCCACGCCTGCCTGCAGGTGATTGGCCGCAAGGGTTATGAGATCCTGATTAACCGCTCACTGGAAAAAGCCCGTTATTTTGCTGGTCTGATTGATTTACATCCGGATTTTGAACTGGTCACCGCGCCTGAGCTTTGTCTGCTGACTTATCGTTATGTGCCGGCTGTGGTGCAACAGGCGATGCAACGGTCAATCGCGGCGCAGGATTGGGATAAACTGAAAAAATTCAATGATTTAATCAGTGGGTTGACTAAGTTTATTCAAAAGCGCCAGCGTGAGGAAGGCTTGTCCTTTGTGTCGCGGACCCGGCTGACCCCCGCACGCTATCAGCGTCAGGATACCGTGGTGTTTCGCGTGGTGCTGGCCAATCCGCTGACCACAGATCAAATTCTGCACGAAGTGCTGGATGAGCAGATTGAGCTGGCTTCGCACGACAAAGAGTTCTTACCGAAGTTACTGCAACTGGCGAAAGACTGCTGAGTGATGACGCGTGTGGTCTGCCTTTCTGGCAGACTGCAGTCCTCACAATGCTGCACAAGCAAAAGCCAGCTGGAACCGCATGATCGTGAACTCAGCTGCCGGCCACTTGTCAGCTCAGTGGCCATTTCGCCAAACAACAAATAACCCGCCCGGCAGCCGGGCGGGGGCATCGCACAAGAAGGTTTCTGATGTCTTCAGTTCATTTCCGTCCGGCCCGGCGCCGGTTGCTGTCGCGGCTGGCGGCCTGGTCGTTGGCGCTGCTGACGCTGTTGTGCGCGCTTTATCCATTTTATCTGCAACATCTGGCACAGCTGACCCGTGCTGAAACGGCCCGCATTGCGGCGCAGCCCGGACCTTCCGGCTTGCCGCTGCCGGCCCGGCTCGATGCTATCGCATTGC
>CBINNO010000023.1:0-33396 GCA_966252055.1 uncultured Rheinheimera sp. | reverse complement strand
TGCACCCGCTGATGCATTGTATCACCGAAGAGATTTGGCACAAAGTGGCCCCGCTGGCCCGTGCGGACTACAGCGCTGATTTGAGCATCATGAATCAGGCTTATCCGACCGTCGATGAAAACGCCTGCAACGCCGCAGCTGAGCAGGATATCGAGTGGGTGAAAAACTTCATCCTGGCCATTCGCGTGATTCGTGGTGAGATGGACATAGCCCCAACCAAGCCATTGCCGGTGTTGCTGCGGCAGTTGTCTGGCGACGACCAGCGTCGCCTGCAAGACAACGAAGCGCTGCTGCTGAACTTAGCCAAACTCGACAGCATCACAGTACTGGACGCCGCGGCCACAGCGCCGGCCAGCGCGACGCAACTGCTCGGCGGTATGGATATCCTCATTCCAATGGCAGGTCTGATTGACAAAGAAGCTGAGCTCGCACGCATCGCCAAAGCGCTGGAAAAACTGACGCAGGAACGTGACCGCGTCGCCGGCAAACTGGCCAACGAAGGTTTTGTCGCCAAAGCGCCGGAAGCAGTGCTGACCAAAGAGCGCGAAAAACTGGCCGAAGCGCAAGCCGCTATCGTCAAACTGACGGCACAGCAGGCGGAGATCGCTGCGCTGTAAGTTGTCGTCGTAAGCACTCTCCCCGAAAAGGCAGCGCAAGCTGCCTTTTTTACAGACGATTTGAAGGTCAGAGCAACCGCTTAACCCTGCAGCGTTTGTTTAAGCACCACAATAAACTGCTCCACCTGCTGCTCATCCGCCGCGTCAATAAAATACTTCTGATGAAACCCCAGCGTAACGGTGACGCCACAAGCCTGAAAAAACAGCTCATAGCCATCATGGCCCGTGGCCACTTGCAAAGCTCCCAACACAAAACCGGCGCCAAATGGCGTTTGTACAGGCGTTCCCTGTTGTTCGACTTTACTAAAGGCTTGCATCAGCAGCTTGGGTTCCAGCAAATTTTTCATGATGGTGCTTTTTATCTTCTATTCCTGCAGCCGCGTCGCAGCACAACCGCAGGCGGTTAATCTCTGTTATGGCGAACTACGGCCGCGCTCAGCGGCCGGATCTGTCGGTTTGCCGGCGAGCTGCGGAGCGACCTGCCATAAAAACGGTTTAGTCAACAGACTCACTTCACGGGCAAATTCACACCAGTTCTGGGTTTGCGTATTAATGTTCACCGCCACCACCAACTGCCATTTCGGATAAATCACCAGTAAGCTCTGGGCACCATCAGAAACACCGCCGTGATGCACATAACTGACAGGTTCAGTGAGCGGATTTTCGCGATCACAATACAAAAACGGATAAGAAAAATGCCGCCAGCCCAAGGCATAAAACTGTTCGTTTAGCTGGCCGTCCGCCAGTTTTTGCACCGTCCAGAAATCCTGTTGGATCTCAGGCGGAACAAAATCTGCCGAGAACCAGGCCGAACCCAGTTTAGCCAGATCCACTGAAGTCGCCACCAAGCCACCGGATGCCCATTTCTGGCTGAGATCTACAGGTCGGTGCAACCTGGCTTCGCCGTCAGTGGTTTCATAAAACTTCGCTTGCTGCGCACTGCTCTCGTCGGCCGGACCTAACGAATGGAGCCCCAATGGCGTGGCCACTTCTGCTTGCAGATAATTCAGGAACGGCTGCCCCGTGGCGCTTTGTAACACCGCACTGGCCAGATTGACGTCATATGAGCTGTAATGAAACCGCTCGCCGGGAGGCGCCAGTAAATCACTGTCGTCAAACAACGCCAGTGTCTGGTTCACATCGGTAAAGTGTCCCCATTTCAGCCAGCTACGAATCGCACCGATGCGGTCGGTATTGTTGTCATAGCCCGGTAACCCGGCGGTATGTGACATCAACTGCCGCAAAGTCATCGCCTGCCAAGCCGGATTGGGTAAGTCGGCTTTGTAACTGCGGATCGGCGCATCCAGTTCGACCTGCTGCTGCGCCACAGCCCGCGCCAGCGCTGTTGATGTCACAGCTTTAGAGGTGCTGCCTAACCGAAATTGAGTCTGAATGCTGGCCGGTACGGCCAAAGCCAGGTCCGCATAACCGGCAGCACCGGCCCAGACCAGCTCGCCGCGCCACGCGACTGCCGCTGTGATCGCCGGCCACTGCCGTTGGCGCCGGCTTTGCTCCAGCTGCCGCTGGGCGGCGGCAGCACTGGCGGCAAAAGCTGGCTGCAGAACTTCACTGTGCGCGGGCGCCTGTGCAGGCACCGGCAGGTTGCCTTGCAGCACATGACAAGCGGACAACATCGGGCCGGTCAACAGTGCCAATCCCCATAATTTTGCATCTTTCATGGTCTTCTCCCTACTTGGACAGCTTATTGTTGAGCCCGAGTACCGACTGTCCTTAACGGCCACTCTCAGCTGGATAGACTTCACTGTACGTTCCGTATCGCGCCTGTGCGCCCGTATCGTGCCTGAGCAAAGGGGCTCGTTCAGCTTCCCGGCGGGCAGCATGATTGCCTGCTGATCCTGCATCGGCGCAGCACGAATAGCAGGCAACACAGCACTGGCGCTCCGATGAGCTTCATTGACAGCACATCCTGCGCCGAAGCATTGCCAGATAAACTTTTTAAAATCAGTCCCATAACCAGTTTCTCCAGACAAAAAGCTGCACCGGCACTGATAGCGCCACTTTGATGATGATGGAGAATGAGGTCTGCACGCCTCACGGCTTCGGCCTGAGCCCGCCCGCGGCAGCAGTCATGATCGGGTTATAGCGGCATCAGCGGGCCCCCCGCTGTAGCAGAAATTCACGCATGGCCGTTGTTGAAGCCTGATTCAGCGCGGAGCGCCAGCCATAACCATCTGACAGGGGCGTGCGCACTTGCAGATTTATCGCCGCGCCATGCATCAGCAGCAGTTCTGCCATCGCGACATCCCCCCGCATGCTGGCATTGATCAGGGCCGTTTCATCGGCAAGCACGGCTGCATTGACATCAGCACCAGCCGCCAGCAGGCTTGTTGCCAGCGCTAAATCGCCATGCTGCGCGGCAATAATCAGTGCATTGCCATCACCACGACTGGCAACATTTGGGTCGGCGCCGGCTGATAACAACAGTTCAACCAGCGCAGCTTGCCGGGTACGCACTGCCAGCATTAGTGCCGTGCCATCACCCGGCATCGCGATATTGAGCGGCGCGCCTTGCGACAGCAGTTCATCAACCCGGTGGAGATCCTGCTGGCGCACCGCCGCCAGCAACTGACTGAGCGGCGCTAAATCAGTAAGACGGATGTTGGCATGGCGGGCCGGCAGATCGGCCAGCTGCCATTGCTGTGCTACCCAACTGGCGCCGGTTAAGGCCAGCACCATGGCCAGCAGCACTGAATACCACCACAAGGCGGGCCTTTGCGGCCGGTTTAATAACGCCTCCACCCGGCTGGCCAGCAAAGGCTGTTGCCACCAGCGCTGCGCCAGCACTGCAGCTGACGGTTCTGCGGGCAACAAAGCACAATCCACCAGGATTTGCGCGTAACGCTGCGGGTTATTCAGCATCGCGCTGACCTGCGCATCACAGCGTAGTTCACGCCAGTAATTGAGCTCAGCAGCAATCCAACGCCAGCCGGGGCTCCACCAACAGCAAGCACTGATCAGTTGCTGGAGCAGATAACCGCGTAAATCGCCTTGTTGCTGATGACAGACTTCATGCGCCAGCACGACGGACAGTTGCTCGCGGCTTAAATGCTGTAAATAGCGCTCAGGCAGCAAGATTTGGGGCTCGCGCAGCCCGACCAACATGGCGCTTTGCAGCTGCGGATGTGCTTTTACCGGCAACGGGCAAGCCACCCCTTCCAGCTGCACAAGGCGCGCAGCGGCTCTTAACCGGCGGGTGGCGACATAGCGCAGTAACAGACGCACCAGAGCAACGACGCTCAGCAGCGGCAGCAATAACCACAGCCAGAAGCCGGGGGATAACCGGTAGATCAGTTGTGAGGCCAGCGGCCAGTCCAGCTGTCGAATTTGATCAGCTTCGGCGTTCATGCCGGCAGATTGCCCAATCAAGCCAACATCGACGCTGACTACAGAGCCTGTGCCGTTAGCGTACTGAACACTCTGATGAAACCATGGCATTAATTGCGCATCAAGGGCCCAGGGTTGTAGCAGCAACGCTGGTAGCGCAAACAGCACGACCGCAGCCACATACCAGCCCCTGAGCAGCATTGCCGGTGCGTAATGACGACGGGCTGCCTGGCGACTCTGCCACAACAGCACAGGTAACAGTGCAGCACTCAACAGCACATGCAGCAACAGATAAAAGGCGAACCAGCTGATTTCTAGCATTCAGGCCGCTCCTTTGCGCCGACCATAACCCTAACGCGGCGGCCGTGTTGGCGCCGCAGCCCCTTCAGACGGTATGTCAACGTTTTCTGCCGTCGCCGCGGCATCGATACGGGCCTGCAATTTCGCCGCAGTTTCCGCGCTCAACTGCTGATCCTGTAACAGATGCTGCGCCAACAAATCAGGAGATCCGCCAAAGAATTTCTTTAAAAGCGTCAGCAGCGCCTGACTGCGCGCTTCCTGTTGCACGGTTTTCGCCTGATAAATAAAGGCTTTGCCTTGTTTTTCACAACTGACATGGCCCTTATCAAGCAAGATCCGGCACAACGTCTGGACTGTGGTGTAGGCCACAGGTGCCTGCTCGTTCAGCTTGGCACTGATATCTTTGACGCTGCAGGCGCCATGCTGCCACAGCACTTGCATTATTTTCTGCTCAGCGGCGGTCAGCTCATTGGATTTGGTTCTGGCCATATACACACTCTTAAAACTAATAAATTAGTTTTATCCTAATCAGCCTTGCCGCACTCTGCAACTAATTATTTAGTTTTTATCCAATCCAGCTGGATTTCGGCCATATGATGGCGGTGACTACCAGCCTGTTTTGCTCTCACAAATTTTCACAAATGTCCGATTTTTATACACAAAAAACATTAGTGAAATTTGAATATGCAATTAATTCAATATTTTAAATGATGGCGCATTTTTTGCCTTGTTAACGTCGGACTATCAGTTCTGTCTGCCAAACCAATTCACACACATGGAGTGTTTTTATGCGCAAGTATTTTGCCGCGGCCGCTCTGGCTGCAATCCTGGCCCCTATGTCTGCGTCGGCCAGCCTGGTCACCCAGTGGCAATATCTGGCCAATTCAAGCTGGATTAACCCGGTTAACTTCTCAGCAGGAAACGGCACGCAATCCGTTGCCCCGACAATGATCAGCTGGGGAGCAACTGGCGGCACCCATCTGGGGCCAAACGCCAATCGCAGCGCGATTGAGATCAGCAGCAATCCAAATCTGCAAATTGCCGACACCAACTCGGCCAACGCAGCGCTGTCAGGCACTTTGGTGCACTACAACAATTTGTTGTCTACCAACTACGCCACTTTGACCGACGCTATCCTGACCACCTCGCTGACCCTGCAGCCATTTGCCCCGGCACTGGGGCCGTTGTTTCCGCCAAAGTCGCTGGATTTCAAAGTTCGCTTTAAAGAAACCTTGAACTCCACTCCTTGTGGCTTTACGTCAACCGGTACTTGCGACGATATCTTTGTTATTGAAAACGCAGCAGATTTAGTCACCAGCTTTATTTATGATGGCTACAAGTACACCATCAGCCTGGTCGAAACGACACAATCTCTGCTGGCACTGAGCCCGGCAGCCTGTGCTGCCGCAGGTGCACAACCAGGCTGTGTCGGCTTTCAGACCGTCGAAGGCGCGGCTACCACCACCAAGTTTGGTTTCTATATCACCGGTGAAGCACTGGATGTACCAGCCCCCGCGTCATTGGGCTTGATGGCACTGTCATTAATCGGCCTGAGCTTTTCAGGGCGTTTACGTCGCACCCGCAAATAAGCGCCACGACTCCGACACCAGGTTCCACCTTACTGAAACCCTGCCATGCAGGGTTTTTTATTGACCAATGCACGAGGGGCCAGCTAGCAGTCATTCACCTTCTCCTGCGAATACATCGCGCCCCCCTCGATAAGGTTTGCCAGGCTGCGTCAGATTTCTTGACAACCTTCCATCAGCCAGTATTCCTGACACGCGAAGCCGGTTCAGATGCCGGTGCTTTTGCCGGAGGTCGTGTTGCAGCCATCTGTATCGCTTTCGTATTGTATCGGCTTCGTATTGGCAGGCCGGTATGAGCAAACCTGCCGGCAGCCTTGCTGCATCCCGGTTTATCTTCACAGGCGAAACCGGCCTGAATGGTGGTGCTGTTGCTGGAGGTCATGCTGTGGCTATCTGTATTGCCTTCGTGTTGGCGATCAGGCATGCACACTTTTGTGGGCAACCGTCCATGACATGGGAAGTATTGAGCCTGATGCAGCGAACCAGAGCAGTCTTGGCTGCTTGCTGATGTTGCCAGATTGAACCTGATGGCACTGGAGTCCTCCCTGTTGACTCCAAGAGCCACGGATATACCGAAATGCGATCAACACCCGTCTCAAAAGCCCATAAAAAAACCGCCTCTCGGCGGTCTTTTCACATCTGTTCTGACTCAGGCTGCGCGACGGCGGCGGCTGTACATCATCAGGCCCAGAATGCCGAGGCCTAAACCTGCAACACCGACTGGCTCTGGGATTTCAGCATTAATCAGGATACCAAACTGGGCTGGTGTTGCAGCACCTTCCACAGTCTGAAAGCCAAGGCAACCTGCTGCTGCACCTGCTTTGGCGCAGGCTTGCGGGCTCAAACCAGTCAGAGTTGCGGTTGTTTCAACGATGTTAGTGACGTATTTGATGCCGTCATAAACAAAGGAATTGGTCAGATTACCCAGTTGAATCACGAAAATATCATCGCAGCTGGACGCGCTTGGGAAACCACAGTTTCCATCGTTTGGCGTTTCAGTGAACTTGATAGTGAAATCCAATACGACCTCCGGGAAAAAGTCCGGCAGTTCTACTGGCAGGAAAGGTTTGATCTTCAGTGAAGTTCTGAGTTCTGCGCCCGCCAGTGTTTTAAAAGTGTTTGAAATGGAATTGTTGTAGTGCGTAATGATGTTGGTCAGTGCAGGGATGATACTGCCTGTCACCATATCTGTGCCAGACGCCGGTGAGTTACTGATCACCAGTGCACTGCGGTTTGGGCTGCCGCCTGTGTAGCTGCCGCCAGTGGCGCCCCAGCTGATTTCTGTACTGTTGACGATCTGGGTGCCAGCGGAACCGCCAGTATTAGAATTAACAAAACTGCCGGCAATCCATTCAGAACTGACTTCATAAGCCCATTGGGTCACTAAAGTTGCATTTGCAAAACCAGAAGCTAACAGTGAGCAGGCCAGTGCTGTACCTTTAATGAATTTTTTCATCACATTCTCCTTAAGCAATACGGTGTATGAGGGGGACAACCTGGTACTGCATTGATGTCTTGCTTTTGAGAATGCATGATCCAGACCACTCTAATTTTTCTATTAAATTTATAGAGTTACTGGAATGTTCGAACTTACAACGTAAAATATCCTGACAAAAAACACACAGAAAGATGGCATCTGCCGTCGTAAAAACAAAAAGGAGCCCAAGGCTCCTTTTTGTGCTTCAGAGAACTATCAGTAAGTTACTCTTCATCATCTTCTTCGAAGTCATCTTCACCTTCGAAATAAGTGCCCCAGCCGTCGTACTCCACCCCAAACTTTTGCGCCAGCGCTTCAAGTTTGACGGCATCAGCGGTGATAGACGCGGCATCCAGGGATTGTTCACGGATCGCATCAAACACCCAGGCACTGCCACCGTCTTCAAACTCGACTTCTTCGGCGTCTGTGACTTCAAAACCCAACTTAAACACTTCAACCGCCAGCTTTTCCAGCTGAGCAAAATCAGAATGATAAAAGTGATGCTCTATGGTGTATTCTGCATCCGGATCGCTGCCGTCTTCCAACAAGGCGTCGACGGTTTCTTCAGTAAATTCTTTCCAGTTTTCCATAGGGATCATCCTGCAACTATCGGGGAGTGGGCAGTGTAATCGTTGCTTAACTCGCTATCAAGCTGAGCAATTTTTTGTTCCATCATGCTGCGGACCTGCACAGCCAGTTCCCGCGCCGGGGTCGCCAGTTCTGCTGGCATCACAGGCGCCAGATATTCAATGATGACTTTGCCGTTATTCCAGCGGTTCAGTTTGATTTTACCGGAAGTGGTACTCATACAAACCGGCACTACGGCCACCTGCGCCTGTTGGGCAATATGAAAAGCCCCGGTTTTGAACGGCAACAAACCGCGGCCGTAGCTGCGGGTGCCTTCCGGGAAGACCCAGACGGACACTTTGTCGCCGCTGATGCGGTCAACCGCGCCCTGCATTGTGCCGACAGCCCGGCTTTTGTTCTTCCGGTCAATCAGAATATTACCGGCCAACCAATACAGCTGGCCGAAAAACGGAATAAATTTCAGACTTTTTTTGCCAACGGTCACAGTGCCTGGCAACAGCGAACCACTGAGCGTAAAGAGGTCATAGCTGTTCTGATGGTTTGCCACAAAAACACAGGGCATAGTGGCCTGCACCGCCGGGTGGTAGCGGATCTCCACTTCAACACCGAACAAGCGGCTGACTTTGCCGTACCAGCTGGCAAATAAAGCCACATTGTTGCGATGAAAGGGCCTGATCAGGCACACAGTCAGGCCAATCACAGCAGAAGCGATAATAAAGATGGCAGCTAAAATGATGCGAATAACAGCTAACACGGCGAAACCTCGTAACAAGCAGGACGCCAGTATACTGGGTTTACAACTGTACGCTGGTTTGATCTGTCGGTTTTTTTCAGATGCTCTGCGACAACCCGCGGCAACGCAAGCGCCAGACAGCAAACAGCCACCCGCAGGTGGCTGATGTTTTAGTCTGAATACAGCGCTCAGACTTATTCGACTTCGCCAATCAGCAGTTCGTCGATCCGCTGCAGGCCGCGTGGCAGCTTATTCCCACGCCGGCCCCGTTCGCCGACATAATGCGCCAGATCCGTCGCTTTGATGGACATCTTGCGTTTACCGGCCACCAGCGTAATGCCAGATCCAGCCGGTACCACTGCCAGAATTTTCAGATATTCTTCGCGGCTTGCAGCGCGCGCCGACGGAATGCTGAGGATTTTGTTGCCCTTGCCTTTGGCCAGCTGCGGCAACTCCGCCACCGGAAACACCAGCATGCGGCCTTCGTTGGAAATCGCCACCACCTGATCGCTGTCAGGCTGGCGGATTAACGCCGGCGTCATGACTTTCGAGCCGGTCGGCAAACTCAGCAGCGCTTTACCCGCTTTGTTGCGGCTTACCAAATCCTCAAAGCTGGCGACAAAACCGTAGCCAGCGTCGCTGGCCAGCAGGAATTTCGCCTCATTGTCGGCCATCAGCACATGCTCAAAGGTTTCGCCGGCAACGATAGCAAACCGGGTGGTCAGCGGTTCGCCCTGACCACGGGCCGACGGTAAATCATGCGCTTCGGCAGCAAAACTGCGGCCGCTGGAGTCGATAAATGCAGCATATTGATTGCTACGGCCACTGGCAGCCGATTTAAAGGCATCACCGGCTTTGTACTGCAGACTGGTGCCATCGACATCATGCCCTTTAGCGCAGCGCACCCAGCCTTTTTCTGACAACACCACAGTGACAGCTTCACTTGGCAATAATTCCTTTTCACTCAGTGCCTTGGCTTCTTCGCGCTGTACCAGCGGACTGCGGCGATCGTCGCCGTATTTCTTCCCGTCGGCCCGGAGTTCATCGCGGATCAGCCGGGTCAGTTTGCTTTCACTGCCAAGCACGCCTTGCAGATATTCCCGCTCTTTGTTCAGCTCGTCCTGCTCGGCGCGGATCTTCATTTCTTCCAGTTTGGCCAGGTGACGTAACTTCAGCTCAAGGATGGCCTCGGCCTGACGGTCACTCAGGCTGAAACGCTCTATCAGCACGGGCTTGGGCTCATCGTTTTCACGAATGATGCGGATCACTTCGTCGATATTGAGAAATGCAATCAGCAAACCTGCCAGCACATGCAGCCGATCCAGCACTTTGTCGAGCCGATACTGCAAACGCCGGCGCACCGTCTCGCGACGGAACTGCAGCCACTCTGACAGGATCTCCAGCAGATTTTTCACCCGCGGCCGCTGATCCAATCCGAGAATATTCAGGTTCACCCGATAGGATTTCTCCAAGTCCGTAGTGGCAAACAAATGTTGCATCAGCTGCGGCACATCAATGCGGTTGGAACGCGGCACAATGACGATACGGGTCGGGTTTTCGTGGTCTGATTCATCGCGCAGGTCCGACACCATCGGCAGTTTTTTCGCGTTCATCTGGGCGGCAATTTGTTCCAGCACCTTGGCACCGGAGGTCTGGTGTGGCAGCGCCGTGATCACCACGTCACCATCTTCCACGCTGTACACCGCGCGCATCCGCACACTGCCGCGGCCGGTTTCATAAATGGCCTGCAGTTCATGCGCCGGCGTAATGATTTCGGCATCGGTGGGGTAATCCGGCGCTTTGACGTACTGCAGCAAGTCGCTGACACTGGCCTGTGGATGTTCCAGCAAATGACAGGCGGCATCGACCACTTCCCGCACATTGTGCGGCGGAATATCAGTCGCCATCCCCACCGCAATGCCAGTGACGCCGTTCAGCAGAATATGCGGCAAGCGGGCCGGCAGCACTTTGGGCTCTTCCAGCGTGCCGTCAAAATTCGGGTTCCAGTCGACAGTACCCTGCCCCAGTTCGGTCAGCAGGACTTCGGCAAATTTCGACAACTTGGCTTCGGTATAACGCATCGCAGCAAAGGACTTCGGGTCGTCTGGTGCGCCCCAGTTGCCCTGACCGTCGACCAGCGGATAACGGTAAGAAAATGGCTGCGCCATCAGCACCATCGCCTCGTAACAGGCGCTGTCGCCATGCGGGTGGAATTTACCTAACACATCACCGACGGTGCGGGCGGACTTTTTGTATTTCGCCACATGCGACAGACCCAGCTCCGACATCGCATAGACGATGCGACGCTGCACCGGTTTGAGGCCGTCGCCAATGTGCGGCAGCGCACGGTCCATAATCACGTACATCGAGTAATTCAGGTACGCTTCTTCGGTAAAATGCCGCAGCGGCCTTTGTTCAATGCCGTCGGCGCTGATAATGATGTCGGTCATGCATACACCTTAAAATGGGCTCAGCGCGCTTTACGCCGCCACTGCCACAGTAATAACGTCAGCAAAATCAGGCTGGTGGTGGCAAACAAGCCAATCCATAACCACTGATTTTGTCTTTTTTGTTCGGCTTCCTGCAGACGCAGCGCCTGCAATTCATTGTTTTTCTGCAAAAGCTCGTTGCGCGCCTGCTGGCGCTCGGCATCAAAACCAAGCCGCATCTTTTGCACCTGCAGGTCTCTTTTGTCGTCCTGCAGGCTGACGTAACTTTTAAAGAAAGCATCCAGCGTATTGTAGGCTTTCTCATAATCCCCTTTGTCGGCATAAAGCTGCGACTTTAACCGGTCAAAATGCAGTGCAAAGAACTGATCTGACATGTTTCGCTGGTCACCGAGACTTTGCGCCGCCAGATCGGCTTCCTGAAATGCCAGGCTGGTCTGGCCCAGCGCCCGGTAAATCAATGCCTTTTGAAAATGATGCTCGGCAAGCTGGTAGGTCGATTGCAACGAGGGCAGATAGACATCAGCCTGCTCCAGATACGCCACGGCTTGTTCATGTTTTTTATGGGAAAATTGCGCAGAGGCCAAGCCAAAATAAGCATAATAAAGCTGGACCGGATCTTCGGCCTGCATGGCGACTTTGAGCATTTTATCGAAAATCTCCATCGCCTCGGCCACTTTGTTCTGGTACAGATAGGTCATCGCCAGGTTGTACCACACCGACATTTTATTGTTCTGCCAGCCTAACTCGTCATAGAGCCGGAACGAAGTCTCCAGCAGCTGCCGCGCTTCGTCATCGCTTTGCAGCATGGTGTACATCAGACCAAGCTCAGCGTTGACACTGGCGAGCATTTCTTTGTCGTTGAGTCTGACTGCTCGCTCAAACGCATCTTTGAGCAATGCTAAGGCGTCCTGCGGCTGATTTTCTTCCGCTTGCATAGCGGCCAGATTCAGCTGCCCCTGGATCATCAGCTTTTCATCCCCAAGCTCAGTGGCCAGCCGCATGCCTTTTTGGTACTGCTCATTGGCTTTGGCGTATTCTCGACGCATCTCCAGGGCAAACCCCAGGCTATACAACAACTCAACCCGGATATTGCCCAGATCCGCTGGTAACAAAGACAAGGCCCGCTCTGCAGCTTCGAGCTGATCCCGGTGACGACCGAGCGCCTCATAAACCAGCGACAACTCGCCGAGCCACTGCGCCTGCAATGAAGGCGGCCAGCTGGCAAACTCAGCTTCATGGCTGAGTGCGAGATTCAGCATCGCCGACGGCTGAATATTTTTTTGCTGGCGAACTTTCACCAGCCAGTCAGGAATAGTGGCGTCGGCGGCATTCGCCAGCGACAGGCCACCGCAGAGCCAGAGACAAAGCAACAAAGGTGCACAGAGTTTCATGGTAATAATAATTCTTCTTCGGTGCATAAATAGTCAGTCCAGCATATAACGTGATGAACTGACAGGCAATCTTCAGGCCAGCACTGCCCGGTCACCCTTGGTTTCCAGCCAGTCCTTGCGGTCATTGGCGCGTTTTTTTGCCAGTAACATATCCATAGTTTCTAAAGTCTGGCGTTCATCATCGATGGTCAGTTGCACCAGCCGGCGTGTATTCGGGTCCATCGTGGTTTCGCGCAGTTGCAGCGGGTTCATTTCGCCCAAACCTTTAAAGCGCTGCACGTTGATTTTGCCGCGTTTCTTCTCGGCTTCCAGCCGGTCCAGAATGCCGTTTTTCTCGTCTTCGTCGAGCGCGTAATAGACATCTTTACCGATATCAATCCGATACAACGGTGGCATCGCGACAAACACGTGTCCGGCATCCACCAGTGGCCGGAAATGTTGCATAAACAAAGCACACAACAAAGTGGCGATGTGCAGTCCGTCCGAGTCAGCGTCGGCCAGAATACAGACTTTGCCATAACGTAACTGCGTCAAATCGGCCGAATTGGGGTCCAGCCCAATGGCCACAGAAATGTCGTGCACTTCCTGCGAACCAAGGATTTGCTCGGATTCCACTTCCCAGGTATTCAGTATTTTCCCACGCAGCGGCATCACCGCCTGAAACTCGCGATCGCGCGCCTGTTTGGCCGAACCGCCCGCCGAGTCCCCTTCCACCAGAAAAAGCTCAGAGCGCGAAACGTCCGCCCCGGAGCAATCCGCCAGCTTACCTGGCAGCGCCGGGCCTGCGGTCACTTTCTTACGGACAATTTTTTTCTCAGCACGCAGGCGTTTTTGCGCGTTGTTAATGCAGAACTCCGCCAGTTGCTGCGCAATGTCGGTGTGTTCATTCAGCCAGAGACTGAAACTGTCTTTGACCACACCCGTGACAAAACTGGAGGCCTGACGGCTCGACAGCCGTTCTTTGGTCTGACCGGCAAACTGCGGTTCCTGCATTTTCAGCGAAAGAATATAAGCGCAGCGGTCCCAGACATCTTCCGGCGTTAATTTAATACCGCGTGGCAATAAGTTACGGAATTCACAAAATTCACGCAGCGCTTCGAGCAAGCCCTGACGCAAACCGTTGACGTGAGTGCCACCCTGCGCGGTCGGGATCAGGTTGACGTAGCTTTCGGTCAGCAGCTCACCGCCTTCCGGCAGCCACAACACAGCCCAGTCGACCGCTTCGGTGCTGGCGGCAAAGGTGCCGACAAAAGGCTGCTCCGGCAGCACCAGATAATCTTTGACGGCATCGATTAAATAATCACGAATGCCGGCGATAAAACACCACTGATGACTTTGCTCATTGACTTTGTCGTCAAATTTGACGGTCAGACCCGGGCACAACACCGCTTTGGCTTTGAGGACGTGCAAAAGCCGGCTGACCGAAAACTTCGCGCTGTCAAAATACTTAGGATCCGGCCAGAAGCGCACCCGGGTGCCGGTATTGCGCTTACCGACGGTCCCGGTGATGGCCAGCTCACTGACTTTATTGCCGTGCTCAAACGCCATCTCGTACACGTTGCCGTCGCGGCGCACTGCCACTTCAACCCTGCTGGATAAGGCGTTGACCACCGAAATGCCGACGCCGTGCAGACCACCGGAGAACTGATAGTTTTTATTGGAAAATTTACCGCCGGCATGCAAGCGGCACAAAATCAGCTCAACGCCGCTGACGCCCTCTTCCGGGTGGATATCGACCGGCATGCCGCGGCCATTGTCGATCACTTCAATCGACTGGTCGGCATGCAAAATCACCTGCACTGTGTCGGCATGGCCGGCCAAGGCTTCGTCAACACTGTTGTCGATCACTTCCTGCGCCAGATGGTTTGGCCGCGTGGTATCGGTGTACATGCCCGGACGGCGCTGCACCGGTTCAAGCCCGGTCAGCACCTCAATGGAATCGGCGTTATATTGTTGTTCTGTCATGTAAAAGTTCCGAAGTTCGCTTGGGTGTCGGGCCAACTGCCACGCTCACCGTGCTCAAAGGCTGGTCAGTCTGTCAGTGACTGTATCAATTCACAGTGTTTTACCTTGTGTTTTACGCTAGTTGGGCAAAATTGACAATATCCGCCAGCCGGCTTTGCAGGTTCTGATAACTGTGATCGCCGCCTGGTTGCACATCTGGCTGGCAATCACGATAAAAATCCAGCGCCTGACGGTAGTCCAGCACTTCATCGCCGCTTTGCAGCAACACCAGATAGTTAGCCGGCTGACGCAAGTTGTCGACCTGCAGCGCGGCCAGTTGCGGCAAGTGCTCGGCTTTGACTTCGTAATGCTGTTGACGCACCGGGTGATAATAAGGCCCGAGGTGTTGTTGCAGCAGCAAATGGGGCCGCACGGCCGGATTAATCAGCACCGCTTTACAGCCAAACTGTTCGGCCAACGCTGTCGCCAGAAAACCGCCCAGGGAACTGCCAATCAGCAGGTCTGGCGCACGCCCGGCACACAGCACTTGCAGTTCCTGCCAGGCTTCTGCAGGCGTATAGGGCAAATCCGGAATACTGAGCACATGATGAGGCAGTTGCTGCTGAAAATAATCGCGCACCAACAGCGCTTTTTCCGACTGCGACGAGCTGGCAAAGCCATGCAGATACACAATATGTTGAGGCTTCAAAACTGCAAAAACTCCCATTGAAGCAGCCCGTTCGGGCCAAAAGTCCAGCGACAGGCCTGTGGCCCGCCGTTAACCGTCTGCCAGTCCGGTGTCTGTAAAAACTGCACTGAGCTGGCCGGGCAACCGACCTGGACAAAATCCGGCCACAACTGCTGATACGCATGATGGCAATGACCATGCGCCAGCCCGCGCAGCCGGGGCTCGGTTTGCAACAGCTGCAGCAAACCGCTTTTGTCCTGCTGGTCAAAACGGTCGATAAAACTGCCAATCGGCAGCAAATGATGATGACAAAACCAAAACACCGGCTGCTCGCCGGCGACGGCCAGCCATTGCTTAAGCTCCGACAGGCGTGCCGGCGGAAAAGCACCGGCCGGCGTGTCGCCTTTGCTGTCGAGCAGCCACAACTGCCAGCCCGGCAATTGCAGCCGGCGCTCCGGCCGAAAAGGCGGTTGCTGGCTCAGCGCTGCAAGCGCGGTGCGCTCATCATGATTTCCCGGCAATAAAAACACTGGCGCCGGCCAGTCGGCCAGCAACTGCTGCAACAACTGATAAGAGGCCGGGCTGTGATCCTCCGTTAAATCGCCGGTCAACAGCAGTAGTGGCGCCTGCGCGCGCAGCGCGGCCAGAATAGCGGCCAGATGATAATAGGGCCGGATGCCCTGATAAACGGCGTCGGGTGTGGCCAGCAAATGGCAGTCGGTAATTTGCACCACAGTGGCGGTTTGCCAGTGAAACAGCTCAGGCATCAGCTCGCCACAACCTCAGCATTAAAACCGGCGGTGCGGCACAGCGCCAGCCAGTCGCGCAGCAACAGGTTAATTTGGCGTTTTTCATCCGGCTGCAACATTTCCAGATTCGGATAATCGTACACCGCCTTAAAACGACGCACCTGCTGACAGGCCACCACTTCGGCCAGGCGGGCGTCATGATAAAGCCGCACTTCAAATTTGGGTTTAAGCCAGTGCAACACCGAGCTGCTGATCAGTTCAATTTCCACAGTGCTGGTGAATTTACACAGCTCCTGCAGTCGCAGCCGGTACTGGTCAAAGGCGCTGACCTGAATTTGCACCGAGTCCCCCACTTGCCCACTGGCCGGCACCAGATGCCGAAGCTGCGCATAATTGCGCTCACACAGACGTAAAAAGTCTGGCACATAAGGCTGATAGCGGCGGGCTTTAGCGGCGGTCATGTCAGCAACCTTCCTGGGGCGTCAGCCATTGCTGGCGCACTGTGTTCAGATGAAGAGCTAACCATTGTAGCGCAATGACTGTGGCGGCATTGTCGATTTTGCCGGCAGTCAGTAAATCTGTCGCTTGTTGCCTGGGCATCACATGCACCCGGATATCTTCGTGTTCCTCTGCCAGCCCAAAAATGCCAGGTCGGGCTGGTGTGGTCAGCTCGCCCAAATACAAATGAATGCGTTCTGTGGTGCCACCGGGGCTCGACAGATAACTGAGCATCGGCCGCAAACGGCCAAGCGTCAGCCCGGCTTCTTCGCTGGCTTCGCGCCGCGCAACTTCCTCTGGCGCTTCGTCCGGGCCAAACATTCCGGCCACCGCTTCGAGCAGCCAGGGGCTGTCGGAACTGGCCAGCGCCCCAAAACGGATTTGTTCAATCAGCACCAGTTCATCACGCTGTGGGTCATAGGGTAAAACCACCACGGCATGGCCACGCTCGAACATTTCCCTTGTAACAAGCTCGCTCCAGCCGCCGGCGAACAGCCGGTGACGAAACCGATATTGCTTTATCTGGAAAAAACCCCGGAAAACCGTTTGTTCATCGTGAATTTCGACATCATCCGGACCGAATGCCGGATAATTTATCCCCTTGATTTCAGACATATCTGGACTCACATTCTGTTACACTTGCCGCTACAACTTTTACGAGAACGGTTCGACTTAGTGTACGCGAACACGTTAATATCCGTTCAATTTTGTTTTCCATGGAACCTGGTTATGAAAAAAACTGTTTTAAGTTCACTGGTGTGTGCCGCCATCGGCCTGTTCAGTCTGCAGGCCAGCGCGGAAAACCTGCAGAATATCTATCAGCTGGCGCTGAAAAAAGACCCGCAAGTGCTGAAAACTGCCGCTCAGCGTGATGCTGCCAAAGCCGGTATTGATGTCAGCAAAGCTTCTTTCCTGCCGAGTATTGGCCTGAGCAGTGGCATCACCAAGGGCCGTGAGGACGTAGGTACTGGTATGAGCGCGACAGATACCAGCTACGGTACGACACTGAAACTGCAGCAAACTGTATTCAACTGGGGCGACTGGGAACGGTTATCCAATGCCGAGAAACAAGCACTGCAAGGTCAGGTTTATTACAATGCAGCATTGCAGGGCCTGATTGTCCGGGTGTCTCAAGCTTATTTTAATGTGCTCAGTGCCAACGACGATTTAACCTTCGTCACAGCCGAAAAACGCGCCGTCGAGCGTCAGCTGGAACAAACCAAACAACGGTTTGCCGTCGGTCTGACTGCTATTACCGACGTGCATGAAGCACAAGCACAATACGATTCGGTCGTGGCCCGCGAAATTTCTGCCACCAACGCGCTGGAAAACGCCCGCGAGTCGCTGCAGGAAATCACTGGCGAATACCACTCACAACTGAGCCCACTGAATACCAACAAGTTCAAAGCCAGTGCGCCACAACCGGAAAAAGCGCTGGATTGGGTACAAATCGCCGAGCAAAGCAGTCTGGATTTACAAGGCCGTAAACTGGCGTTGGAAATCGCGCAAAATAATATCGATTTGGCAGAAGCTGGTCATTATCCAACTGTCGGTCTGGAAGCTACTAAATCTATCTCTGATAGAAGCAGCACCTTACAAAGAGATACCGAATCAGTATCGCTGAACCTGTCAGTGCCGCTGTATTCAGGCGGCGCCACTGTCGCTGGCACTGAAGTACAACGCGCCAATTATGTCGCCGCCAGCGAAGATCTGGAACTGGGCCACCGCTCTGTAGTTCGGCAAATTCGTGTGAACTACAACAACGTCGGTGCGGCGATTGCCGGGATTAAAGCACTGGAACAAGCGGTTGTGTCGGCAGAAAGTGCGCTCAAAGCGACTGAAGCCGGTTTTGAAGTCGGCACCCGGACTATCGTCGATGTGCTGATCAGCACCCGTAACCTGTTCGATGCGCGCCGTAATCTGACCAAAGCCCGCTACGACTACATCCTGGCGGTGCTGTCGCTGAAACAGGCGGCCGGCACGCTGACCGAAGACGACCTGGCGACAGTCAACGCCGCGCTCGGTGCTTAACTACAGCGTTTTATATGACTCTAAGGCCGGTTTACCGGCCTTTTTTCTGCCTGGTTCGCAGCTTTGTAATGCTCAGACCAGTGTGGCCGCCGTGCTTTCTGACTGGTCAGCCGCGCGGATTCAGTTAAAATAGCGCGTTTTGTGTATTGAGGGCTCTTTGTGTATCAGGCTCCCCCCTTTTCTGTGGCGTTATTGCATCCGCGTTATTGGCTGTTGTGGCTGGCGTTAGGCCTGGCTTATCTCATCAGCTGGCTGCCTTATTCTGTGCTGATGGCCATGGGCCGTGGCCTTGGCCGGCTCAGCTTTAAATTGATGAAATCCAGAGCAAAAATTGCCCGGCGCAATCTGGAACTGTGTTTCCCCGACATGCCGGCCGGCGAGCGCGAACAACTGGTCTGGCGCAACGCCGAAGAAACCGGCTGTGCCGCGATTGAAACGCTGATTGGCTGGTGGTGGCCGACCTGGCGTATCCGCAAACTGGCGCACTTTAAAGGTTATCAGCATATTCAGGCGGAGCTGGAAAAAGGCAAAGGTGTCTTGCTGCTGGCGTCCCATATGCTGCATCTGGAAGCGGCCTGTAGGGTCTTTGGTTTGACCCACCCCAGTGTGGGTTTTTACCGGCCACACAATAACCCGCTGATGGAGTTTTTTATGTATCGCGGCCGCAGTCGCGGCAATAAATATATGATTGGCAAACGCGACGTCAAAGCGCTGATTAAGGCCTTAAATGAGGGTGAAGTCTGTTTTTACCTGCCTGATCAGGATTACGGCCCGAACCGAGCGATTTTTGCACCGTTTTTTGCTGTCAAAGAGACCGCCTGTACCAACGGCACTTTGTTATTCGCCAATGCCGCCAATTGCAGTGTGGTGCCGATCATCACCAGTAAGCTGCCCGGCCAACGCGGTTACCAGATTGAAGCCCTGCCAGCCCTGACCGATTTTCCCGGTGACGATGACTATCAGGCTGTCTGCCGGGTGAATCAATGGGTCGAACAAGCCGTACTGCGTCATCCGGAACAATATATGTGGGTGCATCGCCGTTTCAAAACCCGCCCACACCCCGATGCGCCGTCGCTATACTGAAGCCGCTTGCAAGGCCGGAAAAAGCATTTGGCTTCATCCGGCCCTTTGTTTAGTATGAACGGCTGTTAAAGGAATAAGGTGCGGCATGAATTTCTGGATCAAACATCTGCTTATTGTGGTCATCCTGCTGGCCCTCGGTGTTGTGTTATTGCTGTTTCCCGATTTGTTCCTGTCAAAATCCGAACCGTCCAAAGAAAGAATCAAACAATCCGCCGCCCTTGAGTTCACCAATTTTTATGAGCAGCTGCGTTACTCGCTCGATGCCAGTGTGGATAAATCCAAAGAATTTCTGATTGATCTGATAGACAGCAGCGACACGCTCACCAGCGCCTTGGAAAACCGCACCAATACAGTACCGCCGATGCCGGATAACTGGCATGGCGTCAAGCGTAACCGTAAATTCGAACAAGGCACCCGCCTGCGCGACCATATGATGGCGTTTGCCAAAGAAGAAGAAATGGAGCTGTACTGGACCTTACCACGCGATTATGTGGTGAAACACTATTTCCAGAGCGAAGGCAATTATCTGGAAACGCTCAAAGACATCGCCACGGCGATTGGCCCCGACTTTGACACGCCGGTGCTGGCTTATTTTTGCCCGAAACAACGGGCCGCAGTGCTGACCAACAAAGCCAACGAATTTGTTCTGCAAAACTGCCGGCACCTCAATGCTGAGCCGGCCGTTCGCAAAAAATCCACCACAGCGCCGCGTTACTGAGCCCCCAGCATAATTTGTTGCCAGGCTTGCCGCACCTGCGTTTCGGCGACCGTCAGATCGGTGACAGCCTCAGCGTCGGCCGGCGCCAGCGTTTGGCGATGACTCACGCCCCGCAGTTGCTGATAAGCCAGCTGCAATGCAGCTGTCTGCTCTTGTGCTAACAAGCCACTCGCCGCTGCGGCATCCAGGATCCGGATATTGTCGCTGTACTGGTACAGCGCCGGAAAACGCTCTCCGTAAGCCAGCACCAAAAACTGGCTGATAAACTCCAAATCGACGATGCCGCCGGCCATGTGTTTCACTTCTGTTGACTGAGCACCATGGTGATCCCGCAGTTTTTGCCGCATTTCCAGCACTTCAGTGCGAAGCTTGGCGATATCACGGCTTTGGCCCAAAATTTCGCTGCGGATGGCTTCAAACTGCGCGCTTATCTGAGGGTCGCCATAAATCAGCCGGGTGCGGGCCAGCGCCTGATGCTCCCAGGTCCAGGCTTCATGGCGCAGATAGTCGCCGTAAGTGCTGACATGCACCGTCAGCAAACCGGCATTGCCGGAGGGCCGCAGGCGGGTGTCGACTTCGTACAAAATGCCGCTTGGCGTGCGGGTGGTGCACAGATGCAAAATCCGCTGCACCAGTTTCAGGTAAAACTGCCGCGAATCAATGCTGCGCTCGCCACTGGTCGGCGCCAGTGAATCACATTGATGTAAAAACACCAGGTCCAGATCTGAGCCGTATCCCAGTTCCAGCCCGCCCAGCTTGCCATAAGCGATAACGGCAAAACCTTTGGCTGAGCCGGCGTTCAGGCCGGCCGGATAGCCATATTTATCCACCATCTGCTGCCAGGCCAGCTCCACCACTTTGTCGATAATGGCTTCTGCCAGCCAGGTCAGATGGTCGGACACTTTCATCAGCGGCAGTATGCCAGTGATGTCCGCAGCCGCGATGCGCAAGGTCTGAGCTTGTTTGTACTGGCGCAGCATGTCCATCACGCCTTCGAGGTCATCTTCCGGCACCCGCAGCATTTGCTGGCGCAGCCGGTCGCGATAGTCCGCCACAGTGGCCACCTGATAGAGCTGGCCGGGGTCGATCAGTTCATCGAGCAGCATCGGGTAACGCGCCAGATGTTCGGCCAGCCAGCCACTGCGGCCACACAGCCGCACCAGTTGCTGCAGCGCCGGCGGATTTTCAAATAACAGTTCCAGATAAGCAGTGCGCGACACTATCTGGCGCAGCACGCCCAGCACCCGCTCCAGCACCACGGTCCCGGCTTTGGCACTGATCACAAAATGCAGCAACAACGGCAGCAGCTTGCCCAGCAGTTCACGACCACGCGGGCCGACCTGGCGCTTCTGACAGTCCGCTTTAAACTGCTGCAGCTGTTGCACCAGTGCGCTGGCCTCCAGGGCCGGCAGCCAGTCCAGATGCTCTGCCAGCTCAGCGGCGCTTTGTTCGCTGTCCCACAACATACGACCGAGCAGCAGCTCCGGCGCTTCAGCCGGCTCGTCGTGCGCAATCACCAGCCGGAACTGCTGATGAATGCGCGCCATCGCCTGCTGAATGTCGGCCTGCAGCGTGGGCCAGTCGGCGCGCGCCAGCGCCAGCACCAGCCGCTGCTGGCAGAGCTCATCTGCCGGCAAAGTTTGTGTTTGCTGGTCGTCCATGCCTTGTAAATGATGCTCGACTTTGCGCAGCCACAGATAATCCTGCCGCAAACTGGTGGCGACTTCAGGTTCCAGCAAGCCTTCGGTTTCAAGCGCCTGCATCGCCGCAAAAATACTCTGGCGCTGCAGCGCCGGGATACGGCCACCGCGAATGAGCTGCAGCGTCTGGATGATAAATTCGACTTCACGGATGCCGCCCGCGCCGAGCTTGATATTGTCGACCCGGTTACGCCGGCGGTTTTCCTGTTCAATCAGTTGCTTCATCCGGCGCAGCGATTCAATGGCGGAAAAGTCGATGTAACGCCGGTAGACAAAAGGCCGCAGCATGGCGCCAAGCTCAGCGGCAAATGGCGTCACCGGATTGAGCACCCGCGCTTTGAGCATGGCGTAGCGTTCCCAGTCGCGGCCTTGCGCCTGATAATAATCTTCAAACGCGGCGAAACTGAGCACCAGCGGACCGCTGTCACCAAAAGGCCGCAGCCGCATATCGACCCGGTAGACAAAACCGTCGGCCGTCACCTGATGCAGCAGCTGGATGATCTTCTGGCCCAGCCGGGTATAAAACTGCTGATGTTCGCAGCTGCGCCGGCCGCCCTGGGTTTCACCATTTTCCGGATAGACAAATATCAGGTCGATGTCTGATGAAAAGTTCAGCTCGCCGCCGCCGAGTTTGCCCATGCCGAGGATCAGCAACGGCAGCGGCTGCCCTGCAGCATTCAGCGGCAAGCCCCATTGCTGTGACAATTCGTGCCAGGCCCAGTCGTACGCCAGATTGATCAGCTCATCAGCCAGTTGCGACACGCGCTGCAAAGCGAGTTCGACTGGCTGGCGACGCAACAGGTCATCGGCCAGACACTGACACAGACTGGCATTGCGGTAGCGCCGCAGCTGCGTCATCAGCTGGGTTTCGCTGAGGCCCTGCCACTCTGGCGCGCTGAACTGCGGCTCGCCACTTAAAAAACCATCCAGTAACTGGGGCTGCAGCGTCAGACAACGCCCGAGCAGTGGGCTGGCCGCCAGTAACAGCGACAGCTGCTGTTCGGCCTCGTCAGTCAGTGGATCAATCTTCAGCTGGGCGCGTTGCAGGCTCACCTGACTGGCCACTGCGGCCGGCAAACTTGTCTTCATACTGAACTCCGCTCGATGGATATTTTGGCGCAGCGGGCGCTGCGTTTAACACTTGTGCAGTAAAGCCGGTTCAACCAGCCAGGCGCTGTATCTGAGTAACCAGTACTGCAAGGCCGGCGTCTGTTCGGGGCTGACATCCCGCGCTGCGGCGCTCAGGACTGTCGCGGCCGGTTGCGCCGCCAGCCACTGTTGCCAGCGCTGCCACTGTCCGGCCAGAGCGGCCTGTAACGCCAGATCTGTGGGCTGATGGCGCAGCACCAGCTGGTTACGCAGGAAAAGCGCCAGCCAGCGCGCGGCGTCCGTCTGGGTGTTCTCGGCCTGCCAGCTCAAGGGTTGCTGTTGCGACAGCCGGTAACCACGCTCAGCTTTGGACTGCACACCGAGCTGCAGCGGAAACTGCTGCACCAGCATGCCAGCCAGACGAAACAAAGCCGCCACATCACCTTGCTGTAACTCCAGCTCAATTTCACAGATGGTTTCGCTGCGACCATCGGCCAACACCAGGCCCTGATCAAACACCAGTTCACAGCTGCTGCCATCCGGTAATTGCAGGTGCAGGCTATGGCGGTCGAAATCCGTGCGGAACAATTCACGCAGCTGTTGTTGTAACTGGCTGACATCGGTACCGGCCGGCCAGACATCGACCGGGAACAAATCCAGCTGCGGCCGCACGCCACTGACCGGCACATTATACTCAGGCCGGATATGGGCGGCGCCGTGGGTGCTGCCCGGCAGCTTCAGCGTCTGTTCAAAGCTCTGGCGATATTGTCGGCTGCGCAGGCCAATATCATGGCGACGGAACCAGTCATCGTCGCTGTCAAAATAAGCATTCAACAGCTTCTTCTGTCCCAGATCCTGCACTGCAACGCCTTGCGCCGCCACAAACGCCACTATTTGCGTAAAGAGCGACGCCGCGCCGGTGACCGGCAGCAATAATTTGAGTTCCACTTCTAAGGCCATCAACACAGATCCGCTTTGTTCTTCATTGACTGGCACCTTAGGCGAGGCCCTTTGATGCTGCAAGTGTTTTTGCTTGTCAAGCGCCGGACAACTCCCTATGATCGGCGCCATTCATGCCCGCGAACAGCCTGTTGGGATTCGTCATGCCATTTTTCAGAACCACCGCTCTGGCGCTGTTATTCAGCAGTGCCGTTATTGCGCAAACAACGCAGGAACAGCCTGCTCCTGCCACGACGCCAACTGCGGCTGTCGCAGACGCAGCAAATCAGCCGGCCACTGCCAGCCGGGAAAAACCAGCTTTTGTGGTAGACAGTCTGAGCACTGCGCTCAGATCTGGCCCTGGTAACGAGTACCGCACCATTTCAACAGTGCGGGCCGGCGAAACCGTCACTTTTATCGGCGACAACCCAGCCAATGGTTTTGTTAAAATTCGCGACAACAGCGGCACTGAAGGCTGGCTCAGTGGTGAATACATCACGTATAACGCCAGCCCGAAAGCCAACCTGGAAGCGCTGAAGCAGCAGCTCAGTCAGCAGGAAATGATTGCCGCGCAGTTTGAGCAGGAACGCCAGACCTTTTCGCAACAACTGACCCAGGCGCAGACCGAGCGCGACGACGCGGTCAAAGCCGCCGAGCTGGCCAAACAAACGGTCGCTCAGCTGACAGCCCGGCTGGCCGAAGAAAACCCTGAGTTGTTACACAACAAAATGGTGGTTGGCGGCGGCCTGATCGCGGCCGGTATTCTGTTTGGTCTGATTTTGCCGGCGGTGATGCCACGCCGGCGCCGTAATGACCGCTGGATGTAAGCATCCGCATTTACTGCATAAAACAAGGGAGCCACTGGCTCCCTTGCTCATTCTGGTGATGCGCCAGACTGATGACGCTGGCACTTCAGTCATGCGGCTCTGTCACGCGCCAACTGTTCAGACACTGACGATTCAGGCCCTGACCGGCACTGTGCGGCCCTGCTGTGCCCGCCAGCGGCGCTCCAGCACAGGGATAGTAAAACCGTAACAACAGACCACAATCAGCGGCTGCAGCCAGAAACTCTGCTCAGGCGCCATCAGATAAGCGGCGACACAAGCCGCTGTGCGCAGCACCGTATGTACATAAGCGACTTTTGCATCCGCCAGCACACCAAACACCAGCCACATCAAGCCTGTTTGCACCGCTAAAGCAAAAGGCAGCGCCTGATAGTTTTCTAAAAACAGCGGGATGCTGATGGCAAACACCAGAAAACTCATGCCCACCGCCGAAAGGAAAATACTGTCGAACCAATTGCGGGCAGTATTTTTCTGAAAACTGATGTTTTCGCCGGTCAGCCGCGAGATAGCCATCGCCAGATAAATGATGCTGCCCGTGCCGATAAAAGTGGCCATCACTTGCTGATAAGGCGTCAGCACAAAAGACAGGAGCCCTATCATGGCCCAGATGAGGGCGCCGGACAGCGGCATCGCCAGATAACGTTTGCTTCGAAATTCAATCAGTTGTTGTTCTAATGATTTGTTGTTTTGCATAACACACCTCCGTGATTTGATGAATTCAGTATCCGGGTTATGCGCCTCTGCGGTCAGTGTGCTTTGTCATCAGAAGCTATGACATTTGTCATAGCTTGTCGTCGAGCGGCAACCCTGAATCCTGCTTCACTTTTTCAATCACCACATAAGTATGGGTTTGCAGCACGCCGGGTAAATCAACAATACGGCCCAGCACCGCGCGGTAAGCTTCCATGCTGGACAACCGCAGTTTGAGCAGATAATCAAAGCCGCCGGCGACCATATGACATTCGGCCACTTCCGGGATTTTCACCACCGCATCGCGAAACTGGTCGAAAATCGCGCCGGTGGTGCGGTCCAGCGTTACCTGAATAAAAGCAGCAGTGCCCAGCCCCAGTTTGGAAGCTGACAGTTTGGCACCATAACCTTCGATAAAGCCATCCTGTTCCAGCTTGCGCACCCGGTCAATACAGGGGCTCGGGCTTAAGTTAACCCTTTTGGCCAGCTCCACATTGGAAATGCGGCCGTCCTTTTGCAGCGTGTCTAAAATGGTTCTGTCGATGCGGTCCAAAGGCCTGCTTTTAGTGCTCATCGGTAAATCCGTATTTTTTCTGGTTTAACGAGATTTAAACCAGATTATATACGGTTTAACTGCAAAAATAGCCACCAAATACGGTGGTCATTTCACTAGAATGCAGCATTTATTTTCATGCAACCGGGATAAAAATTATGCTATTTCACGGCGATCTGACCAGCCAGGATCCATTGCGCCAGGCGCTGCGTGCGCACTATCGCAAAGACGAAGCGCAAGTACTGGAAACTTTATTACCCCTGGCCGACATTGGCGACAAAGCCCGCTCCCGTGCCTGGGAAAAAGCCCGCCAGCTGGTGGTCAATATTCGCCAGGCGCAGATTGGCAAAGGCGGCGTCGATGCGCTGCTGAACGAATTCTCGTTGTCGACTGAAGAAGGCCTGGTGCTGATGTGTCTGGCCGAAGCCTTGCTGCGGGTACCGGACAAACACACGGCGGATCGCCTCATTCGCGACAAATTATCCAATGGCGACTGGAGCTCGCACTTAGGCAACAGCGAATCCTTATTCGTCAACGTGTCTGCCTGGGGTTTGCTGTTGACCGGCAAACTGGTCAATTACAGCGACGACCATAAAAAAGCCCAGTTTGGTCTGTTAAAACGCACCTGCGGTCGCCTTGGCGAGCCGGTGATCCGTCAGGCAGTGCGTTATGCCATGCAAATCATGGGCACCCAGTTTGTGATGGGCACCACCATCGAAAAAGCTGTCGACCGCGCCACTGAACTGGAAGCCAAAGGTTTTACCTACTCTTACGACATGCTGGGCGAAGGCGCCCGCACCATGGAAGACGCCGACCGTTATTTCCAGAGCTATATGATGGCGATTAATGTCATCGGCACTGCAGCGAAAAAACGTGGCCCGCTGAAAAGCCCGGGCATTTCGGTCAAACTGTCCGCTATCCACCCGCGTTATCGTTTCTCTCATCGCGACCGCGTGATGAGCGAGCTGGTTCCCCGCTTAAAAACACTGGCTTTGGCCGCCAAAGGCTATGACATCAGCTTCACCGTCGACGCCGAAGAAGCCGACCGTTTAGAACTGTCGATGGATGTCATCGAAGCCGTATTCGCCGACAAAGATTTGGCCGGCTGGGAAGGTTTTGGCCTGGCCATTCAGGCCTATTCCAAACGCTGCCTGCCATTGATTGAATGGCTGCGTGACCTGACAGTGCGGGTTGGCCGCAAAATGATGGTGCGGCTGGTCAAAGGCGCGTACTGGGACAGCGAAGTCAAAATCAGCCAGATTGAAGGCCATGACGACTTCCCGGTGTTCAGCCGTAAACCGTCGACTGACGTGTCCTATTTAGCCTGCGCGCGCAAACTGATTGAATATCGCGACAGCATCTACCCGATGTTTGCCACGCACAACGCCTACTCAGTGGCGACTATTCTGGAAATGGCGCCGGACCGTCAGGGTTACGAATTCCAGCGCCTGCACGGCATGGGCGATGCGCTGTACGACCAGGTGGTTGCCGAGGACAAAGTGCCATGCCGGATTTATGCGCCGGTGGGTGAGCACTCAGATCTGCTGGCTTATCTGGTGCGTCGTTTGCTGGAAAATGGTGCCAACAGTTCATTCGTCAACAACATCGTTGATGAAAGTATCCCGGTAGAAAGCCTGCTGACCGACCCGGTTGAGCTGGTGCGCAGCTGGAAGCAAAAACGCAATACCCAGATCCCGCTGTCGCTGAACCTGTATGGCGAAGAGCGTAACAACTCAAAAGGCATTGATTTAACAGAAATTAATGCCATTACCCCGCTGCGTGCTTCGATGCAGCAATGGCTGACACAAGCCACTGCCGCCAAAGCGGTTGAAGGGGCCAAAGCAGTACGCAACCCGGCCAACCACGCCGAAGTCATCGGTTATGTTGAGCATGCTGATGCAGCCCGGATGACAGCCGCGGTCGATGCCGCCGAAGCCGCTTTCCCGGCCTGGAGCAGCACACCGGTGGCCGAACGCGCCCGTCTGCTGCGTGCACTGGGTGATGCTTTAGAAACCCATCGTGACGAACTGATGGCGATTTGTGTCAAAGAAGCCGGTAAAACGGTGCCGGACAGCGTGGCAGAAGTACGGGAAGCCGTTGATTTCTGTCGTTATTATGCTGCCCGCGCCGAAGCTATGTTCACCGGTACCCCGGTGCAAAGCCGCGGTGTAGTGCTCTGTATCAGCCCGTGGAACTTCCCACTGGCAATTTTCTTAGGTCAGGTGACGGCGGCGGTGGCTGCCGGTAATACTGTGGTGGCCAAACCGGCCGAACAAACCTCAATGATCGCCCTGCGCGCCATCGAGCTGTGGCGTCAGGCGGGCCTGCCGGCGGATGTCGTGCGGCTGGTGATTGCGCCGGGTCGTGAAGTCGGCGCCCATGTGGTGCCAGATCCACGCATTCAGGCAGTGATGTTCACCGGCTCGACCGAAACCGGCAGCTGGATAGCCCGCAAGCTGGCCGAACGCGGCGGTGAGCCGGTACCGCTGATTGCCGAAACCGGCGGTCAGAACTGCATGATCGTCGACTCCACCGCGCTGCCAGAGCAAGTGGTCGATGACGTGGTGTCTTCCGGCTTCCAAAGCGCCGGCCAGCGCTGTTCGGCGCTGCGTGTGCTGTTCCTGCAGGAAGATGTCGCTGACAAGATCATTCACATGATCAAAGGCGCGATGAAAGAACTGCATGTCGGCGACCCGGCACTGCTGTCGACCGATGTCGGCCCGGTGATTGACCAAAAAGCGCTGACGGGCCTGACCAACCATGTGAAATACCTGGAAGGCAAAGCCAAACTGCATTTTGAATGCCCAATCCCGGGCGGCGAAGGCCATTTCTTCTTTGCGCCGCGCCTGTATGAAATCAGCAATCTGGCGGTGCTGGAGCGTGAAGTGTTCGGCCCTGTCGTCCACATCATCCGTTTCAAAGCCGACGAGCTGGACAACGTCATCGCCCAAATCAATGCCACCGGTTATGGCCTGACCATGGGCGTACACAGCCGGATCGCGCAAGTGACAGCGCAGGTCGCCCGCGATATCAAAGCCGGTAACATCTATGTCAACCGCAACATGATTGGCGCTGTCGTCGGCGTGCAGCCCTTTGGTGGCCGCGGTCTGTCGGGCACAGGTCCTAAAGCCGGCGGACCTTTCTATCTGACCCGTCTGGTGAAAGACAATCTGCAGGTCAGCGAGGCGACGCTGGACGAAGCGAAAAAAGCCGCACTGCTGGCAGCCAGCTGCAATGACAACACCGTCAGTCAGTTGGTACAGCAAGCGCTGAAAGCGCAGTCCAACTGGCAATACAAAGACATTACGGCACGCAGCTCGGTGATGCGGCAATTCCTCGCTCAGCTGGCTTCAGACGCAGTCGTGGTCAAACAGGAAGCGGATTTACAGCAAGTGCTGGCCTCTGCCCGTGGTCTGTTGGGTCATATCGAAAAAGAACTGGCGGCGCCCATCCAGCTGCCAGGACCCACAGGTGAATCGAACCAACTGCATCTGGAAGCCCGTGGCGTGGTGGCCTGTATCCGTGACGAGTCGGCCTGCTTTAAGTACTGGATTTTGTCGGTGCTGACCGCGCTGGCGGCCGGTAATGCGGTGATCGCAGCAGTCGAAGACAAAGACTTTGCCGAAGCGGAAGCCGTGCGTAAAGTGTTGCTGAACGCCAACCTGGCACCGGCACTGTTCCAGGTGGTTAAACTGAGCCAGCTTAAAGCGCTGCTCAGCCATCAGGGCGTCGCTGCCGCCGTGGTCGAAGCCGGCAGTGCTGTCAAAGCGCTGGCAGGCGAGCTGATCGCCGGTCGCGATGGCGCCATTTCGCCGCTCATCACCACGCCGGCCGATGAGCGTCTGCTGCACCGGTTAGTCACTGAAAAAACCGTGACCGTGAACACCACGGCCGCGGGCGGCAATGCCTCACTGATGACGATGCAGGACAACGCGTCTTAAGCCTCCGGCGCTGTCAGTCCAGGCCCGCCGTTGCCATCGCAACTGCGGGCTTTTTCTTGCCTGTGTATTAGCGCAGCCTCAACTTTGCTTTTTCCGGCACTTTTGCTTATGTTCAGCTCAGTTGCCAGAAAACATCTGATTATGCAAAAAGTTCCGATTGATCAATTACAACTGGGTAGTTACGTCACCGGTGTCAGCCGACAAAGCGGTGACGTAGTGATTAAACACGCCGGCTGGGTGCGCAGCGAACAACTGATTGACAC
The DNA here is from genome assembly GCA_966252055.1 of uncultured Rheinheimera sp. GTDB lineage: Bacteria > Pseudomonadota > Gammaproteobacteria > Enterobacterales > Alteromonadaceae > Pararheinheimera. The sequence continues at coordinate 3,178 of CBINNO010000023.1, read as the reverse complement.
CTTAAAAGCCAAAGGCGTGCTGGAAGTCTGGGTCGACCCCAGCCAGCAACTGCCACCGCCCAAAGACTTGCCAGCGCAAACCGAAGCACCGCAGCCACAAAATCCGAAACCGCGCACAGACTTCGAACTGGAAAAAAACCGCGCCAGCGCGACGCTGCAAAATACCAAAAGCCAAACCGCCCATACCCTGCAACTGCTGGCGCAAGGTGAACCGGCGGATTTACAGGCGCCGGCGCAACAATGTGACAAGTTGCTCGACAGCAGTTTGCGCAATGCACAGGCGCTGTTGTATCTGCAGCAGGTGCTGCAGGAAGATGACACGCTGCTGCGCCATTCAGTGCGCTGCGCCTGTCTGATGGCAGCCCTGACCGCCAGCCTGAAGCTGCCGGCCAGCCAGCAACGCGACTATACGCTCGCGGCCTTGCTCCATGACGCCGGCAAAGCGCAGTTACGCAGCTTGTTTCCTAAAGAGCAGCAAACCGATCTGGCGGCTTTGCCCTACACGCTGAGCCTGCTGCAGCAGTCTGATGCCACGCCGGAAATGCTGGCCATGATTGAAACACATCTGGCGCCGCTTGCTGCACAAAGCGACGCCGGCCGCTTGCTGGCTATCGTCAACAGTTATGCGAATTTACAGGAACTGGCTGACAGCGGAAAAATCAGCCAAAGTGCGTTGCAGCCGCAACTAATGAGGGCTTGTGACCACACACTGGACCCGCTGCTGACGCAGCAGTTTTTACAAACGCTCGGGCTCTATCCGCCAGGCACCGCCGTGCGGCTCAAATCCGGCCGGTTGGCGCTGGTGCTGGAAAATCATCCGAAACTGGCTGACAAGCCGAAGGTGAAGCAGTTTTACCACAGCATTCACCGTCACCATCTGCCAGCCAAAGTGCTGGAGCTGGCCAAACTGCCGGAAGAAACCATTGTCGGCCCGGCTGATTTAGCCCAGTTTGCCCTGGACCTGCGGCAATATTTTTAACTCTCAGCCGCTACGCCTGTTAAAGCGCCCGCCGCAGCTGCCACTCAGGGCTTAAGCCGATAAGACCACTCAGACAAAGCTTCCATGCTAAAGAGCTGGCGGCCGGTCTGCATCAACACATATTGTGGCGTGATTTCTTTCAGTTGAATGTCAGCACTGATCCACTGCCCTTCCTGCAGATCCTTGCCATTGACCTTGACCCAGCGCTGAGCCGGGTCGGTGGAATACACGTGGGCCTGAAAACGAATAGGCGCAATTTGCCGTTGCAACACGTCATCGAGCGTACTGATATCGCGGGCGGGCGGCGCGTGTTCATGCACCTGACTTTTGCGGCCACTGTCGCCGGCCGCCTGCATAGCCCGTTCGAATTTGTCCCGCAGTTCTTGCGGCACCTGGTCAGCGCGTAGCTCCGGACCGGCGCGGGTCAAATCCTGCACCGGCGCAGCCGGATCGGCTTCCTGCATCGGACGCTGTGCTTCAAAGCCGGTCAGTGTGTCGACCTGCTCGTCCAGACTCTGGCCCTGACGGGCTGCGCGGTCCGCCGATATCACCAATTGGTCCTGCGCCGGAAAATCTTCTTCGACCGGCACCGACAACAATTCGCTGAGGATCAGACCCGGCGTGGCCGGCGGTAAACCTGCGGAGACCGGCGTGGCGACTACGGCAGGTGGGGCCGGTTCAGCCACAGTCTCAGCAGTTACCGGCGTTTTTTGGCTGTTAAGCCACAAAGCAAGAGCAAAACCAAGCGCCAGCCCAAGTACCACCAGTAAAGCAATGGCCACAAACTGCCAGTTTGGCTGACTGACAGCCAGCTGCGGCGATTCAACTGCCGGCATTCTGGCCTCTTCAGGTGCATCAGCGGTGGTCTGATGCTGCTGTTTCAGCGCTTCCATTAATAACGACATAACACTCAGACACTCCGGGCCAGCCACCAGGTCGCCAGGCTTACACCCAGCGCCAGTGCCAGCGCAAATACTAAAGGCCAAAACCAGACCGGTAAGGCCGGATTGGCAGCTTTGGGTTTAATCGCCAGAATTTCACCGGCGGCCAGTTCGATCAGTTTACCGTCCACCAATGCTTTTTGCTGGCTGTACCCACCCAGCAGCGCGCGGTCACACAGCAAATTCAGTAACCGCGGGATGCCGCCGGAAAACTCAAATAATTTTTTTAAGGCGCTGTCGGTAAACACCGGACGCTGGCAACCGGCCACCTGTAACCGGTGCTCCACATAGTGCTTCACTTCCGGGTACGTCAGTGGCATCAGATGGTAGCGGGCCGTGATGCGTTGCGCCAGTTGGCGCAGGTCCTGGCGCTGTAACAACTGCTGCAGTTCGGGCTGACCGATTAAAATCACCTGCAGCAGTTTTTTCGTATTGGTTTCCAGGTTGGTCAACAGCCGCAGCTGCTCCAGCACGGCTGGCTGTAAATGCTGCGCTTCATCAATGATCAAAATGGTATTGATACCGGCCTGGTGATTTTTCAAAAGCTTGCCGGTGATTTTGTCAGTCAGCAATTTCAGGCTGGCATCCGATTTTTTGTAGCGGATCTTCAGCTCATCACAGATGGCCGCCAGCAATTCCAGTTCGGATAAAGTGGGATTGAGGATAAAAGCCACCTGGGTATTGGCCGGCAATTCCGCCAGCAGGCAGCGCGACACCGTGGTTTTCCCGGTGCCAACCTCACCGGTCAGCAACACAAAGCCGCCGGCGTCACCTAACCCATAACGCAGATGCGCGAGCGCTTCGGTATGCCGGTTGCCCAGATACATAAACTCCGGATTCGGCGCAATCGAGAATGGTTGGCTGGTCAGGCCGAAGAATGCGGTATACATGGCTCCCTGCGTGGCTTTGCAGCTTATTTGTTGCCGGGGCGTTATAATGGCAAAAAATTGACCCGCAGGAAAGCTTGTGAAGACTTATCTTGTTGGCGGCGCCGTGCGCGACGCTTTATTGGGCAAAACTGCCAAGGATGCTGACTACCTGGTGGTCGGTGCCACCCCCGAACAAATGCTGGCGCAGGGCTTTGTTGCTGTCGGCAAAGATTTCCCGGTTTTTTTGCACCCAACCACCAAGCAGGAATACGCGCTGGCCCGTCTCGAGCGCAAACAAGGCCATGGTTATACCGGTTTTGCCTGCTATTTTGCGCCGGATGTCACTTTAGAGCAGGACCTGCTGCGCCGCGACCTTACCATCAACGCCA
>CBINNO010000022.1:0-34786 GCA_966252055.1 uncultured Rheinheimera sp. | reverse complement strand
GTGCCGCCACCGCCAGTACCGGCCGCCGAAGCAACGGCTGCCGCTGCATCAACAATACCAGTGCCGCAGTTGGTGCAGGTCGCCGGGAAGCTGCGGGTGGTGGTTTTCAGAATAGATTCAACCTGATCTGGTGTCGCGGTCGGTTTTTTCTGCAGGATCAAGGCGGCAACACCGGCAACATGCGGCGCAGCCATTGAAGTGCCTTGGGAATAACCGTAGCTGTCTGAGCCTGGCGTGGTGGTACCGGTGTTGTAAGTGGACAGGATGCCGTTCGGGTCATTGGCCGAATTCATCGCGCCACCTGGCGCCGCCACATCAACGGACGTGCCGTAGTTAGAGTAATAAGCGCGACCACCGCTGCGGTTGGTGGCGGCCACGTTCACCACACCTGAACAGTTGCCCGGGTTGAAGTTGTTGGCATTGCCATTGTCGTTACCGGCCGCAATTACTACCACTGTGCCGCGTGAGCGGGCGGAGTTAATCGCTGCCTGAGTGGTGGAGTCACAAGCGCCTGAACCGCCGAGGCTCATGTTGATGACTTTGGCCGGGTTGGCGTTAGCCGGTACGCCGGATACAGTGCCGCCGGATGCCCAGATGATGCCGTCGGCGATATCAGAGGTGTAACCGCCACACTTGCCCAGCACGCGCACCGGCACGATTTTGGCTTTGTATGCGACACCGGCGACGCCCGTGTTATTGTTGGTGACCGCCGCGATAGTGCCGGCAACGTGAGTGCCGTGCCAGCTGGAGTTTTGCGCTTGTGTTGGCTGACCGCCGCCACAGGCACCCACAGCCACCCAGTCACCCGGATCGCTGGCGTCTGAATCGCGGCCATTGCCGTCATTGCCGACAAAAGAATCGGAAATCATGTCATAACCCGGCAGGATGTTGGCGTTCAGATCGGCGTGTGGCCGGTAGCCGGTATCCAGCACCGCAACCACCACGCCCGTGCCATCAGCACTGTCCCAGGCCGCCGGCGCCCGCAGGCCGCCAGTGCTTTCGTAGTAATGCCACTGGTTGTTGTATTGGGTATCGTTCGGCGTGGCGGCGATTTGTAACATGCGGTCTTCTTCAACCTCAGCCACATTCGGATCGTTTTTCAGCGCCTTGATCATATTGGCTTTTTCTTTGCTGCTGAGGTGGCGTTGTGCCCGCACCACATGGCGGTCACTGAGCGCCGTGGCACGCACATAGCTCAGCTCGTCCCCGGCCAGCGACGACAATGTTTCTGCCACATGTTTGCGGACATTCAGTGCCTTGGCGGCGCTTTGTTCACCGACCTGGCCAACGTTCATCAGTTCGGCATTCTGGTTGTTTTTGTAGGTGACGATAAAACGCGTGCTCGGTGCTTCGGCTTGCGCTTCCAGCTCAACAAATTGTTGGGCTGCAGCGGAGCTCATCAACACGGCAGACAGGGTACCAAGGGCGATTTTATGTAATTTGAATTGTTGCATTGTAAGTTCTCATAAACGACAAGTTGTGATTTGCCTGGACAGTGCCCGCTTGTTGTTATGGCTTCTTCTGAATGAGCCTTGGCATGACGGGCCGGCTCATCATTCATCAATACAAAATTGCTGTAAAGGTAACTAAATTAACAATTGGTTATATAACGGGGAATCCTACGTCGGCGTTGCTGGCCAGAATGGTGCAAAGGTGCGGCGGAAATCTGCACAGAATGGCCGTAAATCCTACAAATTATTACATTTGGTTACAGCTGTGAATTTATAGCTAATAATTATCAGTTATAGAAAAACGTTATAAAAAATGCCGGTTTTTGCTGCATTTTTTGTCATTTTTGCGATTTAACGCGACGGTCAGGACAGAGGTTTGCCTTCTGTGGCGAACCACAGGACAATAGCGGCCTTTCGGGCGACCGGCGGTTGATTCTGCTGTGCCGGTTTGCCGCCAGATTCAGTAGCGAGGGTTGTGATGCAGCAATGGGACGTGATCGTGATCGGCGCCGGTGCGGCCGGTTTATTTTGTGCCATTGCGGCCGGACAACGCGGCCGGCGCGTGCTGGTGGTTGATAACGGCAAAAAGATCGGCCGTAAAATTCTGATGTCTGGCGGTGGGCGTTGTAACTTTACCAACATCTATGCTAGCCCGGCTAATTATCTGTCGGCCAATCCGCATTTCTGTAAGTCGGCGCTGAGCCAATATACCCAGTGGGATTTTATTGAGCTGGTGCAGCGCTACCAAATTCCTTATCACGAAAAAACGCTGGGCCAGCTGTTTTGTGACAACAGTGCCAAAGACATTGTCGACATGTTGGCCGAAGAGTGCCGCAAAGCCGGGGTGCAAATTGCGCTGCAACAACACATCAGCAGCGTTAGCTGGCAAGATGGTCAGTATCTGCTGGAAACGCCAGAGCTGACGCGCAGTTGCCAGAGTCTGGTGGTGGCTTGTGGCGGCCTCAGCCTGCCCAATCTGGGTGCGACGCCTTATGGCTACCAGTTGGCCGAGCAGTTTGGTCTGCAGGTATTGCCGGTCAGGGCCGCGCTGGTGCCGCTGACCTGGCAGCCGGCTGACAAAGCGGTGTTTGAAGCGATCAGCGGCGTGTCGCTGCCGGTCACCGCTGAAGCCAATGACACGCTGTTTGCCGAAGATATGTTGTTTACCCACCGGGGACTCAGTGGCCCGGCCATTCTGCAGATTTCGTCTTACTGGCAACCAGGCGATGATTTGTCCGTAAACTTACTACCTCAGCTGGATGTTGTGGCGTTTTTACAGGAACAGCAGCAAAAACATCCGGAGCAGGAATTAAAAACGGTGCTCAGTAAAGTGTTGCCCAAACGGCTGGTTGAAACGCTGATTGACATCAAAGCGCTGCACAATCAGCCGCTCAAAGCACTGCATGGCAAAGCGATTCAGCAACTGGCGTCGCAGCTGCAACAGTACCTGTTCAGGCCCAACGGCACCGAAGGCTACCGCACCGCTGAAGTGACGCTGGGCGGCGTGGATACCGCCGGCCTGTCGTCGAAAACCATGGAAGCGCGCAAGCAGCCAGGGCTGTATTTTATTGGCGAAGTGGTCGATGTCACCGGCTGGCTCGGTGGCTACAACTTCCAGTGGGCCTGGTCCTCCGGCTGGGTCGCCGGGCAATATTGCTAAGCTGCACGCCATGACCAAATCACATGATGTGGTGGCCTTGTCACAAGCCGATCGTGCAAGACTTTTTAAGCCAGTAAAACCAGGATTATCGCCGCTGCGTGACAGCCGCATGTTCTCTGCTGAGGGCAGGGACCATGCCTTTTGCTTTTTCTTTACCCAAGAACTGGTATCATATTCTCATTTCTTCCAACGGTGAATGCCTGATGCAAACTGTAAATATCCTCTGTATTAAGTGGGGCAAGAAGTACGGTCCTGACTATGTAAACAAACTGCATAATATGGTTCGGCGTAATCTGACGCTGCCACACCGCTTTGTTTGCTTAACTGATGACCGCAACGGCATTAACCCGGAAATTGAAGTTAAAGAGATCCCAAAAGTCGGTTTTAAAGACTTTGATGAGCGCCAACCCTGGAGTTTTGGTCATGGTTGGTTAAAGGTCACCAGCTTTGCCGACCCACTGTATGACCTGACTGGCCCAACTTTATTCATTGATCTGGATGTGGTGATTGTCGACAACATTGATTGCTTCTTTGAACCCAAAGGCGAGTTCTTTGTGATTAAAGAATGGGATAAGTCGGATGATACCGGCAACACCTCAGTCTACCGTTACAATATCGGTGCCCACAGCGACTTAATTGAGCTGCTGAAAAACCACAAAGAGCGCGAGCTGGCGAAGGTGCGTAACGAGCAGGAGTTCGTCACTCAGAATCTGGCGAAACAGGGCAAGTTACAATACTGGCCTGAGGGCTGGTGTGTCAGCTTTAAGCGTCACTGTTTACCAAAAGGGATTATGAACTGGTTTAAGCCAGCCACTATTCCCAAAGGTGCCAAAATCGTGGCATTCCATGGGAAGCCGAATCCACCGGATGCAATTGCTGGCGTCAGTGGCAAATGGTATCGCCGCGTACTGCCGGTGCAGTGGGTTAAAGATATGTGGCAATAAGGCCGCGACCCGATGCGCTATAAAGTTTTTATCATCAATCTGGATCGTTCAGTAGAACGTTATCAAAGTGCGCTGGCGCAGTTATCAGCCTGGCCTGACTTGCCTGTTGAGCGGGTCAGTGCTGCAGATGGCCGGCAGATGAGTGAACAGGAATTAAACCGTTATTATTCGCTGGATTTAAATCAACGACAGTATCATAAGTTGCTGCAGCCAGCAGAAAAGGGCTGTTATATCAGTCATATATGGTGCTGGCAGCGGATCCTGGAACAACAGCTGGACTTTGCGTTGATCCTGGAAGACGACTTTATTGTCAATGGTGATCTGGCCGCCATGTTGGAGTATGTCGCCAATTTACCCACCGATTGGCACTTACTGAAGCTGGCTATGCCAAACAAGCAGCAAAAAATCATTGCTTCAAGCGATAAAGCACCCTGGCAGCGAGTCGCTTTTGTCAAAAATCCGGTTTCAACTGTGGCGCAGCTGGTCAGTGCCGCAGGGGCCAGGCAGCTGTTAACAAAAGCGGTGCCTTTTTCCCGGCCAGTAGATGTCGCGATGCAACACACGTTTGAGCTTGGTATTCGGGCAGAAGCGGTGTGGCCGCTGATCTTCAAACCTGACCTGGCTTTTGAGAGCAATATCAATACCAAACAGAAGCAACCAGTTAAACGTCATGTCTTCTACCTGCAACGGCTGTATTTTGTGCTGGCGAATTTCAGGCATAACCTGCGGCATTATGGTTTGCGGGCTTTACTTAAAGCCCGCAAGTGGCCAAATCTTACGGGTTGGACCCGAATGTCGAACTAGTGCTCTTTCCATTTAATCATGACCGATTCAGTCGCTGAACTCGTCAGAATTAAGTGAAAGAGCACCAGGCCGCAACACGCCGGACATTATTCCGGCGTTTTTGTGGTGAGTTGTTGTTGGTAAAATGCCAACACTTCGGCTGCTTTGGCTTCAGGCTCAAAGCGCTGCATTGGATACTGCCGGGCCGCTAAATCCTGAACTTGTTGTTGTAACCGTTTTGCCAGATCTGCGACGTTATCAATCTGTGCCAGCTCGTTGTTAAACAGCGGCTGCAGGTATTTCGCCCCCTCAGTGGCAGTGGCAACAATAGGTAAGCCCGCGTGCATGGCTTCCAGAAATACCAGCCCAAAAGGTTCGGTACGGGCAGCACTGACAAAGCAATCAAAGCAGGCCAGCCAGTCCTGTGGCGTGGTGCTAAAGCCCGGCATAATGACGTTGGCAGGCGCTTTTGCACGCAGTGTCTGCCAGTTTTTACCCTCACCGACTATCACCAGATAACTGTTGGGAATGGCGGCCTGGCGAAATGCCTCCAGCAACACATCCTGTCCTTTGCTTTGTTCAACCCGCCCCAGCGTGCCTATCACAATAGCATCCTGCGGGATCTGGTACTCAGCACGCAGCCGCTGCCGGGCGTCGGCGGTGGCAGGTCGGGCAGCCGACCAGTTATCGAGTTGTACACTGCGCTGTCGCAACGGCTGTGGGATAGCCGCCAACTGACCAGGGACTATGGCAATCAGTGCATCTAACTTAGCATGCTGTTGTTTTTTATAATGAATGTGTAAAGTGGCTACCCGCAGGCACAAGCCTTTTACTCCTTGTAATACCCGACAAGCAGCACTTAAATGGGCGTGGGCAACTTGTGGCTGTAACTGACGCAACAGACGACGGGCCCGGTAAATCGCCAGCAGCTTAAAGCCACTAACCAACAGCACTTTGACCTTGGGGGACACCCGGTGAGCGATGGCATTAGGCCGGTTTTCCGCACCACGCTGATGCAAAATCAGGGTTACATCATGGTGTTGTTCGGCTTGCAGATTCGCCAGCTCAACGGCATAGCGTTCGCTGCCGGCAAAGCTGTGGGTCAGAATAATATGGACAATTTTCATAGGCTTTTTGCACTTTCCGCTGCAGCGCAGAGTTGGGCTGTCCATGGTATACCAATTGCCTTTTTCGCTAAAGCGTGGCTTGCTGCAGGTGACAGATCCCTGAGCAGTTAGCAAAGCAGCCAGCAGAATCAGACGCCTTCCGGGTTATACTGCGGTCTTGTGATCCATCATCAGCGGCCTGACATGTCTTGAGCTGACGCCGCGTCAGGCCGAATGTTGTCATGAGGTAATAATGGCGAAGAAACTCTCTGTGGTTCAGCTGAAGCAGCAAAAAGCGGTGCTGGCTGCGGTCACCGCACTGGAAGAAAAAGCAATGCCGGTGTTGGCCGGGCTGGTGCAGGCCTGGTTCAGCCTGGAATATGAAGCTTTTCCCGGCTCTTTGCTGGTCAGGCTGCAATTTGCTGACGAAGCAGCACTGCAAAGTGCGCAGGCCCAGCTGCAGCCATGGCAGCTGCAACTGAGTAAAGAGCTGCTCAAACGCGGCATTGTGCTCAAAGACATGCGCAAACACTTGGTGATGACCTGCCAGAGCCCGGACGACTGAAACGCCTGCCCTGTGGCGTCACTGCCACTCTGTAAATTTGCTTAAAACGGCAAGACCTGACCGTCCCAGTTCAGCAAAGCGCCGTTTTGGGCCGCAGTCAGATCTGCCGCGACAGCGGCCAGCCGCGCGGCAGTTTCCAGCGGTGTCTGCAGCTGGCCAGCGGCGAGATTGCGCTGAAACGGAGCAGACAGCGCGGTGTCGGTGGTGCCCGGATGCAGGCTGATCAGCGTGGCTTTGGGGTATTGCCGTGCCAGTTCAATTGCTGCGGTTTTCACCAGCATATTAAGCGCCGCCTTGCTGGCGCGATAGCTGTACCAGCCGCCGGCTCTGTTGTCACTGAGGCTGCCCACTTTGGCCGACAGCCAGCAAAGCCGCATGGCCGGGCTTTGCGAGAGCCAGGGCCAAAGCTGCTGCAGCCACAAACCCGGTAATACGGTATTGCAATAAAACGCTTGCTGCAGCGCTGCGGCGTCAAGCTGGCGGATATTTTTCTCCACCACCAGCCCGTTGCCGTGTAAAGCGCCCAGGCAGCAAAACACCAGGGAAGGCGGCTGGCGAAAAATCTGTTGCAGGTTTTGCTGCAATTCGGCGGCATTGGATGAGGTCAGCGCGTCTGGCGCATAACGATACCAATCCAGCTTGTCTGCAGTGGCCGGTGCTGCTGAGCGGCTGAGCGCCGACACATGCCAGCCTTGCTGCAGATACCAGTCGGTGAGTCCGGCGCCAATACCGCCACTGGCGCCAATAATCAATACATGCTGCACCTGTCACTCCTTGCTGCTGCCGACCCGGAAGTTCCGGTCGGTGGGTCCGGCCCGGCTGGCCAACACCGTTATCGGGCATTACGCAGTGAGAGTGCCAGTCAGATCAGGGAGTGTTGCCCAATAAAAACAGTAGCGGTTGGTCCAGCCGCGCTGCCCAGGCTTTTTCGCTGTGATCGGCGCCCGGAAAAAACCGGCTGGTCCACAGTGCGGCCGGATAGCGCTGCATATTCAGGTCTACCTGCTGCTGCAGCGGCGGATACAAGGCGTCCAGCGTCTGGTCACCGTAATCAAAATAGATTTTCTGCTGATGTAAGGCGGGCAAACGCTCAGTCAGATAGCGGATAAAGCTGGCAGGTGCCGGATTGGGGTCGATGGCAAAGACGCCAGGCCAATGGGTGGACAGACAAGCAGCGCCGCCAAAGACCTGCGGGTATTCCAGCAGTGCATACAGTGAAATCAGCCCGCCCATGCTGGAGCCCATAATAAATGTGTTTTTCGGTCCGGTCAGCACCGGGTAGTGCTGCTCGATATAAGGCTTCAGTTCTTTCACCAGAAACTGCAGATAAGCGTCCGAGTACACTGCTTTGCTGAACAGCGGCACGCCGGGGCTGCGTTCGAGCTGGTAAAAGGCTTGCTGCTGCGCCGGGCTTAGCAGGCCAAACGGCCGCTGCGGATAATATTCGGCATGGCGGTTACCGTCGCCATTGTAGATGGCCACCACGATAAAAGGCCGCAGTTTGCCTTGTTGCTGCAAGCGGCCTGCGACTTCATCAACCTGCCACTCCTGCTGATTCCAGGTGGTTTTTGCGTCAAATAACATTTGACCGTCGTGCATATACAGCACGGCATAACGCTGATTAGGCTGAAAACCGGGCGGCAGCCAGATATCGACCGTTCTGGCCGGCACCAATGCAGAAGGGAAAGCGTCGATACGACTGAGGCTGCCCTGACTGACCTGCGGTAATGCGGCCTGACAAACAGCGGCAAGCACGCCGCATAACATGATGATCCAACGCATTGTTTTCCCTCCGGGCCCTTGCAGAGGTGTCCAGCATAACTGAGCGCACGCCACTGTGTTGTCTGCATACGTTTGCGCTCTGTGTTGTCGGGCCAGTCTGCGGTACTTGGCGAATGGCCGGGCTCAACTATAGTTGAAAGGTTGTCACTGAAAGACAGCCGTTGACAGGTTATCGGGCAAGCATGACGCCACACACCGCAGGAGGACAGGCCATGGCCACAGTATCTGAGAATGCATACAGAATGATCCGCTCGCACGCCATTGATCCGGCCGAAGCCGAACAGTTCTACCAGCAGGGGCTCGATTATTTTGGCTCGGATGCACTGTTTGCGCAGTGGCTGACCAATGCCAATGCGTACACTATGGGCCAGGCGCCGATTAACGCCTTGTCAGCCGAAAACGGCGTCGCTTACCTGAGTAATCTGATGCAGCGGATGCAGGACGATTACTGAACTCTGTGTGCCGGATACAAAAAAGGTGGCCAAGGCCACCTTTGTTGTCCTGACACCAGACCGGTCGGCAGACCGGTTTCCCAACCTGGTGTAACCCGGAGCGTCTGAATGTTCAGGCCTGCTTTATGCGTAAAGCCGGTCGAAAATATTCAGAAACGTCGGTTGTTTGTTAATTTCCAGCGGCGGCAGGTGCAGTCGGCTGGAGATCTCGCTGGCACTGATCACGCCGCGGATCTGGTGATTGTCCAAATCGATCACCACACAATATTGTTCGCCATTGTGCTGCAGCGTGTTCAGCACATCACCAACTGTACAGTGCTGAATTTGCTGATAAGACAGCGCCAGGATGTTTTCGCGTGGCCGCATTAAATCGGCGACCTGCAATTCGCTGGCTTTCAGATCTTTACTGACATGCTGCATGATGTTCTGGCTGCTCAGCTGTTCGGTGCTGATCAGGCCAATCATTTCGCGGTTGGCATCCACCACCAGTTTCAGGTTGCTGTGCTCGTGCTTCATCATGTCCAGCGCTTCCAGTGCCTTGGTGTCGGCATCCAGCATGGCTGGCGCGCTGTGGCGGAAGTCAGTGAAAATCTGCAGTGCAGGTGATGCCAGCGTGGTGTCGGCGAACTCGGTTGGTTGAACTAAATGGTCAATGTGGTCAACGGTGTAAACAGTTAATTTTCTCATGATAGCCTCGCATCGGGCGGACTATGCCGACCCGGAAAAATCTTTGTCTGGTTGGGCCTGCGATAAAAGAGCAGGCAGAAGTACAACAGATTCAGGCGAGTTGAGGGGGCGCGCGTGGAGCGCTGGCGAGTACACTGTAGTTTTTAACGCTGACGATAACGGGAACTACAGTTTCCGCAGTGCCCATCAGCGCCAGTGGCTGGCGGACGGCACTTAACAGCGCAGGTGTTTTGTTTTCAGGTTCTTTCGGGGCTTCAGCATCGGCCAGTTTGACACCTGGCTGGCTGACTAAGGTCTGACTGTGGCCGAATTTGGCTTCAATAGTGTCTGCCCAGTCTTGCGCAGCAGAGCGGGTTTGATCCGCCAGCGCAACACTCAGGTAGAAAACGACTAAGAAGATATTCAGCAAACGCATAAATTCAGTTCCTGACAGGTTCAACAGCAGAACCATGACCTGACTATAGCAGCGGCTGTTTTGAAAAGACAATCAGAAAAAACGCAGAAATCTTTTGGGAAAGTCAATCAATCCGGACGGCAAAAAACTGATCCAGCGCAAATTTACCACCGATTCTGTGGCTGATTTGCGCTGGATTTTTTGGGTTTAAATGCGGTTAAATTCGCCGAATTACAGCAAGTTGACGGTAAACTTCAATAAAGTCGCCAAGGCAAAAACGGTGAAGACCCCGGCCAGATACAGCAGGAAAAACCAGTGTCGGCCCGGACGTTGTATCCGCAGTCTGCTGCGACGAATGACGGCGCTGAGTGAAAAAGTTTCAGTTGAAACCAAGCGTTCGTCGGTATTTTGTACAGCTTCAGGCTGAAATTTCAGCGCAGTGGACGGCGAGAGGCGTTCTTTTTGCACGACAGATCCAATACGCATTGTCAATAACCCTCACTGAAATTTTCGACTTTACCGGCAAAAATCCGGTAACCCCACAAGGTGTAAGCGCCGATCAGCGGGACAAAAATCAGCACGCCTGGCAACATAAAGCGCAGACTGTGATCAGGTGCTGCCGCTTGCGCAAAGCTCAGCTTGCCAGGCAACAGCGCCGGGTACAGGCTGACCAGCAGGCCGGCAAAACCGAGTGCAAAAATCGCCACCGCCAGCCAGAACGGCCGGTCTTCATGGCGTGACAGCGGCAAATGACCGGCTTTGAGATGACGTTGCACCCGGCCGAGGTCGCGGTACAGCAAGCGGGCAGCCAGCACGGACAGCAGCGGCAATGGCCACAGCCAGAGGAAATTCCAGGCGCCAAACCAGCGTTGCCAGATTTGCTCGCTGCCAAGGGCGGTCGACAGGCTGACCACCGCCATCGCGCCCATCAGCACCCACACCAGCCGCCGGCCGTAGCGGGCCGCCCGTTGCTGACGCTCGCCGCCACATTTCATCACCAGATAAGTGCAGGCCAGTAAGGCGTAACCTGCCAGCACCGCAAAACCACAAAACAATGTGAATGGTGTCAGCAGCGTCAGCGGCGAACTGCTCAGTTCCGGTGTCCCGCCAATCAACACACCCAGCATCAGGCCCTGACAAAAAGCGGCCAGGGTAGAACCGATGGCAAAAGCTCTGTTCCACCAACGTTTTGATGTGGTTGATTTAAAACGATATTCAAATGCAACGCCGCGGAAAATCAGTCCAATCAGCATCAGCATAATGGGGGCGTACAACGCCGACGTCAGGCCGGCATAAGCGGCCGGGAAGGCGCCGAACAGAATGACGCCGCCAAACACCAGCCAGGTTTCGTTGCCATCCCAGACATGCGAGATGGTGCGCATCAGTTGGTCTTTGTCCTCTTCGCTGCGAAAAAACGGGTAGAGGATGCCGATCCCGAGGTCAAAACCGTCCAGTACCACGTACATCAGGATGGCAAAACCGAGCAGCAGATAATAAAACAGGGCAAGTTCCATCGTCAGACTCCTTTGTCACGGGGCACCGCGTTATCGCTCAGATCGGCGGCCGGTGCGGATGTTTGATGGGATGTTTCGTCGCCGTGCAGGCTTTTAGTCAGCGCCAACGCATAGCCGGAGGCTTCCACACCGATCAGATGGTGTTGCAGGCTGTCCAGTGGCGGTGGGCCTTTTTTGATCAGTTTGCGGAAGAAATACAGGTAAACCCCAAACAGCAGGCTGTAGGTCAGCACAAACAGCGTCAGCGACAGCGCCACCCGCTCGGCCGGCAGCGGCGACACCACATCCATAGTGCGGACCAGCCCGTACACCAGCCACGGCTGGCGGCCGACTTCGACCACATACCAGCCGGCCAGCACTGCGATGACGCCGGTCGGGGCCAGCAGGCTGCACAGCCAGAGAAACTGCGGCTGACTGAACAGCCGGCCGCCACGGCGCAGCCACAGCCCCCACAAGGCCACGGCAATCATCAGCACGCCGAGGCCCACCATGATGCGAAACGAGAAAAACACCAGCGGCACATTGGGCCGGTCGGCTTTGGGTACCGACTGCAGCCCCTGCAGTTCACCCTGCCAGTCGTGTGTCAGGATCAGGCTGGCAACGCCGGGTAGTGCGACTTCGAAATGATTGGTTTCTGTGTTGCTGTCCGGAATGGCAAACAGCAGCAGCGGCACATTGCTTTCGCGCGCCGGCCAAATCGCTTCCATCGCTGCCAGTTTGACCGGCTGATGTTCTTTGACATTAAGGCCATGCAAATCGCCGACAAAAGCCTGCAGCGGCGCAAAGGCCAGCAGCCACCACAGTGAAAACGACAAACCTTTGCGGGCAAACGCCTGATGCTGCTGTTTACGCAGATACCAGGCCGAAGTCGCCAGCACCACCAGGCCGGCGGTCAGCATAGTCGCGAGCAGCATATGGCTTAAGCGGTACGGCATCGACGGGTTAAAAATCACCTCGAACCAGCTTTCCACCACAAACTTGCCGTCGACGATGGCATGGCCCTGCGGGGTTTGCATCCAGCTGTTGGCGGCGATGATCCAGAATGCCGAGATCCAGGTGCCGACCGCCACAGTGCAGGTGGCGAAGAAGTGCAGCCGGGCGCTGACACGTTGCCAGCCAAACAGCATCACCCCGAGAAAACCGGCTTCAAGGAAAAACGCCGTCAGCACTTCGTAGGCCATCAAAGGCCCGAGCACAGCGCCGGTCAGCTCGGAAAATTTCGAGAAGTTGGTACCAAATTCATAAGACAGCACGATGCCGGACACCACGCCCATGCCAAAAGTGATGGCAAAAGGTTTGATCCAGAACTTCGCCAGTTGCAGGTACAGCGGATTGCGGGTTTTCAGCCACAGGCCTTCCCAAATCGCGATGAGCGTGGCGAGGCCGATAGTGATAGACGGAAAAATAATGTGAAAACTGACGGTAAAAGCAAACTGGATGCGCGACAGCATTGCGCTGTCGAGCATGCCAGACTGCAGCGCGGCGCCTTCAAGACCTGTCATGACGACCTCCGCTTGCCGCTGTTTTAGCCACAGGCCAGCAGAGCAGCGGACTTAACAACAGCACTACCAGCCCAACAAATGCCAGTTCAGTCAGCCAAATGGACCACTGCATCCGGAACCTCCTCAAATCAAAACCGGTGCCAGCACTATGCGATTGTCGGGCCAAAGGCACGGAAATTGCCAATACCTTGATCTACATCAAAAAAATGGGATGTGCTTGAGACAGATGACAAGCTGGTTTACGCTGTGTGCCTGGCAAAATGTCAACGGTGTTGACAGTCTGGCCCTGTATGGTCTGACACGTTGGGAGCAGTCGATGGCACAGACACTCTGGTTTGAAGCCTCGTTATTATTCAGTCTGATCAGTGGCTTGTGGATTGGCCTCTGGCTGTGGTGGCATGGTCGCTTCCGGCCTGTGCTGCGGCCGCTGGCAGCCTTTTGCGCCATGATGGCGCTCTGGTGTGGCGGTCATCTGGCGCTGCAGCATGATCTGATCTGGCCGGGCAAAGCGCTGATCCTGGCCAATCCGCTGATGCCGGCGTTTTTCCTGCAGTTTGCGCTCGGTTATGTCAGTGCGCAGGCCGCGCCTGACCAGCTGCCGCGTTGGCTGCGCGGACTGCAAAACATCCAGCCCTGGCTGCTGTTGCTGACGGTGCTGGTGGTGCTGCTGAGCTGGTCGCAGCCGTCAGCCCGGGTCGACGCCGTGTATCCGCTGCCGGTGTTTTTTGTCTTTGAGTATTTTGGCTGGGTAAATCTTTGGTACACCGTGGCGCTGGGCGTGCTGGCGCACTGGGTGCTGTGGCATGGCCGTCATCTGCACAGCGGCAGCAAACGCCATTCGATGGTGGCGATTTCGATGACGGCCGGCCTTGGTCTGTTACTGGCGACCAGTTTTGTCTTTCCGTCGCTGGGGCTGAACTGGTTTCCGTATCCGATGTTGTTGCTGCCGTTGTATCTGCTGATGCTGGTGTACAGCGTACTGCGTTATCAGATGCTGGCAGTCAATGCTTTTGCCCGTCGTGCGCTGTTTTATCTGGTGATGGGCCTGCTGTTGCTGCTGATGATGGCGCTGCTCAGTTCCGTGTTCGGTCAGTTTGGCATGCCGGCGCTGGCGCAGGTACCGGGCTGGCAGTTGTGGATGTACTCGTCGGCTTTGTTGCTGCTGGCGGCGGCCGCTTACCGGCCGGCCAGTGCGCTGGCGGCCCGGCTGATTTTCCCTGGTATGCAGTTAACCGAAACCATGCTGAGCCACTGGCAGCAGCAGTTATTTGCCAGCAGCGACTGGCAGCAGCTGGCTGAGCAGGCGGCCGGCCTGATTGGCCGTCTGTTGAAGCAACCGGTGCAGATCCGGCTGTGGCAGGGCGCCAGCCTGTTGGCCAGCAGTCAGCCGCTGCAGCTGGGCGCCGCTTCCGCCGTTGCCGCCCCGGCATTGTGGCTGGATATCCGCCATGACAGCAGTGGCTGGCACAGTCAGTTGCCGGAAGACGGCGCGCTGACGCCCGGCACCAAGCTGACGGCCGAAGTCTTCGCCTCTTTGCTGTGCAGCAGCTGCGCGCGGTTGCAGTCGGCGCTGGCACTGGCGGCGGCTGAGCGTCAGCAACTGGCGCAGCAGCATCTGGTCGAATTGGGCGCGCTGGCCGCTTCGATGGCGCATGAGCTGCGCAATCCGCTGAATATTATTTCGATGGCGTCGGCGGCGGTGGACGCTGAACTGCGCGGCCATATCCAGACCCAGCTGAAACGCGCCGACCGGCTGATCGCCGACATGCTGGTCTACGCCGGCCGGCTGCAGCTGCAAAAATCACGGTTTGCGCTGCGGCCTTTAGTCGACAGTCTGCTGACGCCTCAGCCCGAGGGCGTGGCGCTTGAGCTTGAACTGGACGCCGCTTTGCAGGTCGATGCCGACCCTTACCGGCTGCAACAAGTGCTGCAAAACCTGATTGATAATGCGCTGGCGTTTTTACGCAATCAGCCGGGCGCCCGCCTGCGGCTTGAGGCGGAGCCGGTTGGCAACGGGCTGCGGCTGCGGCTGCTCAATAACGGCCCGGCGCTGGATGCCAGTTTGCTGGACGGCCAGCTGTTCCGGCCTTTTGTCAGTAAAAGAGCCGGCGGCAGTGGCCTGGGGCTGGCCATCGTTAGCCGGATTTTGCAGGCGCATGGCGGTGAGATCAGCCATCGCGCCGACCTCGGCTGGCCGGTCTGTTTTGAATTTTTTATCCCGACGGATGCTTCTTTGGAGGAACAGCGCTGATGCTGGAATCTTTTCGCACGGCCAAAGTGCTGCTGGTGGACGACGAGCCGGCGTTTCGGCTGCTGGCCGACCGTTTTTTGCAGCAGCAGGGCCATCAGGTGTTGCTGGCGGCGGATTTAACCCAGGCGCGCGCACTGCTGAGCCAGCAGCCGGTTGACCTGGTGCTGCTGGATTTGTCGCTGCCGCCGGCGTTTGACCCGCAGGCGACCTTAAGCGCCTTGCCGGAGCTGGCCGGCCAGCCGGTGATTATCCTGACCGGCCATGCCGAGCGCGAGCTGGCGTTGCAGGCGATCAGCCTCGGCGCCTGGGATTTTCTCGCCAAACCGATAGATCCGGATTTGCTGGCGGTGGTAGTCCGGCGTGCCATCGGCAAACATCAGCTGGAGCAGGAAGTGGCGCGGTTGCGCACCCGGCAGGACCCGCGCAGTGGCCTGGGCCAGCTGGTCGGCGTGTCGCCGGCGCTTGGCAATATCCGCACGCTGATTGAACGCATTGCGCCAACCGACGTGCGGGTACTGGTGACCGGGCCGTCCGGCACCGGCAAAGAAGTCGTGTCCAAAGCGCTGCATCAGCTCAGCCTGCGTGCCGGCGGGCCTTTTGTGTCGGTGCATTGTGGCGCTATTCCGGCCGATTTACTGGAAAGTGAGCTGTTTGGTTATGTGCGCGGCGCTTTTACCGGCGCCGACAAAGACCGTCAGGGCCTGCTCAGCATGGCTGACGGCGGCACGCTGTTTCTCGATGAAATTGGCGAAATGCCGCTGCCGATGCAGGTCAAGCTGCTGCGGGTGTTGCAGGAAGGCACTTTTTATCCGGTCGGCGGGCGTGAGCAGAAAAAAATCGATATCCGGCTGGTGTCGGCCACCAATGCCGATTTGCCGGAGTTGGTGCGCCAGGGCAAATTCCGCGAAGACTTATACTACCGCATCAAAGGCATCACGCTGGAAACACCGGCGCTGGACCAGCGCCGTGAGGATATTCCGCTGCTGATCCAGTTTTTCCTGCAGCAGCTTGGCGAAAAAGGCGGTCAGCCGGTGCAACTGGCGGTGCCGGCCATGCAATGGTTTTTACAGCGCAGCTGGCCGGGCAATGTGCGCGAGCTTAGAAACGCGCTGGAGTCGGTGGCGGCAATAGCCCAGCATGGCGTGGTGCAGCTGGCGGATATTCAGTTGCTGCATCCGGCGGCCGCTGGTGACAGCGGCAGCCTGGCGGGTGTCGGCCACCAGGTACCGGCAGACGCCACGCTGGATGAACAGGTGCGGCTGCTGGAGATCCGTCTGCTCAGCGAAGCGCTGCTGACCCATCAGGGCAATCGCAGCCAGGCGGCGCGGGCGCTGGGGTTGTCCCGTCAGGGCCTGCTGAAAAAAATCGAACGCTACGGTCTGGTGCAGCTCGGGTTGACCGACTAAAAGGCAGGCTCGTGACCGGTGGATGGCGCTGCCGGCGTCGTGAGCAACGGTAGCCGTACTGTCACCTGCAGCCCGCGGTCGCCGGGCGGCGCCGACAATTCCAGCTGGCCATGATGGAGCTGGACAATTTCCTGCACTATCGCCAGTCCAAGGCCACTGCCTTCGGCGCCGGCAGCAGCGCTGCTGCGATAAAAGCGGGTTAACACCTGCTGCCGCTCTGCCGGGGCGATGCCGGGGCCATTGTCGGTGACCTGTAATTGCAGCCAGTGGTCTGCCGGCTGCACGCAGATGTGGATCTGGCCGCCGGCGGGCGTGTAACGGACAGCATTGTCGACCAGATTGGCCAGCATTTCGCTGAGTAACTGCGCGTCGCCGTGTACCAGCAACGCCGGCTCGCCCAGCTGCAGGCGCATCTCGGTCTGTTTGTCGAGCGCGGCGGGCACCAGCGCGGCGACAACATCTTCCACCCACTCTGTGACGGATACAGGGACTAACTGCAAGGCACCGGCCAGCCCTGCTTCGGCGCGGCTCAGGTTCAACAACTGATTGGCCAGCCGGGCCAGCCGGACTGTTGCGCCATCCAGTTTCTGCATAAAGGCGTGCAGTTCAGCCGGCTCCTGCAGCCGCAAGGCCAGCTCTGTCTGGGTGCGCAGCACTGTGATGGGCGTGCGCAACTGATGGGTGGCGTCGGCAATAAAACGTTGTTGTGCGGTGATGGTCAGGTTCAGCCGGCTCATCAGGCCGTTGATCACATGCACCTGCTCATGCACTTCCGCTGGCAAACCGCGTTCATCCAGCGGGCTCAAATCGGTATGGGTACGCCGGGCTATCGCGTCGCGCACCCGGCGCAGCGGTGCAATACCTGCGCCGATGCCATACCAGACCAGCACGACCAGACCGACCAGTAACAACGCCTGCGGTACCATCATTACCGCCAGCACTTCACTGGCCAGCATCTCGCGCTTGCGCAGTGTTTCCGCCACTCTGACATAGACCAAAGCATCGGTCGTTGGGGCGGGCACCCGGTATTCGACCAGCCGCAGCGGCTGCCCGTGCAGCTGGCTGTCGTAAAAATCAGCGGTCTGTTGCAGGTCCGGTTGGGCCGGTGGCGGTAACTGCTGGTTGCCGACCAGCTGGCGGCCACTGGCATCGACCACGCTGAAGTACACTTTGTCGACTTCATCAAACTCCAGCATGCGGCGGGCCGCCGGCGGCAGATCAACAGTGACGCGGCCTTGCTCGACCTGCACCTGCTCTGCCAGCGTGCGGACCGTGTCTTCCAGCCAGCGGTCATATACCTGATTGGCGAAACTCAGCACTATGGCATGCGCGGCCCAGGCCCAGCAGGCGGTCAGGGCCAGCAGCGGCAACAACAGCCACAGCAGCAGGCGCTGGCGTAACGAAAAACGCTCAGATTTCTGCATAAGGTTCCAGCAGATAACCCAGGCCATGGATGGTACGAATGCGGATGCCGGCACTTTCCAGCTTTTTGCGCAGGCGGTGCACATAGACTTCAATCGCGTTGGCGCCCACTTCGCCATCCCAGTCACTGATTTGCTGCGCCAGCCGGGTCTTGATGACCACCTGACCGGTTCTTTGCAGCAGTGCCTGCAGAATAGAGGTTTCACGCATTGATAAATCGAGCGGTTTACCGGCCAGATAGGCCATCCGGCTGGCCAGGTCCAGCTCCAGTTCACCATGGACCAGCCGCATCAGACCACCGCCGGCGCGGCGCAGCAGAGCTTCGATGCGGGCTTCGAGTTCAGGCAGGGCAAAAGGTTTGGTCAGGTAATCATCAGCGCCGAGCCGCAGCCCCTGCACCCGGTCTTCGATGTCGCCGCGCGCGGTCAGCACCAGCACCGGAGTGCGGTCCTGCCGGTCTCTGAGCCGTTTCAGCAGGCCGATACCACTCAGTTGCGGCAGTCCCAGATCCAGCACCACCAAATCATAACTGCCGGCCAGCAGGGCAGTGTCGGCGGACTCGCCATCCGCGACCGGATCCACGCCGTAACCCGCCTGGCGCAAGGCCTGAGCCAGGGTGTCGCGCAAGGCTCCGTCGTCTTCGACTAAGAGGATTCTCATGCGGTTTGCCGGTGAAAGAACTTTGTAAGGAGCCGAATCTTACAATGTCGGCGAGCGCCTTAGCAAAAGGTTACTGCAGTCATTTTCTGGTGGATGGTGAAATGAAGAACAACAAAAGTTATGCGTGGCCGCACTATTTTGGTGTGTCGGTCATGATGATAGGACTGACGGCCTGCTCGGGTCCGGAGCTGTCACAAACGGCTGCGGGCAGCGGGCCTTTGCAGTTATCTGCAGCGTCACTGCAATACATCCGCACCGAAGCTGCCGGCGGCTATCAGCCGGCATCCGGTCCGCTGCTGCCGGGGCGGCTGGCATTCAGAGCGCAGGCGGTGGCGTCGGTCGACACGCCGGTGGAAGCGCGGATTGTGGCGCTGTCAGTGCAACCGGGTGACGTGGTGCGTGCCGGCGATCCGTTGCTGACGCTGCAAAGTGCCGAAGCCGCCGCCTTGCGGGCGGCAGTGGCGCAGGCGGAGACTCAGCTGGCAGCGGCGCAGGATTCACTGCGCCGTCAAACCGAATTGCTGCGGCTGGGCGTTGGGCTGGAAGTGGAAAAATTCAGTGCCGGGCTGGCCGTGCGCGAGGCGCAGGCGGAACTGGAACGGGCCCGGCTGGCGGCCGGCCTGATTGGCGCTGGCGAGGGGGACCGCTTTGTGCTGCGGGCGCCGACTGGCGGCACTGTCCTGGCCAGTCACGGCAGTGTCGGCACGATGGCGGCGCCGGGCGGTGAGCCGCTGATTGAACTGGGCGATCCCAGCCAGCTGTGGGTGGTGGCGGATATTCCTGAACATGAAGCGGCTACTGTTGTGCCCGGCCTGAGCGCCAGTATCCGGGTGCCCGGTGCCGATGTCAGTCTGGCTGCGACCGTGGCCGGCGCCGGTCAGCGGGTTAATGAGCTGCGCCGTTTACCTGTGTATCTGACGTTGCAGGGCGACACCTCTGCACTGCTGCCCGGCATGCTGGCGGAGGTGCGGCTGCAGCAGCCGGCGACGGCGGTGCTCAATCTGCCGGTCAGTGCTGTGCTGATTAAAGATGGCAGCCAGCGGCTGGTTTATGTGCAGCACCAGGATGGTCATTTTGAAGCGCGGCCGGTTCGAACCGGTCTGTCCCGCGACGGCCGGGTGCCGGTGCTGGCCGGTCTGCAGGCGGGAGAGCAGGTTGTGGTCACAGGTGCTTTGCTGCTGGACAGCGAAGCCGAACAGTTGCTGTGAGGCCGCGATGCTGCAGAAAATAATTGAGATTTGTGTGCATCGCCGGGTGGCGTTGCTGGTACTGACTGCCGTGATCGCGTTATTCGGCGTTCGTGCTTATCTGGAAACGCCGATTGAAGCTTTTCCGGATGTGACCAATGTGCAGGTCCAGGTGATCACACAGATGCCGGGCTATGCTGCCGAGGAAATTGAGCGTCAGATCACGGTACCGCTGGAGCGTGAACTCAATGGCACGCCAGGCATGACGCTGCTGCGCAGTGAAAGCCTGTTCGGCCTGTCGCTGGTCACGCTGATTTTTGACGACGATGTTGACGCTTTCCGCACCCGGATGCTGGTCAGTCAGCGCATGAGTCAGGCCGATTTACCGGACGGTGTCAGCCCGACGCTGGCCCCTGAAGCCACTCCGCTGGGTAAAATTTACCGTTTCCGGCTGGTCAGCGACCGCCATGATTTGTATCAGCTGCGCTCGGAAATGCAGTGGAACGTCAGCCGGGTGCTGCGTCAGGTGCAGGGCGTCGCAGACGTGGTGCCGTTTGGCGGCTATCTGAAAGAGCTGCATGTCGAAGCCGATCCGGAGCAGTTGTATGCCGCCGGTCTGACGCTGGCTGATTTGGAAGCCGCGATCAGCAAAGCCAACCTGAATATCGGTGGCGGTTTTTTGCGCCACGGCGAGCAGGAACTGACGATCCGCGGCATGGGTTACATCGAGTCGGTCGAGGATATCCGGCAGATCCCGCTGCGCAGCAAAGATGGCGCAGCGCTGACGGTTGGCGATGTCGCCAGTGTCAAACAGGCGGCTACGCCGCGTCGGGGTTCGGTGGCGTTTAACAGCGAAAAAGAAACGGTGCAGGGGCTGGTGCTGATGCAGCGTGGCGAAAATCCGTCCAGAGTGCTGGATGGGATTCATGCCAAAGTCAATGAGCTCAATCAAAGGATGCTGCCGCAAGGCATGCGGATAGAAGTCTCGCATGACCGCAGCGAGCTGGTCGGCCACACCTTGTCGACGGTCCACGACAACCTGCTGCACAGCTTTATTCTGGTGGTGGCGATTGTCTGGCTGTTTTTGCGCACGCTGGTGGGCTCTGCGCTGGTCGCCGTGGTGATCCCGCTGTCCTTGCTGGTAGCTTTTATCGGCCTGCATGCGTTGGGGTTGCCGGCCAACCTGATTTCGATGGGTGCGATTGATTTTGGCATCCTGGTCGACGGCGCAGTGGTGCTGGTGGAGAGTGTGATCCATGCGATCCGTCATGAAAAACCGGCCAACCGGCAAGCCTTGTTGCGGATTGTGATCCGCTCGGCCACTGAAGTCGGCCGGCCGGTGTTTTATTCGATGCTGATCATCATTGCTGCCTTGCTGCCGGTGTTTACGCTGCAATCGGTCGAAGGGCGGATCTTCCGGCCGCTGGCGATGACTTATGCCTTTGCGCTGGCTGGTGCGCTGATTTTCTCCCTGACCGTCGTGCCGGCCTTGTGTGCTTTTGGTTTCAGCACGCGTGATGCCAGTCTGCAGGAACCCGGCTGGATTGAGCGGCTGCGCCGCCGTTACCGCGCGCTGCTGGGCCGGCTGATGCTGCACCGGCCACTGACGCTGGCACTGGCGGCAACGCTGTTGCTGCTCGGTACCTGGAGTGCCAGCCGGCTGGGCAGCGAATTTCTGCCGGAGCTGGATGAAGGCGATATTTTTGTATTCAGCGAGTTGCCTGCGAGTGTTTCGATGGAGCAGGGACAGCCGCTGTTGCAGGAGATCCACCGTCGTTTGCTGAGCTTCCCGCAGACCCTCGCGGTGCACACCGAACATGGCCGGCCGGAAGACGGCACCGACAACGAAGGCGTCAATATGTTGAAAACCTTTGTCAGTCTGCAGCCGGTCAGCGGTCAGGCGGCGTTGGACAAAGCCGCGCTGATCCAGGCGATGCGCCAGTCGCTCGAAGCCATTCCCGGCGTGCGGTTTAACTTCTCGCAACCGATTAAAGACAGTGTGGAAGAAGCGGTCAGCGGCGTGCGCGGGCAGGTGGTGCTGAAGATGTTTGGCGCAGATCTGAATGTGATGCGGGAAACACTGAAGCAGGCCAAAACGGCGTTACAACCGATACCGGGCATTGCCGGGCTTGATTTGTACCGCGACGTTTCCAGCCCGCAACTGCAGATCCGGCTGGACCGGGCGGCGCTGGCCAGAGCCGGTGTGCCGGTTGAAGATGCCGCACGCATCGTCGAAACCGCGCTGGCCGGGCGTATCGTCACCGATATCTGGGAAGGCGAACAACCAGTGCCAGTGCGGTTGTTGTTGCCCAGACCCTCCCGCGATGACGAAGAAAAAATTGCCAGTCTGAGTATCCCGACCGCAGACGGTGCCCAGCTGCCGTTACGCCAGCTGGCACGGATTGAACATGCGGACGGCGCAGCGTCTGTGGTGCGCGAAGGCAATATTCGTTTTCTGGCGCTGAAGTTTAATGTGGAAGGGCGCGATCTCGGTTCAGTGGTGCAGGAAGCGACTGCGGCAGTGGCGGCGCAGGTTGCAGTGCCGGACCGCTATTACCTGGTCTGGGGCGGCGAGTATGAAAATCAGGCCCGCGCGGCGGAACGGCTGCAACTGGTGGTGCCGGTGGCGGTACTGCTGGTGCTGGCGCTGCTGTATGCGGCGATGAACAGCGGCCTCAGTGCGCTGACGATTCTGCTGACGGTGCCTTTTGCACTGACCGGTGGTGTGTTTGCCTTGTGGCTGAGCGGGATCCCGTTGTCGGTCAGCGCGGCCATTGGTTTTATCGCGCTGCTGGGGCAAGTGTCGCTGATGGGCGTGCTGGTGCTGTCTGCCACTGAAACACGCCGGCGGGCGGGTGAGGCTTTGTTGCCGGCTTTGCTGGACGGTGCGGCGGAGCGGCTGCGTCCGGTGCTGATGGCCTCTTTGCTGGCGATGGTCGGTTTATTGCCGATGGCGTTGTCGACCGGGGTCGGCAGCGAAACGCAGCGACCTTTTGCGCTGGTGGTGGTGGGCGGCATGCTGACCACGCTGCTGGTGGCGCTGTTTGTGTTACCGGTGCTGTACAGCTACCTGACGCCAAAAAAGTTACAGACGCCTGAGGAGGCCGACGCATGATTTCCCGATATCTGATGATTTTTAGCTGGCTGACCGCGTGGCCCCTGCTGGCGCAGCCGCAGACCATGCCAGCGCCAGCAACCCCGGTTTCAGCGACAGCGCAGTTGCCTGCGCCTGCGCAGCAGGCTGATTTTGCGCAGCAGGCTGATTTTGTGCAGCAGGCTGATTCCACACCACAAAGCGCTGCTGAGCAGACATTGCCAGCGCAAGCATTTACGGAGCAGGCGTTTACGAAGCAGGAGAGTGGCCACACCGGCTGGTTACCACCTGCCCGGGTCGATCTGGCCACTGTGCTGAAGCTGGCGCGTGAAGCGAGTCCACGGCTGGCCCTGCAGCGCCAGCAAGTCGCCATTGCGCAGGCAGAACGACGCACTGCTGGGGCTTATCCAAACCCCAGTGTCAGCTTCGGCCATGCCAATCAGCCTGGCGCTGTGACCAACTTCGAAGGCCGGCAGTCGGCGGAATGGTCGGTGGAGCAGCCGGTGCTGCTGCCGGGGCAACACAGCAGCAGGGTCAGGGCCGCCGACTTAAGGGTGGACGCTGCCAGAGCCTGGCTCAGTGCTTCTGCCGGCGAACTGGCGGCAGAAGCCGGTGCCGGCTATGTGGCATTGTTGGCTGCTCAGCAAAAACAGGCTTTGCTCAGCGACAGTCTGCAGGAACTACAGCAGCTGCGTGATGTGGTTGCGGCCCGTCATCAGCATGGTGTGGCGAGCCAGTACGACTTGCTGCGGTTTGACCTGGAACTGACGGCCTGGCGGACTCAGGTGGCAGAAGCGGTGGCAGAGCTGAGTGATCGGCAAAGCCAGCTGGCGGCCTTGCTGGGGGTGCCGGACTGGCGTCCGCTCGGGCAAGTGTCCGAGTTAAAAGCGCTGTCGGTTCAGGCCGGTGCGCAACAGCGGGCTGAACATCCGGTCGTGGCAGCGTCGCGCCGTGCAGAAGAAGCCGCTCAGGCCGGCGTGCGGGCGGCGGAGCTGGACCGTTTGCCCAATGTCTCGGTCAGTGTCGGCAAGTTCTGGACAAGGGAGCCATACGGTAAAACCTACTCGGTGGGCGTCGGTATTGAGGTTCCGCTGTTTGACAGCCGTGAGGGGGAGCTGGACAAAGCGAAGGCCGAAGCGGAATCCGCCAGGCTGGAGCGCCGGCTCAGTGAAGCGCAGGTGCAGGCGGACGTCGAGCGCTACAGTGCGCTGGTGCGCCAGCGACTGGCGGCACTGCACGAGTATCAGCGGCAGCTTTTGCCACAGCTGCCCGATTTGCAACAGATGGCCAAAGATGCCTACCGGCTGGGGCAAAGTTCGGTGGCAGAATTACTGGATGCCACCCGCGCCAGCTATGACACCCGGCTCAGTCAGCTGGAGCTGATGGCCGGGTTGATGGAAGCGCAGCTGCGGTTGCAGGCGGCCCGCGGCGAGCCGATAGCCGGCTGATTGCTGCGGCAGAAGAGGTGGCGCCGCAGCAAGGGGGGGCAGCTGAGCGCGCTATGGCGGTCGCAAAGGGACAAGCGGCTGTCACCCCTTGTGAGGCAGGCGCAGCGTGCTATAGGATGACACGGCAGCGATGTGAGCAGGAGCAACAAGGAGGGATTGTGTACCGGGACTGGCGCTGTGGAGCGGGTTGTTGTTTACCTTGCCAGCGGCCGCTGCAATGCCGCCGTGCAAATCGCCGCCAATGAGCATTCTGGTAGGCGTACAAAAGCCGCCTTATATCGAGGTGGCCACGCAGCAAGGGTATGAGCTGGAACTGCTCAGGCAGGTGGGGCTTGGTATGCGCCGCTGTGTCAGTTTTTTGCACGTTCCTAATGGCCGTCTGCTTGATCAGTTTTCCGAGGGGAAGGCCGATCTGGTGTCGCTGCAGCGGGAGACGCCGGCCGGCCTTTATGCCACTTTGCCGTATATCCGCTACGAAAATGTAGTGATTGTGCGGGAAAAAGACGCCAAAACGGTCACGCAGCTGGCTGATTTAAGTGGCCGGCGTGTGATGGCGTTTCAGAATGCGCAGCGTTTTCTCAGTGCCGAATACCGGCAGTTGATCCCAACTTTTGTCAGCTATCTGGAAGTGGTCGAGCAGCATCAGCTGCCCAGCCTGCTGCGGAAAAACCGCGTCGATGCGCTGGTGATGGACCGCAATATCTTTGCCTATTATGCCCGCCAGACCGCCGCCGGCGAGAGCCTGGTGCAATTGCCGTTGCTGGGCGCCAATCAGTACCATCTGCTTGGCCGCGACGAAAAACTGGTGCGTCGTTTTGACCAGGCTTTGCAGGAGTTCCGCCAGAGTCCGGCCTTTGTGCAGCTGCAGCTGAAGTACTTCCCGGCGGCAAATCAGTAACGGCGCCGTGATTTTGCACGCCGCGATCCGAGGAGAAAACCATGACATTACCCTCGCCGGACCCCGTCCATATCTGCCGGCACTATCTGCAAATGCTGGATGCGTTGCTGGCCAAACTGGCGCAGCAGGCGGCGCAGCGTGCGCCGGCCTCGCCAGCGGCAGAGCAGCAACTGCTTTGTGCCAGGCTGTGTGACGACATGTTTGCTTTTTGTCAGCAGGTGACGGTGGTGGTGTCTTTTGCACTGCGCACCTGCCTGGCGGCGCCACAACAGCAACTGGCGCCTTGCAACGGCTGGCTGGCACCGGGTGAGCCGATGACGCTGGCGGATTTACGCCAGTACGTGCAGCAGGCGCTGGCACTGCTTGAAAAGGCGGAGCCGGCGCAGTCGCCGGTACAGGATCAGGCCGGCTTTCGCGCTTTGCAGTGGCCGTTGGCTGAGTATCAGCAGTTGTTTGCGCTGCCGAACTTTTTCTTTCATCTGAGCATGGTGTACGCCATCGCCAAAACACAGGGATATGCCTTGAGCAAAGGCGATTATGACGGCATCCATCAGTATCCGGCCGGCTTCAGCTGGGAAGCCCCTGCTTAAACCGGCCGGCGACCGTTACCCGCGCCTTTTACAGACTGTTGCAGGCCAGAATGCGAGCGCCGTCTTCATCAAGCCGCACCACAAACAACGGACAGCTGCTGACACCTTGTGGCTGACGTTGCCGCCGGCACAGCCATTGTTGCTGTACGTTGAGCAGATATAGTGCGCCGGCCGGCTGATTACTGTGCGACAGAGCGCCTGCTGACTGGCCGCTCAGTGACTGGCTGCCCCGTGTTTCACCGCTTAATAACTGGCAACTTAGTAACTGGCAACTTATTAACTGATAGTGTACCAACCGCTCCGGAAACAGCGCCGCCATGCCTTGCTGATACTGCAGGATGGCAGCCTGGCCCTCGGCGCGGTCTCCCAGCAGATTGACCAGCAGGGCGTCGCCGGCAAAACAGCGCATCAGCGCCGGCCACTGCTGTTGATTCAGGCTGTCAGCCAGTTGCTGCAACAGCTGCACAATAGCGCCGGGCACCGGCGGCAGTTCAACGGGCAGTGTTTCGTCGGGTTGAGCAGGGATTCGCGTGAGTACAGACATCAACAGCTCCTTTGGGAAGAATGACACAAAGTACGGGCGGGCTTGGCCGGCCGTGAAAATGTCGCTATGCTAAAACCTCAGGTTAACTTGAGGTCAAGCGATGTCAGCAAAAAAATCAGCCAGTCATCCAGCTGCCGCTGTCGCGGTGCAGGCCACAGCAGCCATCACAGCGCCGGACGGCTCGCAGTCAACTGGCGCAGCGACTGGCCGGGTGACTGCCGTGGCGGCGCCTGCCAGCGCAGCTGCAGGCCAGAGCCTTTCAACTCAGGAACGGTCAGCCGGGATGTCGTCCGTGCAAGCGGGACCGGTCTGCGCGACGCCGGCCGAAGACAGCAACCACGGCCCCTGCGCCGGCAAACTGTGGCTGTCGGTTGGTGAAGTGGCCCGGCGCAGCGGGGTGTCGGTGGCGACTTTGCATTTTTATGAGCAGAAAAAGCTGATCAGCAGTCAGCGCAACAGCGGCAATCAGCGGCGTTATAGCCGCGATGTATTGCGCCGGGTCGCCATTATTAAAGTGGCGCAGAAAACCGGCATCAGTCTGGAGCAAATTGGTCAGGCGCTGGCGGTATTGCCGGCCGGCCAGCAGGCCGATCCGCAGCACTGGCAGGCGATGTCAGCACGCTGGCAGGCCGATTTAACCGCCCGCATCGAGCAACTGACCCAGCTGCGTGACCAGCTGACGTTGTGTATTGGCTGCGGTTGTTTGTCGCTGCAGCATTGTCCGCTGCGAAATCCGGACGATCAGCTGGCGGCTTTGGGGGCCGGCGCGCATTTTTATCAGGCAGCGGAGTGACTGTGTTTTTGCCAAAAGGGCCCGGCGCTCTGGCTGCACTGATAAAACCGGACGGCGGCGGTTGCGCGCGCCAGCTCAGGTAAAGCCAGCGCAGAGCAACTGAGCACAGAGCAGGCTATCGCAGCACAGAGCATGCTATCGCACCTGCCTGAAGCAATCCCACGCCAAACAAGCTCTCGCAGAACAAGCCAGCGCAGAGCCACGAAGCGCGGCGCGAAAAAAAGGGGGCCAGTGGCCCCCCGAAAATCGCACTCAAAGCCCATGTGGAATTTGAGATGCAGGACATCGTCAGCGCCCGCAGCATCCGCCAGCCCTCTGGCTTTGACGCCGCAGCCCCGTGAAATTTCGTCGCGCCGCGCTGTGATACACAGCGTAAAAATGATGTGTATCACAGCATGACATTTATTTCTGTTAGTTTGTAACTTTAATAATTGTAATTTCTTGTTATGTTTTAACATGATATTTTGAGCAAATACAATGATTATTTTTTCGGCAGCCGGAGGAACTTGTTTTGCGGTCAGAACGAGAGACCAAAGGCTTTCGGAACTAGGATGACACGGCAGAAGGTTGGCGCCGGCCATGTGGGGACATATGAGTTGTTACATAAAAGATCTTTTATTTATGAAAGTGATAATGATAACTATCGTTTGTTAGCTTCACTAAACGCTGAAATCCTGAGCCAGCCCCTGCTGGCAGCAAATGACCGAAAACTTAAATGACGGAGTGACAGGCCGATGGCGAAATTCTGGCTGTATTTGTTTGGTTGCTTTGCGGCATTTACAGGCGCGCAGGCGGCGCAACAAAAACCTGTGGTGGCGGTTTACGCCAGTTGGAAGCATTCGCAGCAGGCGCTGGCAGAGCTGCCGTGGCAGCGGTTTTCTCATTTGGCGATTGCGTCTGTGTATCCGCTGCCGGACGGTCGCTTACACACCACGGCGGTTGATCCCTTGATCACTTCGGTAGTACAGCAGGCACATCAGCGAGGGAAAAAAGTGTTGTTGTCTGTCGGGGGCGTAGGTGAAGGCAGCAAAGGTTTCCTGCAGATCATGAAGCAGCCGGCCGCACTGGCTGCCTTTCTCGACAACATTGAGCAATATACACGGCGCCATCAGGTTGATGGCATCGATATCGACTGGGAATATTGGACTTATCAGAACGAGCAGCAACGCGGTGGCCAGGACCCGGTGGAAAGTGCCCAACTGACAGCTCTGTTAAAAGCGTTAAGGGCGCATTTGGGCCACGAATTATTGCTGACGGCAGATATTGTCGCCGGTGATTGGCTGGGGGCGCAGTACAGCAAAGACATTGGGTTGCATGTGGATTATGTCAATCTGGTGGCCTTTGATTTCACCGGAGCCTGGCCCGGCTCTGTCGTCGGCCATCACGCCGACTATGCCACCTTTGTGAAGGCGATTAAGCATACGCTGGCGAAAGGTTTTCAGCGGGAGCAGCTGTTGGTCGGGCTGCCGGCTTATGGCATTGAGTTTATCAACGGCACTACGGCGGAGATCCGGCACCTGCCTTACCAACACATTGTCGCGCTGCCAGGGGTCAATACCACAGTGTTGCAAACCGGCCGCTTCAATCATCTGTATTTTGAAACCCGCTACCTGTTTGCCAAAAAGGCGCGGTATTTGGCCAGGCAGAATCTGGCGGGCTATTTTGTGTTTGATGTGCTGTCGGATCACCCGGCGGACGAACACAGCCTGCTTGAGGCGGCTCGCCGTTATGTGGAGCCCGTCAGCCTATGAATTGAATCGCTCAGTTGCCGCCGTCCCCTCCGTCCTTGACCTGATGTTTGTCTGGCTCTGTTATTTAATAACTTTTATTGTTTTGATTGCGTGTTATCTAGTAACAATGTATGTTGGAACGATATCAGCATATTTTTTTCAGCAGTGCAGGAGCGCAGTGTTGTCTGAGAATTTTCACCCATCTGACCGGTTGCCACCCAGTGGCAAAGGGCTGGGCGACTGGAGCCAGTTTGCGCAGCAGGGCTGGTCCTTGCCAAATGGCGACATGCTGCTGCCGCTCGCCACGCTGGACTGGGCGGTGCTGGGTCGTAACCTCGGCTGGATGCAGCGTTTTGCCAGGGATGCCGGCGCTTTGCTGGCCCCGCATGCCAAAACAGCAATGACCCCGGCGCTGATGCAGGCGCAGCTGACGCAAGGCGCCTGGGGCCTGACAGTCGCGACGGTGGCGCAGCTGCAATCCGCCTGGCGCGCAGGCGCGCAGCGCATCATTCTGGCCAATCCGTTAGTCGGGCGCTGTGAACAACGCGCCGTGGCGGCGCTGTTACAACAAGGCGCCGATATCTTCGTGCTGATTGACGATGCAAGTATGCTGGCGCCGCTGCACCACACCATGGCCGAGGCCGCTGTGGTATTGCCGCTGCTGCTGGAACTGGGCGTGCCGGGCGGACGCAGCGGCGTGCGCACAGGCGCAGCAGCCCGGCAGCTGGCGGCTGAAGTGGCAAAGTATCCGGCCTTGCAGCTGTGTGGTGTCGAATTTTATGAAGGCATGGCTAAAGGCGAAGACGCGGTGCGTGCTTTTGTGCAGCAAAGCCTGCAAACGGCTGCTACGCTTGCCGCGGCCGGCCTGTTGCAGCCGGCAGCTGCCACCGGCAAACCGCTGCTAAGCGGCGCCGGTTCCGCCTGGTACGACGTAGTCGCCGCCGAATTTCAGCAGGCCGGGCTTGCCGACACTTTTGCGCTGGTGCTGCGGCCCGGTTGTTATGCGCTGCATGACAGCGGCCTTTATCAGGATTTACAACAACAAGTGCTGGCGCGCAGCCCGCTGGCCTGTGCAGTGCCGGGCATGCTCAGCGACGCGCTGCAGCTGTGGGCTTATGTGTTGTCACGGCCGGAACCCGATCTGGTGGTGGTCGGGCTGGGCAAGCGCGATGCCGCCTTTGATGCCGGCCTGCCGCAGGTACACAGCTGGTTGCGGCCAGACGGACCTGCCGCCAGGCCTGTGCCGGTGGAAGACGGCTGGCGCAGCCTGAAAATCATGGATCAGCATCTGCTGCTGCAAGTGCCACCGACGGCCGCGCTGGCGGTCGGCGACATGTTGTCTTTTCGCACCTCCCATCCTTGCCTGACGCTGGACAAATGGCGGCAGCTGGCGGTGCTGGATGACGACTTTGTGGTGCGACGCATACTGCTGACGGAATTCTGAGGTGTTCAACCAACCGGCCGCTGCTGGCGGCTGAAGCATGTTGGCCTGCTTGCAAAGCCTTGACCGAAAAGGCCCGGCGACAAGCACGCCCTGATAACAGGAAATTTTTGAGTGGATATAGTCTCCCGCATCCAGCAATGTCTGGCGCATTTACGCCCCGCCGAACAAAAGGTGGCGCGTTTTATTCTCAGCGATCTGAATTTTGCCGCGCACGCGCCTATTAACGAGCTGGCCGAAAAAGCCGGTGTCAGTCATGCCAGCATCACCCGGTTGTCGCGGGCGCTGCAATGCACCAATGTGCGTGAGCTGAAACTGAAACTGGCGCAGTCGGCCGCCATCGGCGAGCGCTTTATCAATGACAAACCGGTGCAGCAGAAGGATATTCCGCCGGTGTACAGCGCCATTGTCGAGATGCTGCAGCTCAATGCCGGCCTCATCAGTCAGCCGCTGCTCGACAGCGCCAGCCAGCTGATGATTGCCGCCCCCAAAGTGCTGATCTTCGGCGTCGGCGGCGGCAGCGCGGTGATGGCGCTGGAAGCGCATAACCGGCTGTTCCGCCTTTGTGTACAAAGCAATGCGTATTCGGATCCGCTGATGATGCGGATGACCGCCGCCAGCGTGGACAAAGGCGACGTGGTGCTCTGTCTGTCGCTGAGCGGTTATAGCCCGGAAGTGGAAGCGGCGGTGCAAATTGCCAAAGACTACGGCAGCGCGGTGATAGCGATTTGCCCGGACAGCCGGTTGTCGGCGCTGGCCGATGTGCATTTGCCGATCCGCACCCGCGAATCCGACTTTATCTACCAGCCCAGTGCGTCCCGTTATGTGTTGCTGGCCGCCATCGACATGCTGGTCAGCCAGGTGGCGGTGCTCAATCAGCGCAAATCGCGCGAAAAACTGCGCCGCATCAAGCATGAGCTGGACCAGCACCGCGACGGGCCTGAACGCCTGCCGCTGGGGGACTAGCGGTTGTTGGCCGGCGTTGCTCCTTTTGACGTGCTGATCCGCGGCGCTTTGTTGCTGGACGGCAGCGGTGCGTCGCCCTGGCAGGGTGACCTGGCGGTGCGGGACGGGCGTATTGTCGCGATTGGCGATTTGTCGGCGCCGGATCTGCAGGCCACTTGTGAAGTCGACGCCAACGGCCTTGCGCTGGCGCCCGGTTTTATCGACGTGCATACCCATGACGACCTCGAGGTGCTGCACAATCCGCAGATGCTGGCCAAGCTCAGTCAGGGTGTTACCACTGTGATCACCGGCAACTGCGGCATCAGTGCGGCGCCGCTGTCTTTTCATCCGGCGCTGGCCGCCGGGCAGCAGGTGCCGGACCCGCTGAATTTACTGGGCCGGGCTGGCGATTTTCAGTTTGCCGGCTTTGCCGCATATCGTGCCGCGGTGACGCGCACTGTGCCGGCAGTCAATGTGGCGGCGCTGGTTGGCCATACGGCGCTGCGCGCCACTGTGATGCCGGCGCTGGACAGGCCGGCCACCGCCGCCGAGATTGCCGCCATGCGGCTGTTGCTGGACGAAGCACTGGCCAGCGGCGCTTTGGGGCTCAGCTCCGGGCTGGCTTATTACAACGCGAGCGCGGCGCCGGCGGCAGAACTGCTGGTGCTGGCGCGGGCGCTGGCTGACACCGGCGCTGTCTATTGCACCCACTTGCGCACTGAGTTTGACGGTATTCTGGACGCCCTGACCGAAGCGGCAGATCTGGGCGCCGCGCTGCAGGTGCCGGTGGTGGTGTCCCATCTGAAATGCGCCGGCGTGACCAACTGGGGGCGCTCGGCAGAAGTGATTGAATTTTTTGAAAAAAGACGCCAAAAGCAGCAGCTGAGCTGCGATTGTTATCCTTACGCGGCCAGTTCCAGCACGCTGGATTTAGCCCAGGTCACCGCCGATTTTCCGATCTTTATCAGTTGGTCGACGCCCGAGCCGGCGCAGGCCGGCCGTTATCTGGCGGACATCGCCGCCGACTGGCAGTGCAGCCTGACCGACGCCGCGAAGCGCCTGCTGCCGGCCGGCGCTGTGTATCACGGCTTAAGTGAAGCCGACGTGCAGCGTTTTCTGGCCTATCCGCCCAGCATGATTGGCTCCGATGGCCTGCCGTGCGATCCCAAACCGCATCCCCGGCTGTGGGGCGCTTTTCCACGCGTGCTCGGCCATTATTGCCGCGACCAGCAGCTGTTTGGGCTGGCCGCCGCGGTGCACAAAATGACCGGTTTGTCGGCGCAGAATTTCCGGCTGAGCGGCCGTGGTCTGCTGCGCGAAGGTTATCAGGCCGATTTGGTGTTATTCGACCCGGCGCAGGTACGCGACCTTGCCACTTTCAGCGAACCGGTGGCTGCCGCCGCCGGCATCTGTGCTGTGTATGTCAACGGCGTACTCAGTTATCAGCAGGGCGCAGCCACAGGGCAGCGCGCCGGCCAGTTTTTATCACGTCAGCAATTCACAGGAGCAACAACATGATCCGCAGATTTGGCGCCGAAGGCGGCCAGGGCACCGGTGGCCAGTTTTTACCCTTTTCCCGCGCGGTCGAAGCCGGCGGCTGGTTGTATGTGTCGGGTCAGACGCCGATGAAAGACGGCGAAGTGGTCGAAGGCGGCATCGTGGAGCAATCCCGGCTGGCCATTCAGAACTGCCTCGACATCATGCAGGAAGCCGGCTATGGCCTGGAGCATGTGGTGCATGTCACTGTGGTGCTGACCGACTCGCGCTATTTTCAGTCGTTTAACAAAGTGTTCCGTGAAGTATTTGGCGCCCATCCGCCGGCCCGCATCTGTGCGGTGGCCGATTTGGTGGTCGACTGCAAAGTGGAAGTGGACGTGACCTGCTACAAAGCACCATAACCAGAGGTTCGGCTGGTGTCAGGACCACAGGCCCGGCGCGGCCGGTCCGGCACTTTCTCATTGCAGCGGCGCGACAGCACGCAACCGGCGACAGATCGGCGCAGTGAGCAAACGGGGAATTTGCAATGCAACAACAATGGGCTTTTCTGGCCGGTTTTGGCCTGTATTTGCTGGCGATGATTGCGCTGGGCTGGTGGGTGTCGCGCCGGCCGGCCAGCGCGCGGGCGCAGGCGCGCAGCGGCGAAGATTTTCTGCTCGGCAGCCGGGCGCTGCCGTTCTGGCTGATGCTGGGCACCACAGTCGCCACTATGGTCGGCACCGGCTCGTCGATGGGCGCGGTCGGTTATGCCTATTTGCATGGCTGGAGCGGGATGCTGTACGGCCTGGGTGGTGGTATCGGTATTTTGCTGCTGGCCTGGTGGTTTGCGCCGCTGCGTTGCCACAACTTTCTGACCATGGCTGAAGAAATCAGTTATTACGTCGGCGCCGACCGCCGGGTGCGGCACGGCGTCGGCTTACTGATTTTTATCGCCTGCATCGGCTGGCTGGGCGCCCATATTCTGGGTGGCAGCATGTATCTGGCCTGGTTGACCGGTTTAACAGGGACTGAGGCTAAAGTCCTGATTGCGCTCGGCTTTGCGGTGTATGTGGTGATTGGCGGCTACACGGCCGTGGTCTGGACAGACGCCATTCAGGCGCTGATTTTGTTTTTTGGTTTTCTGCTGATGGCGGCTTTTGCTATCGACGCCGCCGGTGGTTTTAGTGTGCTCGCGGCCAAAGCCGGTGAGCTGCAGGCAAGTCAGGGCGAAGCCGCGGCCTTTCACTGGTTGCCGGGTTTGTCGCTGGCGGTGGCTGTGGCCGTCGGCGTGCTGGCGACGCCCAGTTTTCGCCAGCGCATTTATGCCGGGCGCGACGTGGCGGCTATCCGCAAATCTTTTGTCTGGTCGGGCGTGCTGTATTTAGGCTTTTCCGCCATTCCGGCGCTGCTCGGGCTGGCGGCGCTGGTGCTGACGCCGGCGCTGGACAACCCGGCCTATGCCTTTCCGTTTCTGGCGCTGAATACCCTGCCGCTGGCGCTTGGCGTGTTAGTGCTGCTGGCCGGCATTTCGGCTACTTTATCGAGCGCCAGCTCAGACGCCATCGCCGGGGTGGCGGTGTTGGTCGGCGATTTGTATCAGGCCCTGACCGGCCGGCCGCTGGCGGCGCATCTGGTCGTGCGTGGGTCGCGCTTTGGGCTGGTGGCGGTGGTGCTGCTGGCGCTTGGGTTTGCGCTGCTGGCCGACAATATCATTGGTTACATCACGACGATGGTCGGCATGGTGCTGGCGGGTTTATTCGCCGTCTCCGTGCTGGGGCTGCGCTGGACCCGGCTGACGCCGGCCGGTGTGCTGGCAGCCTTATGCGCCGCGCCGCTGGTGTCTTTGTGGATAGTGCTGGACGAGGCGCAGAGAACCTTCTGGGGCAACCCGGTGATCCCGGCGACGCTGGCGAGCCTGCTGGCGGCGGTCGCGGGCAGTTTGCTGAGCCGCCCGGTCAGCATCAGCCGCGAGCAGGCGCTGCAGCAACTGGCGGCCGGGCGGGTGGTGAGCGCCAGTGCCGCCGTTGCTGATTGTTGCGACGCTGCCAAGCACGCAGGCTC
>CBINNO010000021.1:0-35182 GCA_966252055.1 uncultured Rheinheimera sp. | reverse complement strand
GGCGGAAAGTATAACAAAGTCGGGCAGCCTGCTCAATCAAAAAGCCGGTGACCGGCAATTTTTGCCAATGAACCGGCCCGCCAGCCTGAGCAGTTGTGGCAAAAACAACGACAGCGCCGTCAGCTTTGTTTACAACTGTAAAAAGTTGTTCAGCGCATCTCCTTGCAAATGAAGCAGTTACTGACGTCAGAACACTGGCATTCATTCTGCTTTCCATCCTTGCTGTTGGTTTTGCCTCTGAGATTGAAAACAGGTCACCGGAAGACTCGTGTTTGCTTTGCCGTATCAGCCATCACGCCCAAAACCAGTCAGTCCCATCCACTCATGAGGAAATGATTATGCAAGACACCCGAACTCTCCGTCCGGGCCGCCTCAGTCTTGTGATTGCGGCTATTCTTGGTGTGCAACTGCCTGCTGTACACGCAACCCTGCTGACTTATCAGATTGACAGTAAATCCGGTTATCACATAGGCCCCGGCGGCGCCACCGCCAGCGATGAAAGTACCGACTCCAACAGCAGTTACAGCGGTGCCTACTCGGAATACGGCTCTTATTATTCAAACCCGCACACTGCCGGAGCGGCTATCGGCAACGACAGTGGCTGGATGTACTCGCGGGCTTTTGGCCAGGGTTCCTATTACCAGCATTATTCGCAAATCACCCAGAATGTCATGCTGGAGAACGATTCTGCCAGCGCCATTGATTATCTGTATAACTTCACCATCACCTGGGGCTCGCTGACCGCAGACGGTTATTATTTCAGCAGCGCTGAAGAGTTTTCCCGCGCCGGTTACATCGTCGACATTCTGGTCAACGGCAGTACCGCCTGGAGCAGTGCTTTTGAGCTGTACACCGATCAGGCTGGCAGTTCTGGCAGTGGCAGCGGCCAGATGCTGGGGAGCTATGACAATGGCTACAGTTATTACAGCTGGGGCCCTTTCTCAGGTCAGCTGGATCTGGGCACCGTCGCTGCCGGCGCCACGCTGGCACTCAGTTACAGCATCCGCACTTATGTGGAAGGCAATCACCTGACCAGCTGTAACGGCAACTGGGGTGTGCCCACTCTTGCTGCCACTACAGAAAGTGTCGCGACCGAATGTGAAGGTTATGGCGGTTATGGTTACGGTGGTTATGGCTATGGCGGTTATCTCAGCTATGCCGGTTCGACCTATGCACAGTTTGGCGATCCGAATGGTTTTGACGGTGTGACTTCGGGTTTTACCCAGGACAATCTCCTTGAACGCAACCCGAACGATGTCAGCGAGCCCGGCGCTTTAGCGTTGTTAGGCGCAGGTCTGGCAGGTCTGGCGTTCCGGCGCCGGCAGAAAAAATCAGCCTGAACCAACCACATTGGTACCAATCAGACTGGGGGGCCCCAGTCTGATTGACCGGCGTCAGCGCCGCATAAATCAGTCAGCGCTTCCAGCATGCCCTCTGTTTGTTCCTCGGACGAAAAACCCTGATAAAGCCCGGCAAATGCCTGCAAGCGCAAGCTGAGCCCTTGTTCCTGAAGCAAAGTTTCAATCATTGTCGGCAACAAACTGAAGTCGCCGGCCAGCGGTAAAAACAACGCCAGTTGCTGCTGCCAAAGGCGCTCAGACAAAATCAGCTGCTCCAGTTGTTTGGGCAACAACAGCAAAGGCACTTGCGCCAGCAACATACCAGCCAGCGTGGCATGGCCGGCATGACAAATCACCAGCCTCGCTTGTGCAGCTACTTGCCGCAACTGCAGGGGTTCACGGCTGAAACAAAGCGCCGGCCAGCGAGCAGGGTCGCCATGCCAGCCACCGACATGAACCAGCACATTCAGTGGCAACTGACTGAGCTGATGCAGCACCCGCTCCAATTCAGGATAGTCATGATGCAGATAAGCAAACACTTTTGGGCCGGCTTTGGCAGGCCAGTGTGGCGCCTCACCATAGCCAAAGTCGAACACCGCGCCCCAATAGTCGCCCGCGCGCGCGCCGTAATGGTCCAGTTCTGGAAAT
The DNA here is from genome assembly GCA_966252055.1 of uncultured Rheinheimera sp. GTDB lineage: Bacteria > Pseudomonadota > Gammaproteobacteria > Enterobacterales > Alteromonadaceae > Pararheinheimera. Next base: position 33,194 of record CBINNO010000021.1, on the reverse strand, counting down.
GTACATAACAGCTGTTCATCAGCCTGTTGAAACAGCGCCGCCAGACTGGCTAACTTCGTCGTGCGGCCTGCAAGCTGTACCTTCGCAATCACCTGCAACAGCGTTTGTTCGGCATTGGACTCGCGGTCGCGAAATGGGCTGAATGGCGGCAACTTTGCTAAATCGGGTGGAATAAAAAATCCAGTACCAATCAGCGCATGCCGATCCTTTCGCAAATGCGCGGCCAGCAAGGCGGTCGGCGCATGGTCAATCAGCAACACATCGGCGCTCAACCGGCCGAGCACAGCATCCCATTGCCGCAGGCGTTCCTGCAGCCGTAAAGGGTCGGCAAAGTCGTTATTCAGCAGAATTTCCGCCAGATTGACGGTCGGGTCGTACAGACGGGACGGCCGCAATGCCGGCATCGGCAGAACCTGCACTTCGCCCGGCAACATCCGGCGCACTTTGTCAGGTTCAGCCACGACGGCCGACAATCGCCAGCCAGCCGCCAGCAGTTGCCGTGCCAGATTGCGGAAATTCAGCACATGGCCATAGCCTTGCCCCAGTTCCCAGCAATACAGCAGGTGGGGAGCTTTTAGCGCTGCGGTTTCTCCTGTTGTTTGACCCATTGCCATGCCTGCTCCATTTGTTCAAGACTGGCGCGGCCGACCGGAGTTTCGCTCCCGGCCAGCTGCTGTTCTACACCGCGAAAACGCCGCTCAAACTTCTGATTGGCCTGCCGGAGGATGGTTTCCGGCTGTAAGCCAGCTTTACGCACCACATTGACCAGTGCAAACATCAGGTCACCCAGCTCTTCGGCAAGCGCGGTATTATCCGGACCGGCGCCATGTACCAGCTCCTGGTCCACTTCGGCAATTTCTTCTTTCACCTTATCCCAGCTGCCGGCAATGCCCGGCCAGTCAAAACCGACGGTGGCACAACGTTTTTGCAGCTTATAAGCCCGGGTCAGCGCCGGCAGACCGACCGGCACATTGTCCAGCACAGAATGCTGGCCGGCCTCCCCGCGCTCAGCGGCTTTGATGGCTTCCCAGCCGCGCAGCGCCTGTTCGGCATTTTGTGGCAAACCTTCAGACGACGCTGCGGCGGCCTGCGTCGTCTGGGCGCCCTGCTGATCAGTAAAAACATGCGGATGACGGCGGATCAGCTTGTCGCAAATCGCCTGGACGCAGTCTTGAAAGGCAAAACGCCGTTCTTCTGCGCCAATCTGGCTGTAAAACACTACCTGAAATAATAAATCGCCAAGTTCGTCCGGCAGCTCGTTGATGGCGCCACGTTCGATGGTGTCGGCCACTTCATAAGCTTCTTCCAGCGTGTATGGCACAATCGTCTGATAAGTCTGCGCTTTGTCCCAGGCACAACCCTGTTGCGGGTCGCGCAGTCTGGCCATAATTGCCAGCAAATCAGCCATGGTATAGCGTGGTTCTGCATTCATCTTATTGTCAAATCAGCAGGCAAACCGGGCCGACTTTCGTCTGATACCGGTCGCAATTGTCGGGTTACTGTGAGCGTTTCGCTTCAATCACGTCATCAATCTGGCTGACTTTGGTCAGCAGCTTATTCAGTGAATCGAGGTTATACAGCTCCAGCGTCATATAAATGGTCGCGGTCTGACGCGCCACATCGGAATTGCTGCTCATCCTGAGCACATTGGCTTTTTCGTTGGCCAGAATACTGGTGATGTCGCGCAGCAAACCGTTACGGTCATGCGCCACAATACGAATACTGGCCTCATAGCCTGACGCGTATTTGTCGCCCCAGGCCGCTTCCACCACCCGCTCCGGATGTTGCTCCTGCAGCGTTTTGAACTGGTCGCAATCATCGCGATGTACGGCAATGCCGCGGCCTTGCGTGATGTAGCCGACGATGGCATCGCCTGGCAGCGGCTGACAGCAGCCCGCCATGTGCGTCATCAGGTTCCCCACGCCCTGCACCACCACATGGCTTTTCACCTGTGTTTGCATTGGTTTGGAAATTAAGCGCGGGTCAATTTCCGGCGCATCGGTCTTACTGTGCAGGCTCTGAATGTAGTTGACCACCTGGGTCACTTTGATTTCGCCGCCGCCAATGCCAACCAGTAACTCTTCGGCCGAATTGACATTAAAGCGCTGCAGCACTTTCACCGGATGGTCCATCGGCAGATTCAGCCGTGCCAGTTCGGTGTCCAATAACTCTTTGCCGGCGGCGTAGTTTTTATCTCTGTCCTGCAACCGGAACCAGTACTGCACTTTGGAGCGGGCACGGCTGGATTTTAAATAACCCAGATTCGGGTTCAGCCAGTCACGGCTTGGGTTCGGTTCGCGCCCGGTCAGAATTTCCACCTGGTCGCCGGTTTTCAGCTGATAGGTAAAAGGCACGATCCGGCCGGAAATTTTGGCACCGATACAGCGGTGACCCACGTTGGAATGCACGTAATAAGCAAAATCAAGTGGGGTGGAGCCGGCTGGCAAATCGACAATATCGCCTTTGGGCGTAAAGACATAGACCCGGTCTTCGGTGACCTGATTGCGCAGCTCTTCCGCCAGCGACGAGTCGACCACTTCTTCCTGCCAGGCCAGAATTTTGCGCAGCCAACCGATTTTTTCATCCAGTGCGCCTTCGCGCCCGGCCGGACCGCCTTCTTTGTAACGCCAGTGGGCTGCAACACCGAGCTCGGCATCATCATGCATCTGCCGGGTGCGGATCTGAATTTCGACAGGCCGCCCTTGCGGGCCCAGCACCACAGTGTGAATGGACTGATAGCCATTTTGTTTGGGCGTCGCGATGTAGTCGTCAAATTCTTTTGGCAGATGCTGCCAGCTGGTATGCACCACCCCTAAGGCAGCATAACAATCCTGCACCCGCTCGGTGACAATCCGCACCGCGCGGATGTCATACAGCTGGTCAAAGGCCAGGTGTTTTTTCTGCATCTTTTTCCAGATGCTGTAGATGTGCTTCGGCCGGCCGTAGACATCACAATCGAGTTTTTCCAGCAGCATGCGATCACGCACCGCCTGCACAAAATCGCGCATGTACTGTTCGCGGTCAAGGCGTTTTTCTTCCAGCTGACTGGCGATTTTTTTATAAACCTGCGGATGCAGATAACGAAAAGCTAAATCTTCCAGCTCCCATTTAAGCTGACCTATCCCGAGCCGATTGGCTAAAGGCGCGAAAATCGCATTGGTCTGCTTGGCAGCCAGCACCCGGGTTTCTTCATCTGCGTTTTTGACATCCCGCAGATAACAGATTTGCGCGGCCAGTTTGATCACCACGGCCCGCACATCCTCGACCATGGTCAGCAGCATTTTGCGCAGGTTGTCGGCTTGCTGGGCATTAGGCATCTGATTGGGACCGACCGGAATAGTGCGGATCGCTTCCATTTGATTCACTGCCGCCAGCATATTGAGTACCGGCGCATCAAAATGGGGCGTCAATGCTTCACAGCTGAGCAACGACATTTCCACCAACGGAAATAACAAAGCAGCCGTCAGCGCATCTTTGTCCATCCGCAAATCGGCCAGAATTTCCACCATCTCCCAGCCAGTGCGCAGCTGGGGACAATTGGCTTCGCTAAAGCCCTGCTGATTCAGCCAGTCGCCGGCCGCCAGCAGACAGGCAATTTTTTTCTCCGGCAGCCCGAGCGAAATCAACCACTCAGAGGTTTCTCCGGGGTTGTACTCAGTGCTGTGCGAATGCCGGACCGTGACCATGTTTACTGCCTCGTCGATTCAAAAAGCGCCATCAATTCGAGATGACTGGTGTAAGGGAACATATCCATCAGACCGATTTTCGCGATCCGGTAGCGGTTTGCCAGCAATACTTTGGCATCCCGGGCGAAAGTGGCAGCGTTGCAGGATACGTACAATATCTGTGCCGGTTTCAGCTTCACCAGTTGTTCAACCGCACCCGCAGCACCGGCCCGCGCCGGGTCCAGCACCACTTTCTGATAAACAGGCTGATTCCAGCTCGCGCCTTGCCAGCTCAAATGCAGGTCGGCCTGAGCAAACTGACAATTCTGGTAGCCATTGAGTGCGGCATTCTGACAGGCCTGCGCCACCATAGCGTCAACCCCTTCCACGCCGGTCACCGCAGCCACCCGTGGTGCCAGCGCCAGACTAAAGTTACCGATACCACAATACAAATCAAGCACTTGATCAGACTTTTCTGGCATAAGCCATGTCAACGCCTGGCTGACCATCATCTGGTTTATCCGGGCATTGACCTGAATAAAATCAGTCGCCGAAAACTGCAGCTGCTGCCCTTCGGCCAGCCGATATGCCGGCGTGGGTGTCTCCGCCTGCCAGCTTTCAAAGGTACCGTTTTGCGGCTCCCCCAGCCAAAACGCCTGCGGCCAGGCTTGTTGCAGCAGGGTTTTATCAGCCGCCGGCAATGGCCGGATGTGACGGATCACCACAAAGGCCTCACCATCGGCATCCAGCACTTCAGCATGGGTAATGGCACTGCCCTGTTGCAGTTGTGGCAGCGTTTGTCTGAGCACCGCCAGCACTGGCGCGATGGCCGGGCTTAACACCGGACAGGCCGGCACATCGAGAATTTCGTTGCTGGCGACTTTGCGAAACCCGACATCAAAACGCTGCGTCTTTTTATCAAACCAGATGCCAATTCGCGCCTTGCGCCGGTAACCACTGCTGTCTGCACTCAGGGCCGGTTGCCACGGCAACTGCTCTGTTTTGAGCTGATGACGCAGCATGGCGTCAACCGCCTGTTGTTTCAGGGTCAGGGCAGCCTCTGCGCTGACATGGTGCAGCTGACAACCACCGCACTGCGCTGCGAGTGCGCAGCCCGCTGGCTGACGCAGCGCGGATGCCGACAACACTTTTTGTACCGTCGCCCGGCTGTAGTCTTTTTTCTGTTCCGTCAACCGGACTTGTACCCGTTCTCCCGGTAAAGCGCCTTCAACAAAACAGATACGCCCCTGATGGCTGCTGATGCCCTGAGCTTCATGATCCCAGCGTTCAATCAGCAATTCAGCATACTGAGGAGTGTTCGATTTTTTCTTTGCCTGATAGATAGTTACCATAAATTCCGCGTCAGCGCTGACCTCCATTTTGCTACCTGGTTAAGGCACAAAAGCGCATAGGTTTTTAGCCGCTGTTATGTCATGATGAGGGATTGATAGCCCATTGTAGCAAGCACAGCCCCAGATGACGAAGATTGCGTTACGCGACTGGATTTTATTAATTACCCTGGTGCCGACTTTACTGGCCAGTGTCAGCCTGGGCGGTTATTTCAGTTATGTCCGTTATGCCGATGGTGCCCGTCAGTTGGAGGAGCAAGCCGCCAGTATCGCAGAGCCACTCGCCATTGCCGCCGAAAACAGCCTGTTGTCCCGTGATGTGGCGACACTGGAACGTTTGCTGAACCAAAGCCACCGCAAAAATTCGCCGCTGGTACGCACCATTGCCATCTTCGACCACCAGCATACGCTGGTCGCCAGCTCCAATCGGCATAAAGATTTTGCCGGCCTGTTGCAGAGCGACAATGCTCCATTGCCTGTAGTGACTGAACTGACGGAGCAGGACAACTGGCTGATCCTGCGGGTGCCGGTCCAGCTTGAGCTGAGTCAGGTGCAGACGCTCGCCCTTGGCAATCAGCTCAGCGATGCTGAATTACAACGGCTGCTGCAAAGTGAAGGAAAGCTGGGTTATCTGCTGCTGCAAATCGACAGAGACAAAGTCACACTCGGCCAGCAAAGCTCGATGCTGGTCAGTTTGTTGCTGGTGCTGCTGGCGCTGAGCCTTGCGCTCATTCTGTGTCTGCGGCTGCTCAGCCGGCTCAGTATGCCGGTGCAACAGCTGATTTTACAGATTGAACGCCTGGCCGAAGGCCGTTATGACAAAGATTTACCTGAGCCTTTTATTGGCGAGCTGGAAGTGATGCGCTGCGGCGTCAATCAGCTGGCCACCGAACTGAAACGCTACAAAGATGACATGCAACATGCCATCGATCAGTCGACCAGTGACCTGATGCAAACCATGGAACAGCTGGAAATGCAGAATGTCGCGCTCGATATGGCCAGGCGCAAGGCGCAGGACGATAACAAACTGAAATCTGAATTTCTGGCCAAAATGAGCCACGAACTGCGCACGCCGCTGAACGGCGTCATTGGTTTCACCCGCCAGTTGCTGAAAACCCGGCTGACCCACCATCAGCAGGATTACCTCAATACCATCCAGAAATCGGCCAACAGCCTGCTCAGTCTGGTCAATGATGTGCTCGACTACGCCAAACTGGAAGAAGGCCGGATGCCGATTAATCCGGAGCCGTTTTCATTGCGCGACCTGGTGCACGACGCTGTCGAGTTGCTGGCCGTCAACGCCTTTGAAAAACAACTGGAACTGGCTCTGCAAATTTCGCCTGATGTACCGGATGCCCTGATTGGCGACCCACTGCGGATCAACCAGATCCTGATGAATATTGCCGGCAATGCCATCAAATTTACCGAACATGGCAGCATCGTGATCCGTCTTCGCCATCAAATCGGCGCGGATGACAAAGTGTTGCTGCATGTCGAAGTACAGGATACCGGCATCGGCATCTCAAAAGCGCAGCAGGAACAACTGTTTAACGGTTTTGCCCAGGCGGATGGCAGCATTGGGCGCCGCTACGGCGGCACCGGTTTGGGCCTGATTATCTCGCAGCGACTGGTGCACGCGATGCAAGGCCAAATCGGCGTCGACAGTAAAACCGACGAAGGCTCCACCTTCTGGTTCAGCCTGCTACTGGACAGCCATCAGGGCGCAGTCAGCGAACCTTTGCCACTGGAACTGCTGGTCGGTAAAACGGTGCTGTATATCGAACCGCAGCAACATTCGCGCGAATCCACCCTGAGCCTGCTCAACAGCTGGGGATTGCAGGTGTCTGCCTGTGCCACGCCGGCGCAGCTGCAACAGGCACTCAGCCAGCGTGACCAGTTTGATATCGCGCTGATTGGCCGCACTGTGTCATTGGACCAGCTGAACCCCATCATGGAACTGATCCGTCAGCTGAAAACGCATTGCCAATATCTGTATCTGCTGGTCAACTCGCTGTCACCGAACCTGCGTGAAGCCCTGCTACAAAGCGGCGCGCAAGCCTGTCTGGCCAAACCGGCGCATCAGCGCAAACTGGCTGGCGCACTGGCGCGGCCTTACAGCCAACAATTACAGTTGCCTGATCCATCGCCGCAAAGGCCCAAAGCCCGGGTACGGGTGCTGACGGTCGACGACAATGAAGCCAACCTCAAACTAATCAACACCCTGCTGGGTGAGCTGGTGGAACAGGTCGATTCTGCCAGCCAGGGCGCAGAAGCCTGGCAGCTGGCCTCACATGCCCACTACGACATTATTTTCATGGACATCAACATGCCGGTGATGGACGGTATCACCGCTTGTCAGCGCATCCAGCAGAGTTCGCTCAATGAAGACACGCCGATTATTGCCGTGACAGCGCATACACTGCCGGGTGAGCGTGAGCGTTTGCTGGGTCTGGGATTTTGCGAGTTTTTAAGTAAACCGCTCGATGAACAAATGCTGCAGTATGCGCTGAAAGAATGTTGTCCGGCATTCAGTCAGACCATGATGTTGACCGCAGCGGAATTGCCGCCAAAAGACGCCGTGCCGGCGTTGCTGCAAACCAGCCGCCATGTCGACTGGGAACTGGCGCTGCTGCGCGCTGCCGGCAAACCGCAACTGGCCAGGGAAATGTTGCAACTGCTGATTGACAGTCTGCCGCAAACGCTGGCGGATCTGGACAAGTATCGCGCCAGCCACCAGCGGGATGCGTTAATTCAGCTGGTGCACAAACTGCACGGCGCCACTTGTTATACCGGCGTACCACGCATCAAAGCCCTGAGCGAACTGATTGAAACTGAGCTGAAAACCGGCAAAGGCCTGAGCACTATCGAACCTGAACTCTTTGATTTGTCAGATCAGCTGACTGATCTGCTGGCAGAAAGCCAGCAATGGCAATGGTAAAGGGCACAAAGAAAATGCTCAGGATTCGAGGATCACGGTCGCCATCGCGAAAGCCTGCTCGTCGCTAATCGACAACCAGCAGCTGCGCACATTTAACAGCGCAGCGCGTTCGGCAGCAGCGCCGGTCAGTTCCAGCTCAGGCCGGCCCAGCGCGTCATTGCGGATATTAAAATGCTGAAAGGAGATACCGCGGCCAATGCCAGTGCCAAGCGCTTTGGCCGCCGCTTCTTTGGCCGCAAAGCGTTTGGCAAAATAACGGGCTGGCTGGGCATGAGCGGCAAAAATCTGTTGCTCCGCCGCCGTCAGTACCCGTTCAATCAGTCGGGGCGAACGCGTCAGGCTTTGCTCAATCCGGCTGATTTCAACGATATCAGTCCCCAGCCCGACAATCGCCATCAGCGGCGCGCCTCGACCATCAGTCGCTTCATTTCGCTGACTGCAGGCCCGAGCCCGCTGAAAATTGCCCGCGCGATCAGGGCATGGCCAATGTTCAGTTCATACATTTGCGGAATGGCGGCAATCGGCTGCACATTATGAAAATGCAGGCCATGGCCGGCATTGACAATAATGCCAAGCGACTCGGCATAAGCTGCGGCGTGGCTGATCCGTGCCAGCTCGGCCTGTTGCGCCGCTGCCGACGGCGCATCAGCATATGCGCCGGTATGGATTTCGATATAAGGCGCACCGGTTTTGGCTGCGGCGGCTATCTGACGCTCGTCGGCGTCGATAAACAGCGATACCAGAATACCGTCATCGGCCAGCAGCTTCACTGCGCTGTTGATCCGTTCAAACTGGCCAGCGACATCCAGGCCGCCTTCAGTGGTCAGCTCCTGGCGTTTTTCCGGCACCAGACAGCAGAACTCAGGTTGTAACTTGCGGGCAATGGCTAACATCTCGTCAGTGACGCCCATCTCAAAATTCAGCCGGGTCTGGATGGTGTCTTTCAGTAAAAACACATCACGGTCCTGGATGTGGCGGCGATCTTCGCGCAGATGCATAGTAATGCCGTCTGCGCCAGCCTGTTCGGCCAGCAAAGCCGCGTGCACCGGCTCAGGATACTGACTGCCACGCGCCTGGCGCACGGTCGCTACGTGGTCAATATTGACCCCTAAATAAATCGGTTTCATACCACCTCGTTAAGAATCATGGTCGCGGGCAAACAGGCTGCGGCTGTGCAGCGGTGTTTTACCTAATAAAGGACTGAGCCACAGCCGGCACAGCTGTTTAGCAGCACGCAGGCTGCGCTCCTGCCAGTCGCCCGCGGCAATCGCCAGCAGATCTGCACCGGCAAAACCCGTCGCGGCCCGCACAAACCCCACTTCGGCATACCACTGATAATATGCATCAACAGCCAGAGGAGCTCCGCAGCTGTCTGCGGTTATGTCTGCAATCAGCCCAAGCTCCTGCAGATAAGCAAGCTCTGTCTGACGTAATACGACTTCCATCGCCGGACGTTCAGCAGCCAGTTGTTGCAATTGCCACAGCGCCTGCAGACTTTCAGTATAAATTTGGTACAGCGTCTCAGCGGCCATTTGCGCCGGGAACAGGCGGCAGGTCAGTTCATTGAGATATAAACCACAGAACAGCCAATCGCCGCCAAGCTGCAGCGCGCTGCTCTGCTCTTCCAACTTACGGACCGTTTTCAGCTCCGACTGGCCGCTAAATTCCAGCCAGTAGCGGCAAAACAAGGGCCAGTTACTGCGCCCGCCTTTGTTTTTGGCGGGGCGGCGGCCAACGGCCCGCACCCGGCCCTGGCCTTCAACCAGAAAATCCAGCAAGAGCTTCTGGTCCTGAAATGGCGTGCTATGCAACAAAATTGCCGACACAGCGCCGCTTTGCATCAGTCTTCGCCGTAACCCAGGCTGCGCAGCGCGCGTTCGTCGTCCGCCCAGCCTGATTTCACTTTAACCCACATTTGCAGGAATACCGGTTGCTCGAACAGATCTTCCATGTCTTTGCGCGCTTCGGAAGCGATGGTTTTGATCCGCTCGCCGCCTTTGCCAATCACCATGCGTTTTTGCGTATCCCGTTCAACCAGGATCAAAGCGGCAATGTGGTAATGTTTTTCTTCCCACTTAAAGCGTTCAATTTCAACAGTCACCGAATACGGCAACTCGTCGCCAAGAAAACGCATAAGTTTTTCGCGGACAATTTCTGAAGCCATAAACCGCTGCGAGCGGTCTGTGATGTAATCTTCCGGAAAGAAAAACTCACAAGGCGGCAACTGGCTGTGCACGATGTCGCGCAATTTGCTGACGTTGGTGCCTTTTTCCGCCGAGAGCGGAATGATTTCCAGAAACTGTAACTGACCGCCGAGCCATTGCAGGTGTGGCAGCAGCTCTTCTTTGTCTTTGTACAAATCGACTTTGTTCACCACCAGAATCACAGGTTTTTTCGCGGCAATCAGCCGGTTCAGCACCATTTGGTCGTCATCGGTCCAACGTGTGCCTTCCACCACAAAAATCACCAGCTCGACATCCAGAATTGAAGTCGCGGCCGCTTTGTTCATCAACCGGTTGATCGCACGTTTTTCTTCGCTGTGCAGACCCGGCGTATCGACATAGACCGTCTGGTAGACACCGACCGTATCGATACCGACTATCCGATGGCGGGTGGTCTGTGGTTTTTTGGAAGTGATACTGACTTTCTGACCAATCAGCTGATTGAGCAAGGTGGATTTACCAACATTGGGCCGGCCGACAATAGCGACCAGGCCGGCAAAAGTCTCACCGGCCGTTTCTGCGATCCGTTCATTCATCTTTGAGTTGCTCCAGGATTTGCTGAGCACAATCCTGCTCTGCTTTGCGTCTTGAACTGCCGCTCGCTTCGACAGCTGCACGGCCAGCGACAGTACAACGTACCGTAAACGTCTGGTCATGCGCTTCGCCTTCAATGGCTATTACGTCGTACTGCGGCAGCGCCTGCCGCCGCCCTTGCAGATATTCCTGCAGCAACGTTTTCGAATCTTTTTGTACACCCGGCTGAATACTGTGCAACCGGCTGCCGAACCACTGCAGAATGCGGCCTTTGCAACACTCCATGCCGGCGTCCAGATAAATGGCACCCAGCACGGCCTCTACAGCGTCGGCCTGGATAGACTCACGCCTTGAGCCGCCACTTTTCAACTCACCAGGACCAAGCCGCAGGTGCTGTGCAATCTCCAGTTCAGCGGCAATTTCCGCCAGAGTGACGCCTTTAACCAGCGAAGCACGCATGCGGGTTAAATCCCCTTCACGTGCCTTGGGGAAATGTTGGAACAAGGCCTCAGCAATCACCAGGCTCAGGATAGCGTCGCCTAAAAACTCCAGTCGTTCATTGTGCTGCCCTTTACAACTGCGATGGGTCAGCGCCTGCTCCAGCAAAGCCGGGTCCTGAAACTGGTAGCCCAGTTTTTTCTCCAGCTTGGCCAGCGGGGGTAAAATCGTCAAAACTCAGTCACCTGCTTATTGGATGGGGCCTAAACGGTCGAATCGTACGCCGACCGGCACCCAGGATGGCAGCCAGTGATTCGGATCTTCACTGAACTCAAAGCTCATCCAGATAAATACGGCACGACCGACCAGATTCTGCTCAGGCACAAAGCCCCAGAACCGGCTGTCGCGGCTGTTGTCACGATTGTCGCCCATCACAAAATAATGGCCTTCCGGCACCACAAATTCACCAACGGCAACGCCAGGCTGACGATAGTAATTATGGATCTGTTCCGGCAACATCGCATTTTGCAGGATGTCGTAGGAACCCTGCAGATTTTGTTCGGTAAAACGTTTCAGCGGATATGGCCCTAATGAAAACTCGCCTTCACCTTTGAACTCCTGCCGCAGCGGTTCAATCACCGGGCACGGCTGGCCACTTTCTTTGTCACAGGCGCGCTGAACAAACAATTGCTTGTTTTTATAGACAATTTTATCGCCAGGCAGGCCAATGACCCTTTTGATGAAATCGGCAGTAGGGTCTTCCGGGTACTTAAACACCGCAATGTCACCATGCTGCGGTTTACCGGTTTCTACTAAAGTGCTGCGCCAGACCGGGTCTTTGATGTCATAAGAAAACTTCTCGACCAGGATAAAATCGCCCACCAGTAAAGTCGGCATCATGGAGCCGGACGGGATCTGGAAAGGTTCGTAAATAAAAGAACGGAAAATCGTGATGATGGCGATCAGTGGGAAAATATCCTTCGCCGTTTCAGTCACATAAGGCAAAGGCGCATCTTTATCACGTTTTGGTTTGAACACCAGGGTGTCAATTAACCAAATCAAACCTGACACTAAGGTCAGCACAACCAACAAAATCGCAAAATATCCAGCCATGAAATTCAACTTCCTCGTTCAGATCACAGGTTGAGCTTACTGAAAACTACTGGCAGCTGGCGAGCGCTGCAACAGACCATATTGTTACCAGCTGTAAAATCCGGTGCGTGCGCCAGCGAACGCACCGGGCTTGCGGGTTTATTTGCCGACTTTCAGGATGGCCAGGAATGCCTCTTGTGGCACTTCCACATTACCAACCTGCTTCATGCGTTTTTTACCTTCTTTTTGTTTCTGTAACAGCTTTTTCTTCCGGCTGACGTCGCCGCCATAACACTTGGCAAGTACGTTTTTACGCAGCTGTTTGACGGTGGTCCGCGCAATCACGTGCGCACCAATCGCCGCCTGGATAGCAATGTCAAACATCTGCCGCGGGATCAGCTCTTTGAGCGCTTCCGCCAGTTCACGGCCACGGCCCTGGGCAAAATCCCGGTGACTGATAATTGCCAGCGCATCGACGCGCTCACCGTTGATCAGGATATCCACCCGCGACATGTCAGAAGTCTGGAAGCGTTTAAAAGCATAATCCAGCGACGCATAACCCCGACTGGTTGATTTCAGGCGATCAAAGAAGTCCATCACGACTTCTGCCATTGGCAACTCATACACCACGGCGACCTGGCGGCCGTGGTAAGTCATGTTCAGCTGCACACCACGTTTTTCGATACACAGATTGATGACGTTGCCTAAGTATTCCTGCGGCACCAGAATGTGCGCTTCAACGATAGGCTCGCGGATTTCGCCGATATTGCTGATAGGCGGCAGATCAGACGGGTTATCAACCATCACGATGTCGCCATTTTTCAGTACGACTTCGTAAACAACTGTCGGCGCCGTGGTGATGAGGTCGAGATCGTACTCACGTTCCAGCCGCTCCTGAATAATTTCCATGTGTAGCATGCCAAGGAAACCAATCCGGAAACCAAAACCCAGCGCCGTTGAGCTTTCTGGCTCATAAAACAGCGATGAGTCATTCAGACTGAGTTTTTCCAGTGCATCGCGGAAATCTTCATAATCGTCCGTCGACACCGGGTACACACCGGCATAAACCTGCGGCTTGATGCGTTTGAAACCAGGCAGCGGTTCTGTTGCCGGATTTTTCGCAATGGTCAGTGTATCACCAACCGGAGCGCCTTTGATTTCCTTGATACCGGCGATAACAAAACCCACTTCACCGGCCTGCAATACGCCGGTGTTTTGTGCTTTTGGCGAGAAGATACCGACTTTGTCGACTTCATAAGTCTGACCGGTCGACATCACTTTCATTTTGTCTTTGGTGCGGATAGCGCCGTTCTTCACGCGCACCAGCGACACCACGCCCTGATAGGGGTCAAACCAGGAATCGATAATCAGCGCTTGAGTCGGCGCTTCTAAGTCCCCTTCCGGGCACGGAATATTTTTGACGATGGTTTCCAGCACATCTTCGATACCGATGCCGGTTTTGGCCGAACATTGCACCGCACCAATTGCCTCGATGCCGATAATATCTTCAATTTCTTCGGATACCCGGTCCGGATCTGCCTGCGGCAGGTCAATTTTATTGAGGATTGGCAACACTTCCAGATTCAGTTCCAGCGCTGTGTAGCAGTTGGCAACCGTTTGCGCCTCTACACCCTGACCGGCGTCTACCACCAGCAAGGCACCTTCACAAGCGGCCAGCGAACGCGACACTTCATAGGTAAAGTCGACGTGGCCCGGCGTGTCGATAAAATTCAGCTGATAAGTTTCACCATCTTTGGCTTTGTAGTTCAGCGTGACGCTTTGTGCTTTGATGGTGATGCCGCGTTCGCGTTCCAAATCCATCGAATCCAGCACTTGTTCCTGCATTTCGCGGTCAGACAGCCCGCCACAAAATTGGATCAGACGGTCGGACAAAGTCGACTTACCGTGGTCGATGTGGGCGATGATAGAAAAGTTGCGGATATGGTTGATTTTTGCCATGTTTTCCAATCAGAACTGAGTCATAAATCGGCTCGTCCGCCCAGCACGCGTGCTGCTTGCAGACCTTGCCACAGTTTAAAATTGCCGCGAATTGTACTCTATCTGCCAGAGGCTTGCACTTTTTGTTGCAGCGCGCCAATGCGCTCCATTCAATGCTGCTGGACAGCCAGCTGAGGTAAGACCCGCAACAACCGGATCTCCAGTTGAGCGGATTGGTGAGCTTCAATACGACGGACCCAGCCGAACACGGCTGCAGTCACGCTCAATGCAGTCGCTAACTGCAGCCACTCCGGCCACAACAAACTATTGCCCAGCAGCAACGCCGCCAGAAAAGCCAGCAGCGGAAGCAAATAGACCCGTAATGCCGATTGCAGTACCGCACCGGGTGAGACGGCGATCTCGACCTGCTGACCGGGCAACAACCCGGTGCTGCCGGCCAGAAACAACTGCTGTTGCCTGACAGGAAGCGCCTTGGCGATCAGGCCACTGCTGCACTGCCCTTGTTGCTCGCAGCTGCTGCAACTGGTCGACGTTGGCGTGCTGAGCCAGACGCCATCAGTTTCTACCTTCTGCACCGTCGCCACCACGATCGACTGTGAGCCTGCGTCAGGAACTGGTGAATGACAGGATGGGGTTTCAGGAGATTCAGACATCACAGTTTCCGGCGACCAACAGAATGCTGATTTTACGGCAGTACAGGAGCAGACTCAACTTAGCGTCACTGATGGCGGATTTACTCAACTGAATCCGCCAGCCGGCGGGCCAGTTCCGGGTTGACCGGGCCAATCACAGTGACATCCAGATTCTGCCGGCTGGTCACCAGAATAGTCGTGGCGCCGTCGCGGAATTGCTGCTCAGGTAACCGGGCTGCAGGCTGCACAAAAACTGAAATCTGGTGTAAACCGTCGCTCAGCAGCCAGTGCGCCAACAACGGCATCGTATGGGTATTGACCGCAACCTGCTGTTCTATCATTTGATATCCGGCCGGCAACCAGTTTAGCCGGAACTGATGTTGACTGTTTTGCACCCGTTGCAGTGCGTGAGGCTGCTCTGGCAGTTGTGCCGTCACCAGACTCTGCAATTCAGCCGGCAGCGCCGGTTTGAGTTGCAAATGTACCACCATCCAACGATCCAGCACCTCGCCATGCTCGTCCACTGTATCGACACGCAGCGGGAAACCAGTCTCGGCATCCTGCCACAGCCAGTAACTGTAGCGACTGACATCGCGGGCGCTGAGCCGCAACAATTGTGCGGTGCGACCCGATAAAGGCACACTGCTGCCGGGAATAATGTCATACAGTTGTTGGATCACAGGTACTGGTTCAAACAAAATCGCCGGTAACTCTTTGATGGAGTCGTTTTGGGTCACGATGACCGGTGCATCTGGTGCCGCATAGTAGACTTTGTTGCCACGCCGGAACGTATCAGTACCAATACCATCCTGCAACATCAGGCGTTCCAGTTCTGTCGGCACCCCTAAGCTGCCGGCGGGCTCATGGATCCCATGTAGCCAACGATAAGTGATGAGTTGATTCGGCCTCACTTGTACAAAAGAGACATCAAAATTGAATTTGCGCACCGCAGACTGCGTACGTTCAAACTGCTGCCAGTCATCGGCAGATACAGTCCAGCTGCTGAAACTGAAAAAAACGGCCAGCATGAGTGCTGACCGTCTTAAAACTCTGGGAATACACAGTATCACTGTTGCTGACCTTTATCCTCTTGAGCGGCAGGCTTAGCCTTTTGCTGCGCAGCAGCCTGCTCCATCAACCGAATTTGTTGCTGGCGCGCCTGCATTAACTCCTGCAGACGACGCTGTTGCTCCAGTTGTAACTGCTGTTGTTGTGGCGTAAAACGCGACTCGACAGAGGTTTGGCTCAGGCTCACAGGGGCAGCGACGCCACCAATAGGGCTCGTTTGTAAAACCGGTAACGGCGAGGTTAAAGCGTCATCCGGCTTTTGCTGCCCTTGCTGTACGCCGACAACTGCGACTATAGCAACACCAGCAGCAATAGCCCCCTGCATCAACATTTTCCACCAGCCCTGATTCGCTGCAGGCTGGCTTTGCGGCAACTGCGCGGCAGCAATAGTGGCCAAAGCAGGTACTGTTTCGGTCGCCAACTGATGCGATTCTTCCAGCGCCAGTACTGACGCAAAACGATCGGCAAAATCATCACTGAGCGGTGACGAGGCCTCTTGTCGCATCACTGCGCCAGTCAGCTGAAAACGCAACCAGCGATCCTGTAACTGCGGATCTGCTAACAGGCTATCCAGTTGTTCGGCACTGATGCTTTGATTGTCACTGGCGGCTGAGAGCCATTCTTGATGTTCAGACGACATACAAATTCCTGTCTTTGTTGATGACTTAGCCAATAAGAGGCTTCAACTGGGTGTCTATTGCTTCCCTTGCTCTGAAGATACGACTGCGGACAGTGCCTATCGGGCAACCCATCACTTCAGCAATTTCTTCGTAACTCAGGCCATCCATTTCACGTAATGTGATCGCAGTACGTAATTCTTCCGGTAACTTTTCGATGGTGTCGAACACCACCTGGCGGATCTCTTCGGTCAGCAGCAGCTTTTCCGGGGAGTCCTGCACTTTCAACGCATCGCTGCCGTCGTAAGAATCAGCTTCTTCGGCATCAACGTCAGTTGCCGGTGGTTTACGACCGTTGGCAACCAGGTAATTTTTGGCGCTGTTGACTGCAATTCGATACAGCCAGGTGTAAAAGGCGCTGTCTCCACGAAAACCCGGGATGGCCCGGTAAGCTTTGATGAAGGCATCTTGCACCACATCTGCCACGTCGCCATGATTAGAGACATACCTTGAAACTAAGTTCGCTAATCTGTGCTGATATTTTCTGACCAACAAATTAAAGGCAGCTTTGTCGCCTTGTTGCACACGCTGGACAATCTGCCAGTCCAATTCTTGCTCGCTCATCTGGGAGCCGTTCCCCTGTTCTGTACTTCTCTGATAACACTGGCTCTCGTCAAGCGTACTCACTCAGACGAAGGGCTGCGGAAAAAGTTCGGTTTCACTGATAAAAAAGTTACAATATGATGATCGGCTTGCTGTTTTTCAGTATAAACAGCGGATTCAAGCCAATCTTTTTCGTATCGCCCGTGGCCTGTGCAGTCAGATTGACCACCATCGCCGGCTAAGATGCTGTTTTTTGTCAGGTAAGTGTATCGCATGCATCATCAAAAAGAACATCGCTGTGACGTTTTAATTATTGGCAGCGGCGCGGCCGGACTCAGTCTGGCCCTGCATCTGGCCAACGAGCTGCAGGTCATCGTGCTGAGCAAAGGCCCACTACGGGAAGGCTCAACTTTGTACGCACAAGGTGGCATTGCTGCAGTCTTTGATGAAAACGACAGCATCGCATCGCATGTCAACGATACTCTGGTCGCCGGCGCCGGCCTATGTGAAGACGCGGCCGTGCAATTCACCGCAGAAAATGCCAAAGCGGCGATGGAATGGCTGATTGAACAAGGTGTGCCCTTTGATCAATACCGCGACGATGATGGAGTGCTGAAATACCACCTGACCCGGGAAGGCGGCCACAGCCATCGCCGTATTCTGCACGCCGCCGATGCCACTGGCCGTGCCGTGCAGATTACGCTGGTTGACCAGGTGCGCCAGCACCCGAATATCCGATTGCTGGAAAACTACAATGCCATCGACCTGATCACGTCCAACAAATTGGGGCAACCGGGCAATCGTTGCCACGGTGCTTATGTCTGGAACCGGATCACCGAGCAGGTGGAAGTCATCGGCGCCCGTTTTGTGGCGCTCGCTACAGGTGGTGCCAGCAAAGTCTACCTCTACACCTCAAACCCGGATGTTGCCTCAGGCGACGGCATTGCGATGGCCTGGCGGGCCGGTTGCCGGGTCGCCAATATGGAGTTTAATCAGTTCCACCCGACCAGTTTGTACCACCCGGATGCCCGTAACTATCTGATCACTGAAGCGATGCGTGGTGAAGGCGCGTACCTGAAGCGGCCGGATGGCAGCCGGTTTATGCCAGATATCGACCCAAGAGCAGAACTGGCGCCACGTGATGTAGTCGCACGCGCTATCGACTACGAAATGAAAAAACTCGGGGTGCCTTGTGTGTATCTGGATATCAGCCATAAACCCAAAGATTTTATTCTGGAGCACTTTCCGACTATTTATGCCAAGTGTTTAAGCGTCGGTATCGATATCACCCGCCAGCCAATCCCGGTGGTGCCGGCGGCGCATTACACCTGCGGTGGTGTGATGACAAATCTCAATGGCCAAACCGATATTCCGAACCTGTACGCCATCGGCGAAGTCGCTTATACCGGCCTGCATGGCGCCAACCGGATGGCCAGCAATTCGCTGCTGGAATGCATTGTGTTTGCCCAGAGTGCGGCCCGCCATATTCTGGCAAATATCCCCCTCAACACTGAACATCCGGAGCTACCGGCCTGGGATGAGAGCCGGGTCAGCAATTCAGACGAAGAAGTGGTGATCACGCACAACTGGCATGAACTGCGGATGTTTATGTGGGATTTTGTCGGTATTGTCCGTACCACCAAACGGCTGGAACGCGCACTGCACCGGGTCGAACTGTTGCAACGTGAAATTCAGGAGTATTACCGCCATTTCCGTGTCAGTAACAACCTGCTGGAGCTGCGCAACCTGACCATGGTTGCCGAACTGATTATCCGCAGTGCCATGAGCCGCAAAGAAAGCCGCGGCCTGCATTACACGCTGGATTATCCGGAGCAGGCAGAGCACAGCAGCCCGACTATCCTGACCCCTGAAAAATCGTCAGCCAAAAGTTAAGCTTGCAGAGCGCTGGCTCAGGCCGGCGTTTTCTTGCGATAGCGTAAAATCAGCACGACGACATAAATCTGCAACGCAGCCGTCGCCAGCTGGCCGATGATGGACTGCAACTCAAAATACTTTTCTGCGTAGATGTACAAACAGAGATTACCAAGCGCAAAAGCCGCCCAGGTCAACGCCGGAACACCGGCAGACTCCTTAGTGCGCAGCAAATGGAATAACTGCATCAAGGTGGCGACCGGAAAAATAACCGCCGGCACATAACCGGCAAATTCGACTAAAGTCATCAGTTCTTCCTTACAACAAGATGTCGTTTTGAGCATAGCAATGCAAAGAGAAAAGGAAAACAGCTGCTTACAGCGGGTGTTGCTGCTGCCAGCGCAGCTGACGGATCATGCGGGCCACCATTCTTTTATCTTCGTCAGGCAAAGCGTCACTGAACAGCCAACGCTGCTGATGTCGCCCTTGGCTGTCTGACCAACACAACCAAAACCCCAGCCAGCTGACCCGGCTGTGCGCCAACAACTGCACTTCGGTTGCCGGCTGTCCCTGTTGCCTCAGCCAAAGCCGGCCCTGCATATCGAGACTGCCTTGCCACGCGGGAACCGGCAGCGCCAGCAAATAAAACAACGGCGACCATAGCAGGACCATCCACCAGGGCGCTTCAGCCAGTAGCCAGGCACAGCAAAGTGCAACCAACAACATCAAGACATTCAGCCTTGCCGGCCAGCGTGAGGGACGCAGTCGCAAGGCGCGGCGCATCGGGTTACACCCGCACCCGGTTCAGGATCACCCGCACTAACGCCTGCAACTGCGGATCTTTAGACTCTGCATGGCCCATAAACCAAGCGAACAAATCAGGGTCATCGCACGCCAGCAGCCGCTCAAAAATATGCTTTTCCGGCTCAGTCAGCGCATCGTAGCCCTGCTCGACAAAAGGGGCCAATAACACATCGAGCTCTAACATGCCGCGCCGGCAGGCCCAGCGCAGACGGGGTTTGTTCATCAGTTCAGTCATAAAATTCCTGTGATTGTTCGTACAGACAGCCTTCGCCAGTGGCAGGCCTTTATCGCCAAATTCTAACAAAAAAACCAGCCAGGGGTTGTGCTTTTGGCCGCTGCGCCCAATGATCTGCCACAAAGTCTGTGTTGTTTTCTGGGGTCACGCGCTGTCATGCAAAGTTTCTGGATCAGTGCTGAGCAATTGGCTCAGCTGTCAAACGAGTTATCGTCCGCCTTTATCAGCCCGCTGCCGTCTTTTCATGTACTGAAAATCAGCGGACCGGATCAGCAAAAATTCCTGCAAGGCCAGTTGACCTGCGATGTCGCCACTCTGACTTCTGAGCGTTTTTTACGCGGCGCGCAATGCGACGCCAAAGGCAAAATGTGGGGAACTTTCCATCTGCTGCAGGCCGGCGAAGATCTGTTATGGCTGGCCTTTCGTGATGAGCTGCAGGCATCGCTGGCGCAGTTGAAAAAGTATGGCGTCTTTTCCAAGGTCAGCTTCACAGAAGCCCAGCAGGACTATGCTGTTTTTGGGATAGGCGGCGAAGACAGTGCCCGTTTGCTCAGCGAACTGGGTTATCCGCAGCTGTCGCCTGACGACCAGGCCAGTGTCGAGGGTGGCTATCTGCTGGCACTCGCCGCAGACCATTTTCTGCTGGTGCTGGGCATCCCGGCGGCACAGCAGCTGTGGCAACAACAGCAAGCCAGGCTGGCAGCCCCAACCCGCTGGCTGGCCCAACATATTGCGCATGGCATCCCCTATCTGGAGCAGCCGCTGATTAATCAATATATTCCACAACAACTGAACCTGCAGGCACTGGACGCTATCAGCTTTAGCAAAGGCTGCTACATGGGCCAGGAAATGGTGGCCCGCACCAAATATCGTGGCATCAATAAAAGGGCCATGTATCTGCTCAGCGCCAAGACAGATCAGACACCGGTTGCCGGCAGCGATATTGAACTGCAACTGGGGGAGAACTGGCGACGCAGCGGTGTGGTGGTCAATGCCGTCAATATTCAGGGTCAACTGCAGCTGTTGGCCGTGCTGCCCAATGACATTCACGCAGAAAACCAGTTCCGGCTGGCAGCAGACCCTGAGATCCGCTTACAATTACAACCTTTACCCTATGAGCTAACCAACTGAGGTTTCCATGACAATTCAACAAAACAAAGTCGTCGCCATGCACTACAGCGTCAGCGATGCAAACGGCAACGAGCTGGACAGCTCTTTTGGTGGTGAGCCTCTGGTGTTTATCCACGGCAGCGGTTCGCTGATTAGCGGGCTGGAGCAGGCGTTGCTTGGCAAACAAGCCGGCGAGAAATTCAGCGTCGATATCGCCGCAGCCGATGCTTACGGCGAGCGTCATGAAGAACTGACACAGGCGGTGCCGCGTGCGCTGTTTGAAGGCATGGATGTCGAAGTCGGCATGCGTTTTCGGGCGGCCGACCCGGATGGCCGCGAGCAGTCCGTCATCGTGCTGGATGTGACTGAAGATGAAGTGGTTGTCGACGGCAATCACCCACTGTCTGGTATTGATTTGAGCTTTGAAGTCGAAATTCTGCTGGTACGCGACGCCACGGCTGATGAACTGGCGCATGGCCATGCCCATGGCATGGACGGCCACAGCGGCCACGACCACTAAGAGGCAGCCAGGGCAACGGCGTTAAAAACGCAGATTGCCCGCAGCACAAACTCACACAAGGCTGCATCGGCAGCCTTTTTTCTGTCGATTTCAATACCCGCAGCCCCGACGCTGTGCACGGTCAGCCCGAATTTTGCAGTGCCATTTTCCCATCGGGAAAAAACTGCTATAACATCAGCCAGTTCCATGTTTTCACTAAGTTCTCTATGTCCTACAGCCCTTTGCTGACCCCTGCCCCGCGAACGCTTATCGCCGATGACGGCCGCGTTCACTATGGCTTGTTTGACAAAGCCGTGCCGGCGCTAAACTTGCCAGCGTTTGTCCTCAGTTCGGAGATGGATAAACCGGTTGGCCGGCTGCGGCAATATTTTGCTTATAAGCAGTTTCAGTTTCTGGTCATCAGCGGTGAAGACTGGTTATTGGCGGTAGCGATCGCAGATATCCGGTTTGCCGCCACTGGCTTTGCTTACTTGTGGCGCGCTGGCGAGCCGGTCAAAGAATTTGGCATGCTGAGGCCTTTGAGCTTTCGCAGTCAGGTCAGCCAATCGTCCAGTGAAGGACGGGCCAGCATCGGCCACAAAAAAGGCAAACCACGCTGGCATATCGACTGCAGCCCGGCACACTGGGTGCTGAGTCTGTCGGCCCCCAATCTGCGCGCCGAACTGCAAATCGCCCAGAACGCACAGCCCGCTATGGCGCTTTGTGCGCCAACAGGCTACGCCGGTTGGACCTATACGATGAAAAACAATGGCTTGCCGGTCTCCGGAACTTTGCAGATTGGCCGCACTATGCTTGACCTCAGTAAAGCCCGCGCCGGTCTGGATTTTTCCGCAGGCTTTATGCGCCGTGAAACCAGCTGGCGTTGGGCGTCCATCAATACCCTGCTTGATGGCCAGCCGCTAGGTTTAAACCTGGCGGCCGGTGTCAACGAAACCGGTCTTTGCGAAAACGCGCTGTGGTATCAGGGACAGCGTCAGCACCTGAGCCCGGTCACTTTTGAGTTCAACCGCGGCCAGAACGAACGCTGGCACATCAGCACTTTGTGTGGCGAAGTGGATTTGCAGTTTGAACCCGGATTTTGTCGCAAAGAAAAACTTGGGCTTGGCCTGTTGGCCAGTAATTTCCGCCAGTATTGTGGCTACTTCAGTGGTACTATCCGGCTCAGTGACGGTCGCGAGCTGGTGCTGGCGCGTTGTCTGGGCCTGGCCGAAGATCATTATGCAAAATGGTAAGTCCCGGCCATCCGCCGGCGACAAGGAGAAAATATGTTCCGCATCAAATCACTGACTTTATCTGCGCTGCTGCTCGGCCTCACCGCCTGTTCACCAAAAGAAGTCGGCGATGTCAGTCTTGGTCTTTTCACGACCAAAGACATTAAAATTCAGACGTTTAATGACCCGGCTATTCCGGGCGTGACCTGCCATATCAGCCATGTTCAGGCCGATTTGTCTTTGGCTGACCCTTCCGATATGTCCATTGCCTGTCGTCAGACCGGTGAAATCACTGCCGCCATGCTGGATAAAATCGACAAATCCAAATCCGGCGAAGTGATTTTCAGCGCCTCGAAAAGCATTTTATTTAAGCATCTGAAAATCAGACGGATTTTTGATGCCGACAACAGAACGCTGATTTATCTGTCGTATTCCACCAAAGAAAGTGCCGGCAGCGACAAACACTCGCTGACCACAGTACCGCTGTGGGGCACCACCGCCTGGCAAGAACTGGAAGCCCGGCAACAGGCCAGCAAAACCAGCAAATAAGCCCACAGCAACACCGGCTGAACACGACGCTTTTAAGCCGTCGCATCAGAACAAACGGCTTTGTAGCAGACACTGTCCGAGCCAAAAAGAAACCCGCCGGCTGGCGGGTTTTTCTTGTCCTGACAAGCAGTTAAAGCTTACGGATATTATCCGCCGCATCGCGGTCAATCAGCTTAATCAGCGGGTCAACACCAATGTAGGTGGTGCCTTTGGGCACGACAACCCGCAGTTGCTGCTTACCGGATTTCAGCCGGTGTTTTTGTAAATATAACAGCTGGTTGTCGGCAGAGAATTTATCCGGATCTGCGCTGAACGCACCAATATCGATGTCCTCGTCCAGCGGCTGTTCGGTTTCCGCACCTTTACCGTCAGCAGTCAGACGCGCCGCCTGAATGGTTAAATCCAGTTGCAGCTGACCGTCCGGCAATGTGGTTTTCTGTACGTCCAGCAGGCGCAAGTCGTACAAAGTGATTTGCATAAACTGCTGTTCGATAAAGGCTTTATCTTCGTCGCTGACGCCGGCCGTTAAGTGGCGCAGCAAGTCGAGCGTCGTTGGGTAAGGGTTCTGTTTGTACTGGAACTCCTGTAAAAACGCCTTTAAGTTGGCATCGAGCCGTTCAACACCAATGCGGTCTTTAATCGCCATCATCACAATAGAGCCTTTGCGGTAATGGATATAGCCCTGCCCTTCGGCGCGCAGCAAGGGTTCTTCGGCCACTTTCTCGTCAGTGCGGCCCCGTAAATAACGGTCCAGCTCGTATTTCAGGAACTGACGTAACTTCGCCTGACCATATTTGGTTTCCATGACCCTCAGCGCACTGTATTGCGCCAGCGTTTCCGGGATCACCGCACTGCCCTGCACATTGGCCGTACCAACCTGATGGCCCCACCATTGATGTGCCATCTCATGTGCTGTGACGTAATACGGCATGTCGATGCTGTCTTCGTTACGTAAGTCGTTGATAAAACCAATACCTTCTGAATAGGGCACCGTATTGGCAAAGGACTGGGCAAAACTGCGATAACCCGGAAATTCAATAATACGCATCTGCTGATGCTGATAAGGCGAAAACGCTTTATTGAAATAATCCAGCGAATCCTGCATCGACTGCATCATCCGGTCTACGTTCCAATGATGCGAAGGATGGTAATAGACCTCCAGTGAAACCCCTTGATAATCCTGTTTTTTCACCGCCAGCCGGGCCGACAGAAAAGCGTAGAAATTAAACATCGGTGCATTCATTTCATAGCGGAAATAACTGCGGCCATCCTGTTGCCATTGTTTTTTCAGGTAACCGGGCGCCAATGCAGTTTGGTCGGCGGCCGTCGAAACCGTGGCGCTGAAAGCAATAAAATCTTCGGCGCGGCCAAAGCCACTTTCGGTATAACGGCTGCTGTCTTCCAGCTTGTGCGCACGTTGCACCGGTTCAAGCCCGCGTTTGCTGCGCTCATGGCGTTCCTGCAGCTCATAACCAGAGTTGTAACCAAACTGCGGCAACAGTTCCATGTTGTTGATGAAGGTCCCATTTTCGACCACTGCGACGTCGACATCGTCGTTTCGAAAGCCCGGATTGCTACGACTAAGTGCAACAGTCATTTCAATGGTCTGGCCCGGTGGTACCGGCGTACTGAACTCCAGCCAGGCGGTACCCAGCCGATTGTCGCGTGGGCTTAAGGTGGCACCCGGCGCAATAATCTCTAATTTGTCGGTGTATTTCGGCCAATTCACCAGCATCTTGGTCACAGGCTGGTCGAATTTATTGACAAGCGTCTGAGCGACACGCGCCTCAATGCGCCGTTCGGCCGGGAAAATGTCGACCAAAGCGTCTACTTTGGTCGCGACCAGAATGGGGTCATCAGCCCCCGCTTTGTAGGCTTTTTCATAATCGGCCTGCAAATCCATTTGTTGCTCAGCACTGTTATATTGGTTCAACACGCGGGTGTTGTAATAGATCCAACTGCCAGAGCCGACAAACACCAGACTGCCGAGCAGCACCAACAGTTGACCGCCGGCGCCAATCTGATAACGCAATTGTTGGTAGCGCACTGCCAGACTTTGCGCCGGCCCACGCTGAAACATACCAAACCCCAGCACAAACAAAATAGCGGTGAGACCGCCCCAATACAGCATATACCAGCTATGGCTCTCGATGGTCCAGCCGAACCGGTTCAGATCGGAGAAAGGCGCATCGGGCGAAGCGGCGAAATGCCACATGCGATGATTGAAGCCCCAGGCATCCAGCACCTGCGTCAGAATGAAATAGACAACAAAAACCCCCATGCCGACATATTTGTTCGGGCTTAACACCTGGATCAGGAACGCCAGCACCACCGTCAGCATAAACGGCAGGAAGTTAAAATAGCCGAGCCTGATCAGATATTGCATCAGGTCGAGGTCATCAAAGCCTTTAATGAGCTGATAGCTGATGGTGGTCAGGGTAAAAGCGACGTACATCAGCAACATCGCTGAACCGACCGCCATGAGTTTTGACAACCACAGCACCATGTTCGAGACGGGGGTGGCGTCGATAATGTCACCGATACCCTGGGTGCGTTCACGCCACACCACTTCGGCACAGTAATAAGTCAGGATCAGCACCAGCAGCAAACCACTGGAATCTGACACCAGCTCAATCATGGTTTGGGTCAGTGGCCAGTCTGCCGTGCCGTAAAAGCGCTGCGGTGCGAATAACGGCGCCAGCAGATTAAACAGACAAATCAGCAGCAACATAAAAAACGGCGCGCTGAACACCACTTGCCTGACTTCAAAACGCAACCGTGTCCAGAACTGTGCAAGCGCAGAGGGTTGCTGCGCCGGCGTCTGCAACGCGCTTATCGTAAAGACCGGCACCGCAGCGGCCGCTTTGGCTTTGCCGGCACGCGCTTTTGGCGTCAGCGCCAGTGGCTTAAACAATCCGCCAAACAACGCCAGCAACACCACTCCAACCGACAGCCACAACAGGCGGTTTTGCAGCAGCACCCCACTGAAACTGACGCTCAGGGTGTTTTTCTCGACGATAGTCCAGTAGCGCGACACATCGGCAAAAGAGCGCAAGCCAAAAGGATCCAGTAAAGCGGCCAGCGTGCGGTATTCCGGCGCCTGGGCAAAACTGCCGGCCACCAGATACAGCACGAATACCACAACAGCGACCAGATACATCGCCTGCATTGATTTAAACTTACTGGCGATGGTGTAAAACAGCGCCGACAGCACAAACAACGACGGCAACGCAAAGATCAGATAAGCATCGACATAATAACTGAGCACGGTCGGCCCAAACCGGGCCCGATCGACCCAGGGCATCAGAGACCCCAGCAAAGTACCCAGCGGCACCATAGCAAATACAGTCACCAGCACCAGATAAGCGCCGATAAAACGGCCCAGTTGATACGACATTGGCGGCACAGGCTTGGTGCAGACCAGCTCTTCCATTTGGCTGGCGTAGTTGCGAAGCGCTGCGCTACTGACAAAATTGACCACCAGAAACATCGAAAAAATCAGCATCGTCGTGACAGTGCGGGTGATGGCAAAAGGCCCATTGCCCCAGACTTCACCACCACCGCCGATTTGCACGTTGTCTGACGCAGTGGCGAAAAACGCCAGCAGGAAGAACAGCGCTGACGTGATATAAAAAGACGGCTGGCGCAGGTAATAGCGCCATTCGAACCGGATCATCTGCAAAAACATGATGTTGTCCTCACGCCGACTGGCGCTGACGCGCCTGATGTAAGCAAGAGAAATACACATCTTCCAGATTGGCGGCGCAAGGGCTGAATCCGGCCGGCTGGCTGATCGCAAATACATTGAGCACAGTGCGGCCGGCAAACAGCCGTTTGGAGATCACCGGCAACTGCTGCTCCAGTTCCTGCGCTTCAGCCTGACTGACCGTTTTGCTCCAGACCTGGCCTTTTAATTCATCGACTAATTGCAACGGGTTGCCGGTCAGCAAAATCTGGCCGCCCGCCAGCACCGCCATTTGTGGGCAAAGCTCAGCGACATCGTCGACAATATGCGTCGACAGGATAATGACCTTGTCTTCACCAAGGCTGACCAGCAGGTTATGAAAACGGTTGCGCTCTTCCGGGTCGAGGCCGGCGGTGGGCTCGTCGACAATCAGCAGTTGCGGGTCACCCAGCAGCGCCTGGGCAATGCCAAAACGCTGGCGCATCCCGCCCGAAAAGCTGCTGACCGCTTTGTCTTTATGCTGGTACAAATTGACGTGCGCCAGCAGCGCTTCGACGGTTTCGCGGCGTGTTTTTTTCTCGTTGAGGCCCTTGAGAACCGCCAGGTGGTCGAGTAAATCAAGTGCGCTGATGCGCGGATAAACCTGAAAATCCTGCGGCAAATAACCCAAGGTACGACGCAGCGCGTTAGGATCTTTCAGCACATCAATCTCACCAAAGCGGATAGTGCCGCTGTCCGCGGCCTGCAAGGTGGCGATAGTGCGCATCAGGCTGGATTTGCCAGCGCCATTAGGCCCCAACAAGCCGTACATGCCTTTGGGGATGTGCAGGCTGACATCCTGCAGCGCTTTGACGCCGTTATCGTAAGTTTTGGATAAATTTGTAATTTTTAGCATGGCCGCTTGGTTCCTGGCGAAGTAAGACCAAACCAGCATGCCAAAGTGGCTGCTGCGCGCCCAGTGAAATACCTTTACAAAGTGTGTCGGCAAAATACGCGTCAGCGCGGGCTCAGAGCTCGGCCCACATCCTCAGCAGATTATGATAATGACCGGTCAGCGCCAGCACTTCGCTGCTGTCGCCCAGTTGCCCGCGCAAACGCTGAATTTGCTGGTCCAGCGTATACAACAAGGCCCGCTTGGCGTCGTCGCGGATTTGGCTTTGGCTCCAGAAAAAACTGCAGACTCTTTCGCCGCGCGTCACTGGCAGCACCTGATGCAAACTGGTCGACGGATATAGAATCAAGTCGCCGGCCGGCAACTTCACCTGATGCTCGCCATAAGTGTCCATAATCTGCAGCTCGCCGCCGTCATATTCTTCCGGCTCGGACAAAAACAAGGTACTGGATACATCCGTGCGCAGGCTGAGCGTACTGCCGGGCAAGATCCGGATGGCGCCGTCGACATGCAAACCATAGTGTTCGCCGCCCTGATAAGCGTTAAACAGCGGCGGTACAGTGCGGTGCGGAATGGCGGCCGCCAGAAATTGCGGATGCTGATAAAGCTTTTGCAGGATAAAAGCGCCCAGTTCCCGGCCGAGCGCACTGTCGACCGGCAACTGGCGGTTTTGTTTCACCTGCGCGCCTTGTGGCCCAACAGTCGCGCGGCCATCGGTCCAGCTGGCCTGTTGCAGTGCCTGACGGAACTGCTGTACCTCAGCTTTGCTGAGCACTTGTGGAATATGGAGTAACATCAATCACCTCAATGCAAAAAGGCAGCCTGCCGGCTGCCTTTGTTTTTTAGCTGAAATCAGCCTCAGAAAGCAAAGTTCACACCCAATTTAGCGGAACGTGGCGCGCCCTGATGATAACGGCCGCCGCCGTTATTGAGTGACTGCACGTATTCTTCATCCAGCAGGTTATAGAGGTTGAACTGCACACTGACCGCCGGCGTCACCTGATAGGCCAGCGCGGCATCAACCACCCAATAATCCGGCACTTCCAGCATCGAGTTGGTCGCCGCCACTAAATCAGTGCGGTTAGAACGCGCGACAGAGTCCATGTAGCGGGCACCGCCACCGAACTGCCAGTCACCCCAGCGGTAGTTCCCCCACAAGGTAAAGGTGGTTTTTGGGGTCCATTGGATCACTGCGCCTTCTGTCAGGTTGCTGTTGGTGCCTGTCGTCGTACTGGTAAACCGTGAGCCCTTGGTGATTTTCGGGTCCAGCAGCGCCAAGCCGGCATTAAGCTCAAAGTTTTCAAACGGAGAGCCAACCAAGGCAAACTCAATACCTTTGACGGTTTTTTCGCCCAGTGGCAAATAGTTGTTCAGCTCGTCCTGGATCAACTCATTTTTGTTCACGCTTTCAAACACTGCTGCGGTGGCAAACAGCTGTTTATCCAACAACTGCCACTTAGTGCCCAGTTCCAGATTAGAACCTTTTTGTGGATCCAGCATCGGGTTGTTCTGGTTGGTCGCCGAAGTACTCAGTGAAAAGTTGGTACCACCCGGCGGCAGTTGAGAAGTCGAGTACGACAGATACACTGAACCGTTTTCGGTCGGCTTGTAGTTAGTACCGACTTTAAAACTCAGCAGATTGTCTGATTTGGTCGCTTGTGAAGCCACCAGCGTGCCGACCGGAATCGTCTGCGGAGTTGCAGCCGCCTGTACCGTGATGAGATTGGTATCTGTGTTGTAGTGCTCAGCGCGCATGCCGGCACTCAGTTGCCATTGTGCGTTCAGGTCGATGGTATCGAGCAGATAAATCGCGGCGGTGCTGGTGCTGCCGTCAGTCTTGGCACCGGTGCGGACCGGCATCGCAAAGACATCAGCGGTCGACGGATTGTACAGATTCGCTACCACCTGCGTGGTTCCGGTTGGCAAGCCCAGTGTGTAGTTCAGCTGGCTCTCGTAGCTGAATTCAATGCCGGACGCGATGTTGTGGACCAGCGCGCCCTGCTGCAGCGTGGCGTTGAGGTTAGTCTGGTTGATCAGGATCTGGTTTTTCTGATCCTTGCCCTGGCGCGAACGGTTGACAGTCCAGCTGTTGAGGTCCGTTTTAGTCGCCGCCGGCACTGTGATGCCATTGCCGGTATTCATCCCGGTAAGCACATAATCCTGCGATGACACGCCGTAACGGCTGGTGTTTTGCAGCGTGATATTGTCGGCAAAATCATGTTCTACCCGCAGGGTCAGCATGTCGGCCACCACATGGTCGTAGTCGTTTTTGCTGCCGTAAAAATTCTCGCGACGCACTTTGCCATAAGCCGGCGCCGTATTATTCGGGAAAGCTGTGGCGATATTCGCGCTGTAGAAGCCTTCCAGACCGATAGTCGGCACGCCGCCATCCGGCACGTTGTCTTGTTGCACATGGAGCAGATTCAGCGTGGTGCGGGTGGCGGTGTTGATGCCAAACGCCAGTGACGTCGCCAGACCTGTGATGTTGCTTTCGACCACATCACGGCCGGGCACACCGCTGTCCTGACGCAGCAGATTGGCACGAAATGCCGCATTGTCGATGTTCAGCGTCTGGTTGACATCGGCGCTGATCCTTTTGTGTGAGCCCGTACCGACCGTGGCATTGCCGGTGATAAAACTGTCGAGCTGCGCCATTTTGCTGCTCATATTGATATAGCCGCTGGACGTGCCACGGCCGTTGTCGACGCCGGCCGGGCCTTTGGCGATCTCAACCTGATCTGTGTTAAAGGCGTCCCGGCTGATAGTGCCGAGGTCGCGAATGCCATCGACATAAATACTGTTCTGGGTGTCAAAACCGCGCATAAAAATCGAATCGCCGGTCGCAGTATTGCCGTTTTCGCCCATCAACATGGTGATGCCCGGCGTGTTGCGCAGAATGTCCGACAGCGAGTTGGCCTGCTGTTGCTGGAACAGTTCTTTTTTCAGCACCACGATGGTTTGTGGCGTATCCACCAACGGTTTAACCTGCTTGGCCGAACTGGCCTTTTCAGCGACCAGTTCAGTCGCGATTGCCGAGCCTTTCACTTCCACTTCCGCCAGCTTGCCGCTGTCCTGCGCTGCCAATGCTGCTGGCGCTGCTAACCCCAGCAATATCGCACTGGCCAGTGTGCTGCCAGCCTGTGGCAACGCATGTTTTTTCGACCGAATAAACGCCATGATTTCTGTTTCCCGTTTTTGTTTTTTATGGCCGGCGACGGCTGTCGCTCAGACCTTTGCATAAGCTTCGATACGCGGATGCGCATTTTATTGATAACTATTCGTATTTGCAATAATGCAAGAAAAGAATTTATTGCCTGTGAGCGGCAGACCGGAGCGGGACAATAAAGATCAGGGCAGCCTCAGCGCGGCTGCCCTGTGAGGCTTAATGACGCAATTTATTTAATTGCTGATTGATTTGACTGGTGATTTGTTCAATGGCCTGACTGATCTGCAGATTGTCGGCCGACAACTGATCAAGCTGGCGGGTCGCTTCGTCAATCGCGGTGATATTGCGGTTAATTTCTTCGCTGACCTGATTTTGCTCTTCCGCCGCTGCCGCGACCTGGAAAGCGTTGTCAGCGATGCCGGAAATACCGTCGGTCGCAGCCGCCAGCCGGGCGTAAGACGTTTCGGCATCCTGCAAAGTACTGCTGACTTTGGCGGTGTTCGCCGTGATCTGACTGACGGTACTGGCAACCTGCTGCTGCAAGTCCTGGATCAGCTTTTTGATTTCATCGGTCGAGCTGTGAGTGCGACCGGCCAGCGAACGCACTTCGTCCGCCACCACGGCAAAACCACGGCCCTGCTCACCAGCCCGGGCCGCTTCAATCGCGGCGTTCAGTGCCAGCAAATTGGTCTGCTCGGCAATGCCCTGGATCACTTCAATAATGCCGTTGATTTGCTGGCTGCTGTGCGACACCGACTGCACCGCCAGCCGGCTTTGCTCAAATTCGCCAGCCACCGCGGAAAAAGCGCCAACCGTGTTCTGAAACAGCTGATTGGCCTGCTGTAACGCCTGCAGGCTTTGCTGAGCGCCTTCGGCGGTGCGGCTGGCGAGACTGGCCACTTCGTGCGCCGTGGCAGTCATCTGATGCATGGCCGAAGCCACGCTCTGCACTTCAGCGGCCTGCGACCGGGTCGCCTGATTGGTATTCTGGCTGATGCACAGCAGATGTTCGGATTGTTGCTCCAGTTGCTGGCTGTTCTGACTGAGCGCACTGATCATCTGCCGCAGTTTCGCGGTAAAAGCATTAAAACCGTCGGCCATCAGCTTCAGCTCATACTCACGGCGGCTTTGCAACTGACGGGTCAAGTCGCCTTCCGCGCCCGCCAGCTCCTGCATCAGTTCGCCCATCTGCAACACCGGCGCCGTGCTGCGACGCGCCCACCAAGCCACCGCCAGCCCCGCACCAAAGAGCAGTAAAATGCCAACCAGCAGCGTCTGGCTGGACGTTTTGGCAACCGCCGCTTCCAGTTGCTGCTGCAGCTGAATGGCCGCAGCCAGCGCGACTTCTTCCGGTACAGTCACCACCACCTGCCAGTCGGCGCTCGCCGCATCAACAGTGACCGGGACTTTCACCAACAGCCGCTCGCCGTAACGCGACAACAAAGTATCGGTGCCTTTGAGGTGCTGGCTCAGACTGGCATCCACGTCGGGCAAGGCTTTGCCCAACTGGTCCGGCAAAGCGTTACTGGCCAGCAGCAAGCCCTGACGGCTCAGCAGATACAATTGCGCCTTGCCGCCGTAGAGCTTTGCTGCCTGCTGGCTGATGAGTTGCTGCAGCACCGGCAGATTCATATCAACGCCGGCAACACCGCGGAAAGTCCCGCCAGTCACCACCGGATAGACCAGTGACGTCAGCAGCACCGAATTACCCGGCGCGATTTCCCACAAATAAGGCTCCATCAGACAGGGTTTCAGACTGTCGCGGCTGCACAGGTACCATTCGGCTTCCCGCACGCCATATTGATTGCGGGTTTCGACATACTTCACGGCCGGATCCGGCACCTGCACGAACTTCACTTGCTGACCGTCCCGCACCCAGTAAATTTCCAGTGTGCCTTTTTTCGAACTGTGCAGCTGGCTGCCATCATGCTGACTGTCAGCCTGGTCATAACCATTGGCTTCAAACTGGGCAAACAAAGAGCTGACGCCTGGATTGGCGCTCAGCAATACGCCGGCCATTTGCTGCAGACGCT
>CBINNO010000020.1:0-36044 GCA_966252055.1 uncultured Rheinheimera sp. | reverse complement strand
CCCCAGGCCAACCCGGCGTGCCTGACGCAGCCATCGCAGCGAACGTCGCCAGCGCGGCCGGTGCAGCCAGCGCAGCCGGTACATCCAGTGCAGCCAGTGCGGCAGCACCGCCTTACCCCAAGCGTCTGCAGCTAAGTCTGTATCGCTCGGTGATCGGCTTTTCACTGCTGCTGGCGACTGGCTTTTTGGCGCTGTTAGTCGGTTTTTTCTGGATAGTTGAAGACAATGTGTTTAACCGCATGCTGGCAGTTGAAGCCAAATATCTCAGTCAGGCATCGCAACGCCAACTCACTCCCGCAGCCCCCAGAGCGGCTTTTATGCAGCTTTATCCAGGCTGGCAGGCATTGCCTGAGACCATTTTTCGCCAGCATCTGGCAGCGCCCGAGCGTGTCGAATTTCAACTGGGTGACCAACAAACCTGGCATGTCAGGCCGCTTATCATCAACGACCAGCCCTGGGTGTTGGTCGCCGATGTTTCCGCTTATGAAATCTCGCGGGATCATCTGCCGCAACTGTGGCCCTGGCTTGGCCTGACGTTGTGCCTGATCGGTGTCATCAGTTATGCGCTGGCCCGCTACCTGAGTCAGCTGATGGTGCAGCCCATCTGCCAGCTTGCCACGCAGATCCGGCAACTGCAGCCTGGTGCCACGCTGACCCTGCAGCATCGTCTGCCCGACAATGAACTCGGTTACCTGGCTGACACTGTGACCAACAGCATTGGCCAGCTGCAGGCAGCGCTGCGGCGTGAGAGCGATTTCACCCGCGATATCAGTCATGAATTGCGCACACCGGTCGCCGTGATGGCGCTGCAGTTACAACAACTGCAGCCTGCTGCGGGGACAGATGCTCAGTCCGTGCAGCAGTTGCAGCATTCGCTGAAACAGATGGAACGTATCATTGAGGTGTTGCTGAGCCTGGCCCGTGCCGAATCCACCGTCACCGAATCCTTGTGCCTGCTGGCCGCAACCGAACATTGTCTGCTCAATCACGGGCCGCTGATGCGACAACAGGGCCTGCAACTGGAGCTGCAAGTGGCGGCCGGTTACCGGCTGCAGGCGAATCAACATCTGCTGCATTGTCTGTTAAACAATCTGATAGACAATGCCAGCCGCTATGCCAGCCCCCTGCAGCTGAGTATTTCCCTGCATGGCGACCAGCTGTGTTTCAGCAATCCACTGACGCCAGACACACCCGCCCGTCCAAGCGCTGGCATTGGGCAGGGCTTACCACTGGTGCAGCGCATTTGTCAGTTGTACGGCTGGCAGTTTAGTACTCGCGCACAACCTCAGCAGTTTCAGGCCCTGATCAATTTCCGGCCATAAAAAATGGCCGCAGCAGGCGGCCATTTTTGTTGCAGAATCACACAGACTGCTTACCAGATCTTGACCCGGTTTTCCGGTGCGATATACATCTTATCGCCTTCTTTGATGCCAAAGGCTTCATAGAATTCCGGAATATTCGGCACAATGCCAATCACGCGATATTCACTTGGTGAATGTGGATCTGTCAGCAGCATATTGCGCAGATATTCTTCACGGCCCTTACGGCGCCATATCTGCGACCAGCTCAGGAAGAAACGCTGTTCACCGGTAAAGCCGTCCAGCACCGGCGCTTGCTGACCCGCCAACGACAGTTTATAGGCTTTGAGCGCGACAGTCAGACCGCCCAGGTCGCCAATGTTTTCACCCAGTGTCAGCTCGCCGTTAACATGCATGCCTTCCAGTGGGGAATACTGATTGTATTGCGCCACTAACTGCTTGCCGCGTTTTTCAAACTCGGCTTTGTCGGCGTCTGTCCACCAGTTACGCAGGTTACCGTCACCGTCAAACTTGGCACCCTGGTCGTCAAAACCGTGGCCCAGTTCGTGGCCGATCACCGCGCCAATGCCGCCATAATTGACCGCATCGTCGGCTTCCAGATTGAAGAATGGTGGTTGCAGAATCGCGGCCGGGAAGACGATTTCGTTGTTGACCGGGTTGTAATAGGCGTTGACCGTCTGCGGCGTCATAAACCATTCAGAACGATCAACCGGTTTGCCCAGTTTGGCCGTCATCGTCGCATAGGCGAACTGAGCAGCCGCTTTGTAGTTACCAACCAGATCGTCGGCTTTAATGCTCAGATTGCTGTAATCGCGCCATTTATCCGGATAACCGATTTTCGGCGTGAACTTGTTCAGCTTTTCATGCGCCGCTTTTTTCGTTTCCGGCGTCATCCATTCCAGCGTGTCGATGCTCTGGTGATAAGCCTTGATCAGGTTATCAACCAGCACTGTCATCCGCTCTTTGGCTTCTGGCTTGAAATGTTGCTCGACATACAGCTTGCCGACGATTTCACCCAGCACTTCATCAGAGGCATTGACGGCTTTTTTCCAGCGTGGTTGCTGCTCTGTGGTGCCAGACAGCACTTTGCCGTAAAACGCGAAGTGACGATCGACAAAAGCTTTGTTCAGTTTGCCCGAATATTCAGACACTAAACGGATGCTTAGATAATCTTTCCAGCTCTGTAAATCGGTCTCTTTGTAAATGCCGCCCAGCGCTTCGAAATAGCTCGGCTGTTCGACAATAATGTCGGCAACGCCATCAAGTTTGACGACTTTGGCATACTCTTCCCACGGGAATGCGCCCAGTTTGGTCACTAAATCTGCTTTGCTGACTTTGTTGTAAGTTTTGTCAGCGTCCCGGTTCTCTACCCGGCTCCAGTGTTTGGCGGCGATTTTTTGCTCCAGCGCAACAATACGCTCAGCCGCTTTGGCAGGTTCAGCCACGCCGGCCATCGTCAGCATGTCGACCAGATAGCTTTGGTACTCGGCGCGGATGGTTTTGAATTTTTCTTCATCTTTGGTGTAGTAATCACGGTCCGGTAAACCCAGACCTGACTGACCCAGATAGACCGCATTTTGGGTCGAAGCCTTGGCGTCGTTGTTGACGTACCAACCGAATGGCAGCGTGGTGCCGATCAGTTGTAGCTCGCCCATTACGCGGGCCAGCTCGGTGTGATCTTTAATGGCGGCAATCTTATCCAGATCCGCTTTAATCGGCGTCACGCCTTTGGCTTCAATGCCGGCTTCATCCATGTAGCTGGTATAAAAATCACCGAGCTTTTGCTCATCGGTCCCGGCGACTTTGTCTTTTTTGGCGGCGGCCGTTTCGATGATAGTGCGCATTGCGACTTGTGAGTCGTCATACAGCTTGGTGAAAGAGCCATAGTTAGACTTGTCGGCCGGGATCTGAGTGTTTTTCAGCCAGGTGCCGTTGACGCTGTAGTAAAAGTTTTCGCTGTGTTTGACGGCCGGATCGAAGTTTTGTTGTTCGATGCCAGACACCAGGGCTTTGGCAGGCGCTGCTGCCTGAGTGTCGGCGGCTTTGCTTTCAACCGGTGCCTGTGCGGCTTTTTCACAGCCAGTCAGGCCCAGCGCCAGCGCGACGCCGAATGCCAGTACGGAGATTTTTTTCATGGAGGTGTTCCTGATTATATTGTTGTAAGACCTGAGTGCGGAACTCGCGGGCACCATAGTAGCCCTGCGCTACACGCAGGACAACTTAACAGTCACCCAACAAGTTGTAACCAATTGCTACAACCGCAGACGTCTGCACAGATTTACGTGCTGACAGAGGGAGTTAGCAGACCGGCACTGAGCAAAGCGGCCGCTCAGTTCAGCAGGGGCTGGCCAGCCAGTTGTTCGTAGTGGCGTTGTAACTGGCCGATACGACCAAGCGCAGAAGGCGTCGCATAAGGTTTAAACAGCAACAGCACTTTCAAGACGCCCTGATACGCCTGCGCCTGATCAATGGCGGCATGCGGCGCCTGTGTTTTCAGATAGCTGATCCAGAATGTCACCACCAGTTTGATGGTGTGGGCAAAATTTGGAATATCACCATCGTCAATCTGCACAACACCGGCGCTTTTTAATGCCTGCAACACTGAAACCACG
Organism: uncultured Rheinheimera sp.; assembly: GCA_966252055.1. Classification (GTDB taxonomy): domain Bacteria; phylum Pseudomonadota; class Gammaproteobacteria; order Enterobacterales; family Alteromonadaceae; genus Pararheinheimera. The sequence goes on along the minus strand of CBINNO010000020.1, from coordinate 32,113 downwards.
CGGGTTTGCACACTTTTTTGCACCGCCAGATAATCCTGCTGCAGCAATTCATCCCGGCTCAGAATGTCTGGCAAATTGGCGTAGAAAAAATGGAAGCGCCACATCAGTTCAAACACAGTGTCGAGATAATTAGCCAGCGCATCCAATGCTTCAGACTGCCGGCTTGGCGGTTGTAAGCGGTGGTCCAGCAGCTTGGCGTATTCTTTGAAAATCTGCCGGACAATGTCTTCTTTGTTGCGAAAATGGTAATACAGATTGCCCGGGCTAATCCCCAGGTGGGCCGCGATATGATTGGTGGTGACCTGACGTTCGCCTTGCCGGTTAAACAGTTCGATGCTGGCTTGTAATATTTTATCTTTAGTGCGCAACTTCTTATCCATGCTGATCCATTTTTATCCGCGACAGGCACAGGCTTATAGTGCGGGGAATAATTTTGTTATAGTACCGTCAAACTGAAATAAAACTCCAGCCCCGGCGCCTTCGCCCCGATGACAGGTTGTCTGATGAAAACCAAAGCAATTTACCCCGGCACCTTTGACCCGCTGACCAACGGCCACGCCGATTTAGTGCTGCGGGCTTCCCGCTTGTTTGATGAAGTGATCCTGGCGGTTGCAGCCAATCCGAGCAAGCAACCGATGTTCAGTCTCGCCGAGCGGGTCGCCCTGGCCGAACAGGTCTTCGCCGGTCTGCCCAATGTCAGCGTCATGGGATTCAGCGGCCTGTTGGCCGATTTTGCCCGCGACCAGCAGGCGCAGGTGTTATTGCGCGGTGTGCGCGCTGTTGCCGATTTTGAATATGAGTTTCAGCTGGCCAGCATGAACCGCCAGCTCAACCCCGAGCTGGACAGCCTGTTTATGACGCCATCGGAAAAGAACATGTTTATCTCATCGACGCTGGTCAAAGAAGTGGCCCGCCACGGCGGCGATGTGTCCTCATTCGTTTCACCGCAGGTACTGGCGGCATTAAAAGGAAAACTGGCGTGAGAAATTCATGGACCCCACTGGCCGGCCTTGGCCTGTTGTTCAGCAGCCTGACGCTGCAGGCCGCCCCTTGGCTCGACACGCAGGACAACTATCTGCGGCAATCGCTGCAAAGCCTGGCGCAGGCAGGTTTGCTGACCGGGCCGGTCAACACTTACCCAATTATGTGGAAAAATATCGCGATTGACCTGGAGCGGCTCAACACCGACCAGCTGAGCCCCGAGCTGCAGTTTGCCGTCGCGCACCTGCGCAGCGCCTTGCATGCCAACCGGCAATCGCAGATCAATGGCCTGAAACTGAAAGCGAACAGCGCCACCGCCAACCATCAGTATTTTGGTGAAAGTTATTTCGAGGACGCCGCACTCAGCCTGTTCAGCGAAACACTGCATGACAATGTGGCGGGGCGTTTGCAGGTCAACCGGCGCAGTCTGGACTCGCAGAGTACAGAGCAAAGCACCACCTTCGACGGCAGCTATCTGGCGCTGATGCAAGGCAACTGGGTATTGCAGCTCGACCAGATGCCGGTCTGGTGGGGGCCTGGTCAACAAAGCAGCTTGTTACTTAGCAATAATGCCCGCCCGATGCCAACCATCCGGCTGACCCGGCATGGCTGGCAGGCCGACGAGCGCGACTGGCTGCGCTGGCTGGGGCCCTGGTCGGCCACCACTTTTGTCGGCGATGGCCAGCACAACGCCACTGTGCCGCAAACCCGTTTATGGGGCGGCCGGCTGACGCTGCGGCCGGTGCCGGCTCTGGAACTCGGCGCCAGCCGGACCATTCAGTGGGGTGGTCAGGGTAAACAGAACGGTTTCAGTACCTTATGGGATTTGGTCAGCTACGACAAAAGAGACGAAATTGCCGCGGATCAGCGCGCTGCCATTGATGCGGCTTATCACCTGCAGCTGGCAGACTGGCCACTGACGTTGTACAGCGAACTGGCTGACGATGACAACCAAAGCGGTGCGCCGAGTAAGTTACTGCAACTGTTTGGCGTGCGCAGCTATTTCGGCAGCAGTGATGGTATTCATACACTGAACTTCGAATATTCAGATACATATCTCAATTGCACCGACAGCCTTGATGTTGGCAACTGCGCTTATGAGAGCTCACTTTACCCGGAAGGCTACCGCCGCTATGGCCGCATCATCGGCAGCGGTTATGGTGCTGACGCCCGCGTGCTCAGCGGCGCTTATCACTATCAGACCATGGATGGCATCAGTTGGTCCGCCCAACTGACGCTGGCAAAATACTATCAGCAGCAACAGAGTGACAGCAGCTGGCAGTTAAAACTGGAACACCGGCGCGGGTTGTGGGACGGTTTACTGAGCCTGCAATTGCGTTATTTGCAAAAATCACCACTGCGCCCGGAACTGGATGAAAGCCTGAGCGCCGGCGGCACCTGGGAATACCGGTTCTGAGTGGTTCTGAGCCGGGCCTTGTGGCCCGGCCTGCTTTGCGCGCCAGAGCTGGCGTCAAAGCTTAATAAAAATCTGCCGCCGATAAAGCCATAACGAAACCCACCAGAACAGCAGCACATGCAAAAGCGCAAACAGCAGCGACGCCAGTTTGGCCGGCAGCATAGTCGCCAGCAGTTCAAATAAGGCCTGATACAGCGACAGTTGCCCGCCATCCACCGGCCAGACGATATAGCGGGACGTCACCACCGCAAAAGCCCAGGCCAGCACATAAATCAGCAGCGGGTTACTGCCATAAATACGCAGCGGATCCGTCAGTCGGGTGGCCTGGCGGATATCGACCAGATAAACCAAAGCCGCCAGCAGCCATATCAGCACACCGCAACTGAGCGCAACATAAGTGCCGGACCACAGCGGTTTGTTGACCGGCCAGACCGAATGCGCAAGCAGCGCCAATCCGATCAACAAGGCGCCAATGCCTGCCAAATTACGCAGCACCTGTGTGGGCGCCTTGCCTTTGAGACTGGTGGCAACCAGATAACCGATCAGCACATTGACGGTCGCCGGTAAGGTGCCGAGCACACCTTCAGGGTCAAATGGCAGGCCATAGCCCTGATAAAGATGAGCAGCCCCGAACAACATCAGGTCCAGCTGGCGCCCCACATTCTGCTCCAGTGAAAACGGCGCAGACGACCCTTGCAGCAATACGTAATAACCGGCCAGCAGGCCAAGGCTCACCAGATAAAGGCCCCGACGCGGCAGCGTGAGTACCAGCAATGCAGCCAGCACATAACAAAGTGCAATCCGCTGCAGCACGCCCATCACACGGACTGTGTCCGGATCCGGATTGCTGAGTACATTGAGCAGGAAACCACAGGCGAACATCAGCGCGCCCCGTTTAAAAATCTTGCCCAACATGGCGCCATTCAGCACGGCGCCTTTGAGCGAAAACGCCATAGCCGCGCCCACCACGAACAAAAAGCCGGGAAAAACGATATCGGCGAAAGTAAAGCCATCCCAGGAGGCGTGCAGTAAAGGTGCATACACATGCGACCAACTGCCCGGCGTATTGACCAGGATCATCAGGGCTATCGCCAGCCCGCGTAACACGTCAAGTGCGTAAAAACGTCCGCTATTTTGCATATCAGAACATCTCAATGGCTATTGATCAGCAAGCGCTGCAAAAGCAGCGCGCTATACACAGAAGTCGCGGTTACCAGCTTTGTTTTTTATGGCCGGCCACAGCGTAATAGAAGATCAAGGCATAACAAGGCAGCATCACCAGATAAGCGCCTTGCTGGCCTAAGCCAGTCCCGCCCAGTAAGCCCCAGAACAACGGGCCGAAGGCGCCGCCGGCAATGCCCATAATCAGCAATGCTGACCCAATACTGGTCAAAGCACCAAGGCCCGACAAAGCCAGTGGCCACACTGCCGGCCAGACGATGGCGTTGGCCAGACCCAGCACCGCAATAAACAGCAGAATGTCAGGCAAAGCGGTACCGCCAAAAGGCACCAGCATGGTGTTGGCAATAAGATACGACTGTGGGTCCCACAGCACCACGGCCAGTGTCAGCACCAGCCCCAATACCGCAGAAATCGCCAGCGCCTGCTGCTGTGACAACAAACGGGGGATCAACAAAATACCGAGGATATAACCCAGCACCATACAGACCATGGTATAGGAGGTCATCACTGTATAACGTTCCACACCCAGCGACAGCGCGAATAAGCCGATGGTGTCGCCGGCGATCACTTCCACCGCGACGTAAACAAACAACGACAACACCCCCAGCACCAGTGAAGGTTTGGCCAGCGCCAGCTTTAACTGCGCGAGCCCATGGCCCTGTTCCTGCTCTTTGGCCAGCTCCGGCAAAGGTGAAAACTTCACAGCCAGCGCCAGCAATGCCAGAAATGCCGCCAGCCCCAGATAAGGCGTGACCAGACTCGCCGCCATCGCATCTATCTGTTCCGCTGTCAGCGCGCCGTCGGTCGGTGCGACAAATCCCTGAGCAATCAAGGCAGTAAACACCAGCGGCGCCACCACGCCGGCGGTTTTATTCAGAATACCCATGATGCTGATCCGCACCGCAGCGGTTTCCTCAGGGCCGATTTTCACCACATAAGGATTCACCGCCGTTTGCAGCAACGTCTGCCCCGCCCCAATCACCAACTGGGCCAGCAAAAACAGCGCAAAGGTTTGGGTCTGTGCGGCCGGGATATACAAAAGGCCCGCCAGCATCATCACTGCCATACCCAGCGCCATGCCATTTTTATAACCGACTTTGCGGATCACCCAGGCCGACGGCAGCGCAGTAAAAGTCACCGCAATGTAAAACGAAAACAGCACCAGCGACGCCTGGAAAGGAGTCAGCTGCAGCATCTGCTTTAAATACGGCATTAAAGAGCCATTGAGCCAGGTGGCGAACCCGAGCACGAAAAACAGCAGTGCCACGATAGCCATCGGCACCACACTGCTGCGCGCCTTTTGCGCTGCGACTGTCATTTCCATTTTTCCTTCCTGTTGCTTTGTGATTGTTATTATGAGGTCGTGCGGATCTGTAAAGCCTGTCAGTTGAATGTCCGGCCAACCGCCTGGCCAGCCACCGTCAGCCCAGCAACAACGGTGCTCTGCGCCTGACCGTTGCCGTCCAGCAAGGTAAAATCGGCGCGCCCGCCGGCTGTGATGCGGCCATAAGCGCCGGCAATTCCGAGAAATTCAGCCGGATATAACGCGGCCATCCGCAGCGCCTCTGCCGGCTCAACCGCCAGCTCTTTGATGGCGTACTGCACGGCGGCGGCCATATCCAGCACCGAGCCAGCCAGCGCGCCGGCGTCGTTGGTCAGTTTGTTGCCATCCCGCGTCACTTTTCCACTGAAAAACGCAAATTCGCGGTCGGTTGTGCCCACCGGCGACATCGCATCCGTCACCAGCAGCAGTTTGCCGGCCGGCTTGGCGGCGAGCGCCAGCTTCGCGGCGACCGGATGCAAATGATGACCATCCAGAATAATGCCACACCAGCTGTGTGGGTCAGCGAGCGCAACGCCAACCATGCCGGGTTCACGCGACGTCAGCGGCGACATGGCGTTGTATAAATGGGTAAATCCGCTGGCGCCGGCGTCCAGCGCCGCCTGCACTGTGGCGCCATCGGCATTGGAGTGTCCCAGACAAACAATCACATCCAGTGCCACCAACTCGCGGATTTGTTCCGGTGTGACATTTTCCGGCGCCACGGTCACCAGCTTGATCCCCAGATCCGTGCGGCCATAAAGTGCCAGCTCGTCGGCCGACAAGCCGCGAATGTGTTCAGTCGGATGCACACCCCGTTTGGGCACCGACAAATGCGGCCCTTCAAAATGAATGCCGATGATGCCCGGCTCGCCGGCTTTGAGAGCCGTGGCAATGGCATCAGCGCAGCGCTGCATCACGTCCACCGCATCGGTGATCACCGTTGGCAACATCGCGGTGGTGCCAAAACCGGCGTGGGCGCGAAACATGGTGCGCAAACTTTCTGTGGTGGGGGCCGTATTAAACAAGGCGCCACCGCCGCCATTGACCTGCACGTCGATAAAACCCGGCACCAGTTGCAGCGGTTGGCACAACTCAACAGCGCAAGGTTCAATGCGCTCAATCAGGCCATCTTTGACCACCACCTGCACATGCTGGTGCCAGTGCGCGCCATCGAACAACTGCGCCACAGCCCAGCTTTGTCGGGCCTGCGGCCCACGCTGTTCTTGCATCTTTTTCTACTTCCTCAGACTCACAATCCGCTTTGGATTTGTGCTGATGTCAACATGACAAAACCTGTGACTGCTCACAGGTTTTGTCAGATTTAAACCGTTTTGGTCACTTTATTAAGCCCTGGCGGCGCATCCGGATTGACGCCTCTGGCACGGGCAACCGCCTCGACATCCAGATAAAAACGCTGCAACACGGCCAGTGGCAGGACGCGCGGATGACTGTGCAGTGCACCATGATCCAGATGCACCAGACTGGCGCCGCGGCTTTGTACTTCCTGAATTTGCGCCTGATGCGCCTGATAAGCCTCGTCGCGCACCGACACGTCAATGATGGCAAACTGGTCTTTGACTAAAGTGACCGGGCCGTGCAAAAACTCGGCACTGGAAAAAGCCTCGGCGTGAATACCGCAGACTTCTTTGAGTTTCAGCGCAATTTCACGGGCAATGGCATAACCCGGCCCCCGGCCGAGGACGACACAATGACGCACGGCCGCCACCGCTTCCGCGCAGAGCTGCGCTGGCAACTGCTGGGCTTGCAGCAACAATTCAGGCAGTTGACCTACAGCCTGTTGCAGCACCTCGTCTTCAGACCACACGGCCACCAGCTGTAACAGCGCACTTAAGGTTGCCAGATAACTCTTGGTCGCAGCAACGGCTTTTTCCGGCCCGACAAACAGCGGCACCACAAAATCGGCCTGTTCAGCGAGCGGTGAGCTGGTGTCGTTGACCAGTGCCACCACCAAAGCGCCGGCTTTTTTAGCCATCGCGACCTGCGCCAGAATGTCCGGGCTACGGCCGCTTTGTGAAATACAAATCACCAGCGCGTCCGTCAGCTGTAACTGCTTGTTGTACACACTGGCGATGGACGGCGCTGCCGCCACCACGGGCAGTCCCACCACACTTTCAATCAGATATTTACCGAAAACACCGGCATGGTCGGATGAACCACGGCCCACCATATAAACATACTTCGGCTGACGCTGTCTGATTTGCGCCACCACAGCAGCAACAACGCTGGCATTGGCTTGCAATTGTTCGCGAATACGGATCGGAGCTTCGGCGGCTTCTTGCGCCATAATGGTCGTGGTCATGCAAATACTCTTTTCATTGATCAATAACAAATTCAGTCAGTTAACAGCCCTACACTGCAGCCTGACGCTGACGGGCAAACCAGACAGCACCAAACTCAGGCGCGGCCTGCGCCGGTGCCAGCAATTCGCGGACATGAGCGGCCAGATAAGGCTCCACTTTGTAAGCAAGACCGCCAATCAGGGATAAACGCTGAGGCTTCAGACTGAACAGCCGGTCAGCGATGTTGTCGATATGCCGGGCGCCTGCGACAATAATTTGCGCGGCCACCACGTCCCCCTGCTCTGCCGCGCTGAACACCAGTGGCGCATATCGGGCATAAACAGTCGGTGTGGCATGCATAAAGTGGCTGACGATATCGAGTGTGTCGGTGACACCAAGCGCCTCAGACAGCAGCTCCGTTAATAAAGTGGCAGGTCCTATCAGGTCTTTGTGCAGCAGCACATGATGTACCAGCTGATTACCAAACCAGGCGCCGCTGCCATTGTCGCCATAAGGAAAGCCGTGGCCGCCAATGTCCAGCCGCTGGCCGCCGACATCCGCCAGACCACAGGAACCCGTACCTATAATAATCACAGCGCCATCCTGCCCATGGTGTGCGCCCATACAAGCCGTGTGCAGATCAGAAGTCAGGTGAAACTGGGCAAAAGGATGCTGCCATTCACTGAACAGCTGAAAATACTGCGGCATGTTGACACCTGCCAGGCCAGCGCCTGCCACCAGCTGCGACATCTGGTTAAAGCTCATGCCGGCGGCCTGCAGCGCCTGCTGCGTCGCAGTCAGAATGGAGTCTGTCGCAATTTTCATGCCCCGCAAGGGGTTGGCCGGACCGCCTAAACCTTCACCCAACACCTGATCTGTGCTGTCGACCAACACGACCCGGCATTTGCTGCCACCGCCATCGATCCCCAGATACAAAGGACTTTGCAGCCCGGCTTCGCTACTCATCAAACATCCTCGTTGCGCAAAATCGCTGTCGCTACTGTCTGCTGGCGGCCAAATAAATCACTGTTGAAAAATTCGGCACTTTTATTTATGACAGCGTTGTCATTTTTTCAGTTCAGCATATAATAATTTTGACAAATAACAAGACCCCTGATTAAAAATCAGACTGAAATTCAGTGCGTAGCGGGCAAAATCATAATAATTACAATAAAAATCAGTATGTTAAGTATGCTATTTTGCATATCTGACCTGCTGAATACGAATGCGTAGCCGCTGGTTACGCGGACACATGCAACAGGAAAAACAATGAAACTGACTCAGACATGTAAGGCGACAGCCGCCATTTTGCTATTCAGCAGCACCGCCAGCCACGCCGGCACCTTTAGCCGTCAGGCGGAACTCGACAACTTCGGCCAGCACGCCCGCTTTGAAATGGCCGTGATCAGTAACTTTCAGCCCAAAGCCGGCACTTTTGCCGCTCAGCTGAAACTCAGCAATCAGTCCAGTACCGCATTGGCAGCCGGCAGCGGCAACTGGCAGATTTATCTGCATTCCATCCGCAAACTGCCAACTCAGACCGCCGAAGGACTGCGCCTTGAGCATGTACAGGGCGATCTGCACCGGCTCAGCCCCACGAAGGACTTCAAAGGCCTGGCCACAGGCGCCAGCCTGATATTCCCCTTTAGCGGCGGTGCCACACTGGTCAGCTACAGCGATTTTATGCCGCGTGCTTTCATTGTCGCAGACAAACTGACCCCGGTGCTGTTCGCCAATACCGACACTGAAGATCTGCAGCAGTTTGTTGCTCCTTTCAGCAAACCTGAACAGCTGTATCGTCATCAGCAACCGAAAGATTTGTATCCGGTTGCCACAGCGCAAAGCCGCTACGCTGACAATCAGAGCGTGAATCAGCCGACGCCAGCCAGTTTTGCTGCCGGCGATCAGATTATTCCGACGCCCAAACAGCGCAAAGACAGCGGCGGGCGCGTCACACTCAACAGCGAGTGGCAGATTGTCTATCAGGGCAGGCTGAAAACAGAAGCGGCCTATTTAACAGAACGTGTTGGCCAGGCCGGACTGGCGCTGACCAGCGCAGCCGGTGTAGCACCTGCCTCAAAGCAAATCAGGCTGAAGGTCGACCCGGCGCTGTCGGAGCCAGAAAGTTATCAGCTCAGTATCAAAGCGGATGCCATTGAAGTGCGCGGCAGCGACAATGCCGGCGTATTTTATGGCCTGCAGTCCTTGCTGAGCCTGACGCCGGCGCAGTTCAGCAGCGCCAGTTTGCCGAAAACAGAGGTAAGCGACAGCCCGCGTTATCGCTGGCGCGGCATGCATTACGACATGGGCCGTAACTTCCATGGCAAAGCTGTCACACTGCGACTGATTGAGCAGATGGCACGCTATAAAATGAATAAGTTGCACCTGCATCTGACCGAAGATGAAGGCTGGCGGCTGGAAATTCCAGGCTTGCCGGAATTAACCGAAGTCGGCGCACAGCGCTGCTTTGACCTCAGTGAACAGCAGTGTCTGCTGACCCAGCTTGGCACCGGCCCCCATAAATCCGGCTCAGGAAATGGTTTTTACAGTAAAGAAGACTTTATCGAAATCCTGAAATACGCCGCCGAGCGCCACATCGAAGTGATCCCGGAAATCGACATGCCGGGCCATGCCCGGGCCGCGATCAAAGCGATGCAGGCCCGCTATAACCGGTTGCACAAACAGGGTAAAACGGCTGAAGCTGAGCAGTATCTGCTGAGCGACCCCGCTGACAAGTCTGTCTACATGACAGTACAGAATTACACAGACAATTCCGTCAACGTCTGTATGGATTCCAGCTACGCCTTTATCGACAAAGTGGTCTACGAGCTGCAGCAGATGTACCGCGAAGCCGGCCTGCGCCTCAGCACTTACCACATGGGCGGCGACGAAGTGGGCGTGGGCAGCTGGACAGCCTCGCCCCAATGTCAGGCGCTGTTTGCCAAGGGAATGCCGGGCGTTGCCGGCGTTGCCGATCTGAAACCTTATTTTGTCAGCCGGGTGGCCGAGCTGCTGCATAAACGCCAGTTGGCGCTGGGGGGCTGGGAAGACGGCCTGATGTACGACCCGGTCAACCCGTTTAACCGCGAACAGTTTGCTAACAAAAAAGTCTACGCCAACGTCTGGGATAACATCTGGGAATGGGGTGTCGCCGACCGTGCTTACCGCCTGGCCAATGCCGGTTATCAGGTAGTGTTGTCGCATGGCACCCACCTGTATCTGGACCATCCTTATGAAACTCATCCGCAAGAGCGTGGTTTCTACTGGGCGGCCCGTTACACCGACGCCCGCAAAATTTTTAACTACATGCCGGATCAGGTCTATGCCAATGCCGACAAAACCCGCAGTGGCGAAGTGATCACCAATCTGGAGCAACTGGTCGGCCGTGCTTTACCCGCGCTGGAAAAGCCGGACAATATCCTCGGCATGCAAGGCCAGGTCTGGACAGAAACCATTCGTACGCCGGAGCAACTGGAACAGATGCTGTTCCCGCGGGTGATCCCAATCGCCGAGCGCGCCTGGCATCTGGCGTCCTGGGAAGGCAATCAGCCGGACACTGCCAGCCGGGATGCCAGCTGGCAGCAATTCGCCAGAGTGCTGGCGGTCAAAGAGCTGCCAAAACTCAGTGTGGCCGGTGTGCACTATTATCTGCCACCTGTCGGCGCAGTGATCAGCAACGGCGAATTGTCTGCGAATGTGGCCTATCCCGGTCTGAATATCGAATACAGTCTGGATCAGGGCCAAAGCTGGCAACGTTATCAGGAAGCCGCCAAAGTACCGGCCGGCACTGAAGTCTGGTTACGCAGCCGCAGCGCCGACGGTCGCACCAGCCGCATTGAGAAAGTCAAATAGCGCAAAGGCGTGGTGAGTTATACAGCACACTTCAATAACCATGTGATGCAGAGCTAAACGAACCGCAGCAACAGATGCAAAGACAAAAACAGCAGGCTCAGGTTTTCCTGACCCTGCTGTCTTTCAGCTTCAGAGTGTGCAGTCTGTAACAGCGGGTGGCAACTGCACCGGGACATTGTCGATAAAACGACGCCCCTGCTGCCGGAACTGTTGCACTTGCTGCTGTACCTCGGCCTGTGTCAGTTGCTGATCAGGCACCTGCAATACCCAGTCGACCAGTTGCCGGTACTGTCTGGGCTCACGACTCGCCAGCGGGCCACTGTTGCCGTCAGCGCCAGGCGCAATAAACCACAGGCTGAAATTGACCGACATCCAGACTTCAGGCACTACAGCTGCACTGTGGCTGGCGTAGAGTTCTCCGTCGACATAATACCGCAGCCCCTCGGTACTGATGGTCAGCAACAAGTCGTGCCAGCCGCTGCGAACACCGGCTTTACGACTGCTTTCATTGACCTGCAACCAAGGATCGGGCCTGAAGGTTTCCCAGCTTGCAGCCCACAATGCCGGTGCCGACGGATGACCCCAGCCCCCGTTTGGCAGGTACTCGAAATCGGCTTCGCTGTAATCGGGATGCATCGGTGCCTCCAACGGACTGATCGCATAAAAGGTCTGCACCACTTCATCACCGTCCGGACCAAAATCCGGTGCTTCACTGAACCAGACTCTGGCGGCATATGTCCCGAACTTGTACTTGCGCTGATGGCAAACCTGCACTTGCTGTGTACCGGCACCTTCACCGTTGGTCTGCGCAGTCAGCTGCAGAATGCCAGGCGACTGACCGGTTTCATCCGCCGTCAGAAACCGGATACCGGCTTCCCCCCAGCGGGCACCTTTGATACCCGGATGACCACTCTGCCCGCGGATCAACCAGTGATTGCGGTGAAAAGCCGCAGTATCGGCATACAACATATCGTCAAAAAACACAGTTGCCGTTTGCCCGTAGCCAGACGCGGAGCCGCCCGCTTGTCTGTCCTTACGGTCTACAGACTGGCAGGCCGCTAAACCGGTCACGCCAAGCAGCAGCCAATACCTCAGATAACCTTTCATTCCCCGTTTTCCTTCTGTCAGTCAGTTGCACAAGTTTCAGCTTCAGCATGCTTTGTTGGCGCAGTAGCCACTTATATCGAGTCAGAAAAATCAGGACAAAATGACAGCGATGTCATAAATAACCAATTTATTTGTCATCAATTTGCTTCGCCAGCAGGCTACCACCGCCAACCACAGTTCAGCCTCTGTTTTTGGAAGGTAAATAATTAACATAAAAGAAATGAGGCAAGCACTGTTTAAATCGGTTTTTCAGTAAAAAATCAAAATTAAATCAGAAATAAATCAATATTTAACCTAAGAAAACAGCAAGGAAATTGTTATTTTGGCGGCAACCAGGCAGGCATTGAATATCACAATTTTAACAAAGCAAATAATTGGCTGTGATCAGAAAATTAAAGGAAATCAGATGACAAAAAAGACAGCGCTATCATCCTTATTGATTTTATCAGCAGGCGCTGGTCTGGCTTTTGTTATATCAGGTCACTCTGATAAACAGCAGCAACCCGTCAGAGCCGTCAATAAACCACAGATCCATATCAGTCAGACACATCAGCAGAGTCACAGCTTTACCTTGCACAGCCAGGGCACCCTGACCAGCCAGGTTCAGGCTGCCGTAGCAGCAGAAACCAGCGGTAAGCTGATTGAAGCCCCGCTGTTTCCCGGTGATTTTGTCCGAAAGGGCGATATCATTGCCAGGCTGGACACTGCTCAGCAACAGGCCGCTATCGAAGTCGCCGCCGCTGCTGTCGCAGAAGCCAGTGCCGAAGTTGCTGAAATGGAAGCCGCCGCAGCAGTGGCGAAGCTGCAGCTGGCAGGTACCACCGTCCGTCACAGTGCACTGGCGCTGAAACAACCGCAATTGCGAAAAGCTCAGGCCCGCCTGCAGGCTGCCCGGGCTCAGCTTGGTTTACTGCAGACTGAACTGGAAAAGACCCGGATCCGCGCACCTTTTGATGGTTTAGTGATCAGCAAACTGGCAGAAACCGGCGAATACATTGTCAAAGGCCAGGCCTTGTTGCGGCTGGACGGGACCGACAGTGGCCGTATCCGTGTACCGCTCAGCCAGCAACAACTTGAGTTACTGGGTGCTGCAGACGGTCAGCTGCCGGCTCCCATTCCGGTCCAGCTGAAAATCGAGCGAGACGGCCAAAGCTGGTATCGCGATGCAAAACTGACCCATACCGAAGCGGCAGTGCAGTCTGCTGAGCAACTGCATCACGGTGTGGTTGAGCTGGCAGATCCTTATTTAAAGACAAAAAATGACAGCGCTGTCAAACCAATAGTGTTTGGTAGCTTTGTCGAAGTGTCAGTGCGAGGGCAAAGACAATTCCAGGTCAGCATCGTACCGGACAAACTGCTGCTGGCCGGTCGCCAGCTGATTGTGGTCGAGCAGTCTGCCCTGCAGCTGCGTGACGTCACGGTGCTGTACCGCGATGGCGAAAAAGCCTATATCAGCGCCGGTCTGCAGGATGGCGACTGGATTGCGGCAACGCCGGTTGCCAACCCAATCCCGGGGATGCAGGTTGCCACCCAGAACCGGCCGCTGTTTGACAATGAAACCCGCTCTGCTTATCAGGGAGCTGTGCAATGAGTCCGCTGCGCAGAGGCCTGATCAGCTGGTTTGTCCATAATCCGGTGGCCGCAACCTTGCTGACGCTGTTTATTCTGGCCGGCGGCGCTTATTCAGCGCTGACGATCGGCAAACAATACGAACCGGCACAACAAAGTAAACTGATCAGTATCACTACGCAGTTCCCGGGTGCGTCACCACAGGAAGTAGAAGAAGCAGTGCTGGCAAGGCTTGAAGAAGCCATCCGGATGCTGCCGCAGATCCGCCACTACACCAGTCAGGCCCAATATGGTGTCGGGGTGCTGACGCTTGAGGCCAAAGATCCGGCAGGATTGCCGCAACTGATGGATGAAGTCCAGTTGCGCATCCAGAGTATTTCTTCGTTACCCCGGCAGGCCGAAAAACCGGTGATCGAGATAGTCCGCAACTGGCGTCGGGTCATGTTTGTACAGATTTATGGCGACATGGATCAGAGCACCATCAAGGAAGTGACCAAACAGGTCAGGGACGAGCTGGCCGCGCTGCCCGGTATGGGGCGGGTCCAGCTTCCCTGGATGTCCCGCTATGAAGTTTCTATCGAAGTGGCCCCGGCAGCCCTGCATAAATACCAGCTGTCACTGGCCGACATCGCCACACAGGTCGAGCAGGCTTCCGGCAATATCGGTGCCGGTCTGCTGCGCAGCTCCGCCGGTGATATGCAAATCCGAGCAGCTGCTCAGGCTTATCAGCCGGAACAGTTTGCCGCTATTGTGCTGCGTCAGTTTCCGGACGGCCGCCAGCTGAAACTCGGTGATGTCGCCACTATCCGCGATACTTTTGAAGAAAAAGGCGCTTTTTTCGGTTACAACGGCAAACCGGGTGAAGTGATCAGCGTCGAATCGATCGACGATCAGAATGACCTCGCGATCGCCAGTGAAGTTCGCAACTATCTGCAGCAAAAAAGCCAGCAATTGCCAGCCAGTGTCAAACTGGATATCTGGTCGGACAATTCGGCCCAACTGGCTGGCCGGCTCGGCATGCTGGCGTCCAATCTGCTGTCGGGCGCCGTGCTGATCTTTATTTTTCTGAGCCTGTTTTTGCAGGTCAGGACGGCGCTCTGGGTTGTGGTCAGCCTGCTGACCTGCTGTGCGGCAACTCTGACCCTGATCCAGCTGCCCCTGTTCGGCCAGCTGACCATCAATATGTACAGCCTGTTTGGCTTTCTGCTGGTGCTGGGCATTCTGGTCGATGACGCTATTGTCGTCAGCGAAAGTGTGATGGCTCACGCCGAACACAGTGGCCGGCTGGATGCCGCCAGTGTGATCCGCGGCACCCGCAAAGTGGCACTGCCCGGCACTGTCGGTGTGCTGACCACTATTCTGGCTTTTGTCCCGCTGTTGTTCCTGCAGGGCGAACTGGCCGTGATGTGGTACACCATTGGCGTCGTCGTGATCACAGCTCTGGCAGTCTCGGTGCTGGACAGCAAACTGCTGCTGCCGGCCCATCTGGCGGCGGCCCGCGACAACCGCTTACCCCCGCAGAGCCGGCCAGCCAGAGCGCTGCTGCAGCTCAGGGACCGGTATTACCGGCCGTTGCTGCAGCGGGTGCTGCACTGGCGCTGGCCGCTGCTGTGCACCACCTTCAGCCTGATGCTGATTTGCGCCGCCAGCCTCAGCAGCGGTTATATCCGCACTTTACTGTGGCCGGCGATCCCCAGCGATTACATTCAGGTCAATCTGCAAGGCGAATACGGCCTGCCCAATCAGCAGATGCATCAGTTGGTGCTGCAGATCACCGGCCAGTTGAGCGAGTTGGACCGCAGCCTGGAACAGGAGCTGGGCCAGCCGGTCGTGCGTAATCAGCTGTATTGGCGGCAGGGCGATTCCGGAGCCGGTATTTATGTCGAGTTGGTACCGGCCGAGCAGCGCGATATCAGTACCAGCGAACTGATCCGTCGCTGGCGGGCACTGATCGGTCAGCCTGCCGGTTTGCGCCAGTTGTCGATGGATGCGGCCAGCAGTTCGGCGGGCCCGGATGTCTC
The DNA here is from genome assembly GCA_966252055.1 of uncultured Rheinheimera sp. Taxonomy (GTDB): domain Bacteria; phylum Pseudomonadota; class Gammaproteobacteria; order Enterobacterales; family Alteromonadaceae; genus Pararheinheimera. The sequence goes on along the minus strand of CBINNO010000020.1, from coordinate 16,360 downwards.
ACTGAATCTGACCGCCGCCAGCAGCGACACCCTGCAGCAGGCTGCGGCCGCTATCCGCAGCGAGCTGGCCTCCGTCAGCGGGGTCACCGACTTGTACGACAGCCTGCAAAGCGGCAGCGAACAGATTGAGCTGATGCTGAAACCCGTCGCAGTCCCCCTGGGCTTCAGTCTGGCCGAAGTCGCCACTCAGGTACGGGCTGCTATCTACGGTATCGAAATTCAGCGGTTGGTGAAAAACGCAGAAGAAACCAAAGTCATGCTGCGCTACCCCAGCCATCTTCGAAGAGAAATCAGTCACTTACAACAACTGCAGCTCAAAGTTCCGGGCGGTGGGCTGGTGCCTTTCGCTCAGGTCGCCGATTTCCGGCTGGTGGCCGGCCTCGCCCGGATTGATCGCATGAACGGGCAACGGGCGCTGACAGTTCATGCCTACGTCGACAAAAGCCGTACGTCGCCAGAACAGGTGCTGGCGACACTGACCAACCAGATAGTGCCGCAGGTTCGCCAGCAATTCCCTGACCTGCAGACCAGTCTGCAGGGCGCCAGCCGCGAAACCGACAGTATGCTGCATCAACTGGCGATGGCGGCCTTACTGGTGCTGGCGCTGATGTACGCAGCGATTGCCATTCCGACCGGGTCGTTCAGCCGGCCGCTGATCATCATGGCCGTGTTGCCCTGTGCGGTGGCCGGTGCCGTGCTGGGGCACTGGCTGATGGCACTGGAACTGTCATTGCTCTCGCTGCTCGGCATGATTGCGCTCTGTGGCGTTGTGGTCAACGACAGCATTCTGCTGCTGGACAATCTGGCCAGCCAGAATGCCTCGCTGCCGTTAAGCCAGCGTCTGCAGCAAGCCGCCGCGGCACGGTTCCGGCCTTGCCTGATTACGTCGGTGACCACCATGCTTGGCCTGTTTCCGGTGGTGTTTGAAAGCAGTCAGCAGGCACAGTTTGTCATTCCGATGGCAGTCTCCATCTGTTTCGGTCTGTTGGTTTCCACCGTCATTACCCTTTTCCTCAGTCCGGCGCTGCTATTAGCGCTGGATGACATCCGGCAGGTCTGGTCAGCACGCCAGCCTGCCACTGTTCAACCATTCACCCTGGAGCACTCCGATGAGAAGCAGCGGACTTGATTATCTGAAGTTTGTCATGGCCATCATGGTCATCGGCATTCACTGTGCCAGTATTGGCTACCACAGCGAACTATGGGGTGTGCTGACGGCACAAGGCCTGTTTCGTATTGCCGTGCCGGTCTTTTTTATCATCAACGGCTATTACCTGTATGACAGCATCCGTAAAGGCAAAGCCACGACAGTGGTCGGTCAATTGTTTGGCCTGTTCTGTTGCTGGCAACTGGCCTATCTGTATTTCTATTACGAACTGGCGTTTACCGACCCCACTGAGTTCCTGCTGACCTTACTGGTCGGTTACCACCACTTGTGGTACCTGTCGTCGCTGGTCGTCGCCGTTATTGCGGTTTACTTTATCCGCCGGGCCAGCAGCGCACGCTTGCTGTGTTGCGCTGTCGCCTTGTATTTGTTTGGTGTTTTCCTGCAATACGGCAGCAATTATCAGTGGTTTCCGTTGCAGCAGGGCCACCTGTTCTATCGCAGTGCCATTTTCCTCGGGCTGCCTTTTGTGCTGATCGGTTTTCTGCTCAAGCGGGAACAAATCCGGCCGCTGCCTTATGCCGGTGGCTGGGCTGTACTGGCGGTGCTGCTCTTGATGCTGGAAGCTCTGCTCAATTATCAGTTGCATCAGCAGGTGATGGGCTATGACCTGCCCCTGACGGCGCTGATCGCCGGCCCGCTGGTCTTCCTGTGGGCCAGCAGCCTCAATGTGGTCCACTCGCCCCACAGTCGCTGGTTTGCCCAGACCGCCACTCTGATTTATCTGCTCCACCCCTGGTTTAACTATTTGTTCCACCTGGCCGATGTCCCGCAAGGTTCGCTGGCCAAGTACGCCGGTTCGGTTCTGGGTTCATTGCTGATGGCTGCAATCTATCTGCAACTGCGCAAAACACTGGCCAGCCGGGCCCCGCTGCTCAGTCAGTAACAGTCTTTTCCGGTCTTTAACAATGAAGGTTGTGATGAAACGTCGCCAATTTATCAAACAAAGTCTCAGCGTTGCCGCGCTGGGATTGTTGCCGCTGGCCTGGTCCGGCCGCGCCAGTACTGCTGACTATCAGCTGTTGCAGCAATTTTTGCAGCAACACTACCGCCTGCCACTGACTTATCTGCAGCAACAGCTGCCTGCGCTGTGGCAGGCTCTGCCACCAGCCAGCCAACAATTGCTGAACTCGTTACTGCGCAGCGCCCGCCAGCCGGCCGAACTCCATCAGGACAGCAACGCAGGCCCGTTGCTGAAACTGCTGCTGAAAACACTCTACACCGGCAAATCCTATCTGCCAGCCCGTGATCAGCGCTTTGAAACCGGCGGTGGCTACAGCCGCCAGTTGCTGAGCCGTCACTATCGCGCCAGGCTCAGTTGCCATGGTCAGGTGAACTTCTGGCAACAGGCGGAGGGTTTCTGATGCAAGCGCAAATTTATGATGTTGTGGTCGTGGGTTCAGGCGTGGCCGGCGCGATGACGGCCTGGGTGCTGGCCCGCAATGGCGCCCGCGTGCTGATCCTCGAAGCCGGCGAAAAATTACAGCGCCATCAGCTGGCAGAGCGCAGCCGGCAAAGCTCACGCTGGGATTCGATGGCGCCCTATCCGGCAAAAGCCCATGCCCGCCATGCCGATCCGGTCGGCGATCCGGCATACCTGACCTGGACCGCCAAACCTTACCACACCACTTATATCCGTGCCGCCGGCGGCACTACATGGCACTGGGGTTCTGCATCCTGGCGTTTTCTCGCCAAAGACTTTCAGTTACACAGCCACTATGGCGTCGGCCGCGACTGGCCGCTCAGTTATGCCGAGCTGGAGCCTTTTTACTGTGAAGCCGAATACGAGATGGGCGTGGCCGGCCGCGATATTCCCCATCTCGATGCCCCACGTAGCAAAGCGTTTCCGATGCCTCCACCAGCTTTCTCTCATATGGATCAGGTCCTCGCAGCGCCACTGAAAGCGATAGGTATGGAGCTCTTTCAGGAACCGGTGGCCCGTAACAGTCAGTTCTATGACCAACGCCCTGCCTGTTGCGGCAACAACAACTGTGTGCCGATTTGTCCGATCGGCGCACAGTATTGCGCCGACATGACGCTGGACAAAGCCCTGCAGGCCGGTGCTGACATCCGCTACAACGCCGTGGTCAGTCAGCTCAGTGATGCTGCTGACGGCTCCATCAGCCAGCTCAGCTATCTGGAGCCGAACGGCACCCGCCAGACCATTCAGGCCCGGTATTATGTGCTGGCGGCCAACGCCATCGAGAGCTGCAAAATTCTGCTGATGTCCAAAACAACGCACAGCCCGGCGGGCATCGCCAATTCTTCCGGCCTGGTTGGCTGTAATCTGATGGATCATCCGCATATCTCGGCAGCCTTCGACTGCCCTCTGCCGGTGTACGCCGGCCGCGGCCCCATTGGGATCACGGGTATCACCCAGTTTATGGACGGCGATTTCCGCCGCAAGATGGGCGGCAAGAAGTTTTCCATCTTAAACGGCAACCCGCTGGAAGCGGTCAGCGAGGAACTGATTGACCAGGGTCTGAGCGGTGAGGCGCTCGATCAGGCGATCCGCCACAAAGCCGTGCGGCGTTTCAGTTCTTATGTACAGCATGAACAGTTGCCTCATCGGGACAACCGGGTACTGCTGCACCCGACAGCGCGGGACGTACTGGGCCTGCCACTGCCGGTCGTGCACTGGCAACCCGATGACTATGCAATAAAAAGCTGCGAGCACAGTGCAGACTTATACCGGCAGATGGCCAAGGCACTGGGCGCCGAAGTGCATATTGAGATGCATATGGGCTCAGATGCCCACACACTTGGCACCACCATCATGGGGACCAACCCGATGGATTCGGTGGTCGACGCCAACTGCTGCAGCCATGACCATCCGAACCTGTACCTGAATGGCGGCACCGTCTTCAGCAGTGGCTCGACGGTCAACCCGACACTGACCATCGCCGCACTGGCCCTGCGGTTAGGTCACCATCTGACCAGCCGGCTGCAGAGGCCGGCGTGAACAGCTGGTTGTCGTCTGCAAGGTGGCCAAAACAAAGTGAGCTGCTGGCGGGAAACCTGCCCGACTGGTCTAAAAGGACCCGGGCGGCGTTTATCTTCTGCGCCGGCTGCATGGCCATGCCAGCCGCTGCAGATGCTGAGTTTGCCGCTTACATCCGGCAACTGCCTGCGGTCAGTCAGTTAGCGGACTACCCACAACCGGGCGATATCGCCGGCTGGCGACGTAAGCAACAACAACTGGAACAGCTGGCAAGACCCGCAGCGGCAGCGCTGGTGCGTCAGAGTGGCTGTCGCCTCACTACCCTGCAGGCCGGTGGCCTGCAGATCCTCAAAGTAAGCCCGCCCCAGGCAAGGCCGGACGCTTATGCCATCTACCTGCATGGTGGCGCTTTTACCCTGCTCAGTGCCCGCAGCACCGCCGGCACTGCGGCATTATTTGCCCGCGCCACCGGCCTGGATGTCTATATTCCGGACTATCCGCTGGCCCCACAGCATGACTGGCAGCAAATTCAGCAACAACTGCAGCGTAGCGTCGGTGCTTTACGTACAACACTCGGTGCCAGACAAACGGTGCTGTTCGCCGATTCCGCCGGCGCCAGTCTGGCGACTGTGCTGGCGCTGCAGCAACCAGACATCTGTGCCGTTGTCCTGTGGTCGCCCTGGCTGGATTTGACAACCCGCCGGCCGCGAACAGCTGCAGAACCCTATTTTGATGATCAGCGCCATTTGCTGCGGGCCGCCGCCGCTTATGCCCGACCCGCCGACTGGCGTTTGCCGGCGGTTTCGCCGCTGCTCAGTGATTTCAGCCGCGGTTTCCCACCCGTGCTGGTACAAAGTGGCAGCCGCGACTTACTGTTCAGCGACAGCGAACGGCTGGTGACGCGTTTGCGGGAGGCTGGCGTTGTGGTGCAACCGGCGTTTTATCAGGGACTGGTGCATGTGGCGCCGCTGGCCTTACCACAGGCGGCAGCCAGTCAGCGCTGGCTGGCCGACAGCGCCGTTTTTATCCGACAAAGACTGGACACAGCGGTACAAGCCACTGCCAGTGATGCCACTGTCCCGACAAGCGCAAAGCCAGTTGCACCGGCTCAGCGCGGCAATAAAGCCGACAGCGGCTGACCGGTTAACACTGATTCCATTACGGCGGTCGTCAGCAAAGCGCTGCGGCCTGTGGATGGGTGCGGGCCCTGTCCCTGTAATTCTGCCGCCATATTGGCCACATGAAACTGTTGTATATGTGGCGGATTTTCAATCTGCAGGCTGAGCGTTTCACCGGCCCAAACCAGTTGCACCGGTTCGTCCTGAAACACCGAAAACCGGATGTGTCCCTGACTGCCGATAATTTCGACGCTGTCGCGCCGGCCGTCGGTGCCAAAATGCCAGAAGCCGCTGCCGCTGGCACAGCTGCCATCCGCCTGCGGCGCATGTCGCCAGTGTGCGCTGACCGCGTCTTCGGCGACGTACAAGCGCTGCTGATTCAAGGCCTGCCCCTGCACCTCCACAATGTCTCCCAGCAGGTACATCAGCAAATCCAGACCATGACTGGCCAAATCGACAAAATAGCCGCCGCCGGCCTGCTGCGGATTGGTGCGCCAGTTGGCAGCACTACTGAGATCAAGCGGGTTTGGCGCCCGGCTGAAACTCCAGTGCACATGTCGTATCACACCGATTTTGCCTTGCTGCAACCATTGCTGCACCTGCAAAAAACGCGGCAATGAACGACGATAATAAGCGACAAACAAAGGGACACCGGCGCGGGCAAAGGCCGCTGTCATCTGTGCGCATTCAGCGGTGCTCAGTGCCATCGGTTTTTCCACACAACAAGGTATACCCGCCTGCGCCACTTTCAATGCATAGGCCAGATGGCTGTCTGGCGGCGTCGCAATGTACACGGCATCAACCTGTGAGTCCTGAATCAATGCATCCGCATCCTGATACCAGACCGGCACCTGATGACGACTGGCGTAGTCAGCTGCTTTGACAGCATCCCGCCGCATCACAGCATGCAGGGCAAACCCTGCGGTCTGCTGGTAAGCCGGCCCGCTTTTTACTTCCGTGACATTGCCACAACCAATAATGCCCCAACGCCACTGCTGCATCTGCTGCTCCTGCGATATTTACCTGGCCCGCACTGACTGATGATTTTCAGCGAAACAATACAGAGATACCAGCCTGATACCATTTTATTGACAGGTCAGCGCAACGGCTTTGGCAGGCATACATATGTGTTTAAAAGAAAATAAAAAAGCAGGACACTAAAAATAGTATCCTGCAAATACCCTTGGATAAGGATTGGCAAATAAAACACAACATCCGTTTGACTGGCCAGATTATATTGCCAACTACCAACAATATAATCCGCGACAAGGGAGATCAATATCAGGCTCCAGTCAGCCTGATATCTAACGCGGCATGCTACCAGAAATAACAAAACCGCTGGCGACCAGCTGTACCCAGCAACCTGTCGTTAAAAACATCCTAGCAATGAATGACAGCGTTGTCATCATCTTTTTGTAGTTTTTTTATGCTTTTTTTCTCAAGCCGGCAGCACCGCAAAACAAGTCTGTGAACCTTGCTCTATAAGGAGATCTCTAAAAATGGCCATCAGAAATCCCAAAAAAACCACTGCTCAATGTTGTGGTGTCACCAGTTGCCGCTACAACAACTCAGACAAAGCAACCAGTCTCGGCAAGCAGCCTTTACAGCTGTCATCTTCACTATACAATCACAGCAGTATTTTCTTATAAAAAACAGATAAGTCAAAATTAAAAAAATATCGACGCATTGAATATGATAGTGACGATGTGATTAACACCCTTCTCCCTGAGCAGACTGTCAGAGTGCAATTGACAACGTTATCATCCCGGTGTAGAACACCAAGAAACAACAGAGGTAACTATGACCGCAGTCCGTAAAATTGTTATCGCAGGAGGAGGCACCGCCGGCTGGATGGCCGCCATTAGCCTGGCCCGCCTTAATCTTGGTCAACCGCTGCAAATCACCTTGCTGGAATCCAGCCAGATTGGCACCGTCGGTGTCGGTGAAGCGACCATCCCCGGTATCGTTCACTTCAATCACAAAGTCGGACTGGACGAGCAAACCTTCATCAAAGCCACCCAGGCCAGCTTTAAACTCGGGATTGAATTTGAAAACTGGTATCAGCCAGGCAGTCGCTTTTTCCACCCTTTTGCTGATTTTGGCCTGCCGGTCGACGGCGTTGCCTTTCATCATTATCTGAACCGGCTGGCTGCCAGTGGCGAAGCCGTCAATTTCGAAGACTACAGCTTTGCCTGTGTGCTGTCGCGTCAGGGCAAATTTGCCCAGCCACACCCGCAACCGCCGTCGCCGCTGGCCGACTATAACTACGCTTATCACTTTGATGCCGGGTTGTACGCGGCACACTTAAAACTACATGCGCTGGCGGCCGGAGTGACCCACCTGGATGGTGAAATCAGCGAGGTACAGCTCAGAGCCGACAATGGTTTTATCGAAGCGCTGCAGCTCAAAGACGGCCGCCGGCTGGATGCAGATCTGTTTATTGACTGCACCGGCTTTCGCAGTTTATTGCTGGGCCAGGCACTGGGGGTTGGTTACCAGAGCTGGCAGCACTGGCTGCTGTGCGACGGTGCTTTTGCAGTACAGACCAGCAGCAGCGGCCCTATTTTGCCGTACACCCGCTCTATTGCGATGGATGCAGGCTGGCAATGGCGCATTCCGTTGCAGCACCGCATGGGTAACGGCCATATATTCTCCAGTGCGTTTTGTTCGGACGAGGCTGCGCGCCAGACACTGCTCGACACCGTTGACGGCGAACCTTTAATGGAACCGCGCAAAATCAGCTTCACACCGGGCCGCCGTGACAAAATCTGGCACAAAAACTGTTTTGCGCTCGGCCTTGCCAGTGGTTTCCTCGAACCGCTGGAATCGACCAGCATTTCGCTGGTACAAACGGCGCTCGCCAAGCTGGAAGCTTTTTTCCCGCTGCATGGTTTTGCCGATTGCGATATTGCTGAAGTAAACCGGCTGCATAATCTCGAGCTGGAACAGATCCGCGACTTTTTGATTTTGCACTACAAACTGACCGACCGGCGCGACACCGAATTCTGGCGTTATTGCGCCGATATGAGCATCCCGGATACGCTGGCGCATAAGATTGAGCTGTACCGCCATCGGGGGCACGTTGCGATCTATGACCAGGAATCCTTTAAGCACAGCAGCTGGCTGGCGATGTATAACGGTTTTCGCGTCCAGCCTCAGCAGTTTGATCCCAGAGCAGGCGCAGTCCCGCTTGATGTACTGCAGCACAAACTTGCGCAGATGCGCCAGTCAATGACGCAAGCAGCCAGTCAGGCCACCACCCATCAGGAATTTATCCACCGCCATTGTCAGGCGGCGGCACCAGATGCCCGCTGATCCCAAGACACGGGACCAAACAACAATGCCGGTCATGCCGGCGTTGTTGTTTATCGGTTCACACGAATTCAGAGTTTCTGTGCCGGACAGTATTGCCGCAAGAATTCACCATGTGATGGCTGGGTCAGGGCATAACGGGCTATCGCCTGCTGGCCTTGTTGCAGGCTCAGCTGCAACTTCGCGGTATCCAGCGCATCCAGGGTTGGATTATAGCGACGAGGCAACACGCCCATACCGGTAAATACCGCGTACCAGCTGGTCTGCAGAAACATTTCCTCTGCGCCTGGGATGATATTGCCGCTGGCACGAAAATACTCCAGTTTGTGGCGCAGACTGTCGGACACCGGCATCTGCTGGCACCAACGCCAGAACTCCGTATCGGTGCGACTGGTTTCACAGTAGTGCAGCGCCAGAAAATCGCGGATTTCCTGATAATCGGCATACAGGCGGCGGTTAAATTCGCGCCGGATCACCTCATTGTCACCTTGCGACGGAAACATCCGCACAAACAACTGCAGCGATTTGGAAACCAGGTGAATGGCCGTCGACTCCAGCGGCTCCAGAAAGCCCTGCGCCAGCCCCAGCGCCAAACAATTGCGCCGCCAGGCTTCTTTGCGAATGCCGGTGACAAAAGGGATCAGCCGCGGCTCAATCAGAGGTTTGCCTTCAACCGTTGCCAGCAGCGTTTCGCGCGCTTTGTCGTCACTGATAAAGTCACTGCAATAGACATAACCATTGCCACCGCGATGCTGTAACGGAATTTGCCAGGTCCAGCCGGCATCCTGTGCCCGCGCGACCGTGTAAGGTTTTGGATCTGCCACATTTTCGGTCTGGACAGTGACAGCTCTGTTGCACGGCAGCATCCAGCTCCAGTCTTCATAGCCGGCTTTCAGCGTCTGTTCGATGAGGATGCCACGAAAACCGGTACAGTCGATAAAGAAGTCACCGGCCAGCTTACGGCCATCCTGCAATACCAGCGCCGCAATGTCGCCATTGGGATGCTGATGCACCGATTCAATTTTGCCTTCCAGCCGGCTCACGCCCAGTTTTTCAGCATACTGGCGCAGATATTTACCAACCAGTGCCGAATCCAGATGCAGTGCATATTGGGCACCGGCCAGCGGCGTATTGGCCGCCTGAAACGGCAGATAAAATTTGTTTTGGGCAGCCAGCACCGCCTCTGGCGAATGCGCCATCAGCGGCGTTGGGTCACCTGCCGCCCGGCATTTCAGCCAACACTGGTAAAATTCATGGCCGTCGATACGCCGACCCAAAGCACCAAAAGGATGGAAAAAACTCTGCCCTTTGGTATGCCAGTCCTCAAAACGGATACCCCATTTAAAACTCGCCTGAGTAGCCTGAATAAACTCGGTCAAATCAATACCTAGGCTACTGATCACTTCCAGAATCGGCGGGATGGTCGCTTCGCCGACGCCGATAATGCCAATTTCTTCGGATTCAACCAAAGAGATACGCACCTGAGCATTGTCAGTTGCATTATGGAAAATCCGCGCCAGCGTGGCAGCCGCGATCCAGCCGGCAGTGCCGCCGCCCGCAATGACAAAATGCTGCAAATGATGAGGCTGCTCTGTCATCACAGTGCCATCTCCTTATCCTGGTCCCGGCACAGCGCTGTCAGCGGCTGATAACCACAGAAACGCTGTAAAAACTCAGGGTGTGACGGCACCTGCTGCACAGTACGGCTGATAAAGCTGCGGGTTTTCGCCAGTTCAGCCAGCAACGCCTGCTGCGGCAACTGCAAGGCTGCAGCGGGTACTTGTGCCGGCAGCAGCCCCATGCCCTCGTATAACGCCAGCCAGCTGTCGGCACCAAAAATCTCCCAGGGCAACCGCGGCACTTCGGCCTGGAACCGGAAGGCGTCTATTTTACGGCTCAGCTCTGGTGGAATATCCATCGCCGCGCAATGTCGCCACAGTTCGCTGTCGGTTCGCTGGCTGAGTTTGTAATGCAGGATGATAAAATCGCGGATCCGTTCATATTCAAGCCTGGTCACTTCGTTAAAACGATCGACATCGGCCTGTTGATATTGCGGTTGTGAAAACGTCAGCAACAATCGATCAATCGAGGTCTCTATCAGCGCAATACTGGTACTTTCCAATGGCTCCAGGAAACCTGAAGCCAGCCCAAGTGCCACACAGTTCTTGTGCCAGGCCAGCTTACGCCGGCCCGGCGTGAAACGGAAATGACGCGGGCTATGCAGCACGGCACCATCGGTATGCGCCAGCATGGTCGCCGTCGCTTCGTCATCGCTCATCAGGTGACTGGCATAGACATAGCCATTGCCTTGCCGATGCTGCAGCGGAATGCGCCATTGCCAGCCGGCGCTCTGGGCCGTGGCACGGGTGCGGGCAACCGGCTCGCCCTGCACTTCAGTCTGCACGGCCACCGCGCGGTCGCAGAGCAGCCAGTGTTGCCAGCTTTCGTAACCCGTATTGAGCGCCTGTTCAATCAGCAAGCCGCGAAAACCAGAACAGTCGATATATAAATCGGCACTGACCACTTCGCCGCTGTCGAGTAATAAATCTTTAATGCCGGCGTCATCGGTCTGTACCGAAACAATTTTGGCATCGGTACGCACCACGCCTTTTTGCTCAGCGCACTGGCGCATCAGCACTGCAAACAAAGACGCATCAAAATGCAGCGCCCAGTCAAAAATAGTCAGCATCGAGCTTGGGTTAGGCTCGGGCAGACAGAATTTATTTTCCCGCGCCAGACCGACGCCCAGCGAATAGTCCTGCAACGAATGACTTAAACCGGCCTGACGGGCCGCCAGATAACACTGCACAAATGGCAGTTGATTCAGCGGCTGACCAAACAGGCCAAAAGGATGAATAAAACTGTGGCCTGGCTGACGCCAGTTGCGAAATTCAATGCCAAGCTTACAGCTGGCCCGGGTTGCTTTGATCACATCAATATCGGACAGACCCAGCCGGGCATAAAAACGGCGGATGCTCGGAATCGTCGATTCCCCCACGCCCACAGTACCAAGCTCGGAAGATTCGATGAGGCGGATATGCACGGGCTGGCCGGCAAATGCGGTTGCGGCAAAATGCTGACTGAGTGCCGCCGCACACATCCAGCCAGCAGTCCCACCACCGGCAATCACGATAGATCTGACCTGTTGCATACAGAGGGTTCCTGTTATTTTTTGTGATAAAAGCAGAATACAGAATCATCAGTGTAAAAAAACCGTCGCAGCCAGGCCACGACGGTTTTTGTTTCAGCTGAGCTGCAAGTCCTTATCAGAACTTGACGCGAACACCGGCAGTCCAGCGTGCTTCATACACGTTCTGGAAGGCTTTTTGCGATTTGAATTCCAGATAAGTTTGCTGGAATTCTTCAGTGATGTTCGAGCCGTTCAGATAGACACTGGCCATCTCGTTAATGTCATAAGCAATGCTTAAATCCAGCTGCGAGTAAGTGTCCTGATACAGCGACTGGCCGCCAACCGCCTCACCACCTTGGGTGATCAGACGTGGGCTGCGCGAGTTCCAGGCCAGACGAGTCGAGAAGCCACCCTGCTCATACCAGACCACCAGGTTGTAGGTATCTTCCGACATGCCCGGGAATGGCAAGTCTTTACCGCCAATGCCCTTGGCATCCTGTTCTGATTTGCTCAGCGTGTAGTTGGCATCCAGACCGAAACCTGAGAAGAAGCTGTCATCGCCGATCACGTCGTTCAGCGCTAAACGGCCACCAAGTTCCAGACCCGTCACATTGCCGCCGTTCCCTTGTACCTGCGTGGTAAACGGCCATGGACCGCGCTTGATACCATCCAGATCCGGCTCATCGATCATCACAGTCCCGGATTTAGTGAAACTTTCAATGTCGATTTTGTAGGTTGCCAGATACAACATCGATGCACTGCCGGCATAATATTCAGCAGACAGCGAGTAGTTCTTCGAACGCCAAGGATTCAGCGACGGGTTACCGGTCAAGTTACCGTTCACCACCCGCAGACAGTTACAGTCGCCGTTGATCGCCATCCCGACTGACTTACCGCCGCCCCAGGTCATCAGGTCCAGTGGCTGCATATTTTTCGAAAACGCAGCACGCAGGATCACGTCATCGGTAACATTAGCGTTAATGTTCAGTGATGGCAGGTAATCGGTGTAACTGCGCTCAGTCACCACATCACCAGTGTCTGGCGCCAGACCGCTGTGCGGCAGGTTCGCACCCGTCAGGTTTTGCTTCACATAAAGGTCCGTTTCAACCACTTTGATCCCAAAGTTACCGTTGAAAATGCCGTGTTCGAAGTTCGCCTGCGCGAAGTAGTTGAACTCATCCAGTCCGACGTCATAGCTGGCACCGGCGTTTTCAACGCGCTGTACGTTACCGAAAGTTTTCTCATGGAACGCTTTTGGATCGCGGAAATTACTTGGATCTATGACCCAAACGCCTGGAATGCCGCTGACACCGCCGAAGTTGGTTTGATAGGACACTGTGGTGTACTGATCCAGCTTAGTTGGGCCTAACAGCGTATACGGCATCCAGGTCCCGGCTTTGATGGTCTGGCCGTCAAATACGGTGTCTACTTTCAGATATTCACCAGCAGCCGGGTTACCGACACAGTTTGGCGAGCCGTTGATATATTGGTCAACCGCTTTCCACTGGGCGATATCGCAACCATTGCCGAAGGTAGAGGTATAAGTGAAGTCATCGCGATCAACCGCACGCTCCAGCATCCGTACGCCAAAATCGACACTGCGGATAGGGCCGTCATTCTGGAACTCATAGTTCCACTTGGTGCTCAGCGTATTGATTTCACCTGAAGTATCCGTATTGCCTTCTGACGAGAAAGCACCAACATGATAAGAATTCAGATCAGCCATATAAGCAGCTACGCTGCGCGGACCAGCGCCGCCGTTGACGATTTGGTCAAAACCACCAAAGACCGGGTGTTTGCCGGACGCATCATAGGTCAGCAGGAAATTGTTGCTTTCGATACCACCTGGTGAAAAGCGGGCGAAACAACCACCGCTCGCGCCGACAATGGCTTCGCCGTTTTTACAGTTGGCGCCCTGGCTGAACTGACCAGGCCCCGTCACCAGCGTGCCTTTGTCGATGCTCAGCATGTCGCCTTCACCATAACCGTGACGCATGCGATGGGTGGCATCGGCACGAGTCATCCGCAGGTCACCTTTAAGCGGACCATCCAGATCAAACTTCAGTTGCAGGTTCAGGTTACGTGATTTCTCTTCGTTGATATTGACCTGGGTAAACGACTGCAGACGCCATGGCTTCATATAGAAAGCGTTGACGCCACCCCATTTGTTACCGTCTTTGTCGGTAAAGGTGTCACCAGTCCAGCCATTGGCTGTTGGGTAGGCATAGTCATTAAAGGTGTACCAGCGGTTATTTTGTGAAAAACCGCTACGGGCGTTAAAACGTTCCTGATCGGTGTAGAAGTAGTCGGCGACCAGCTCAATGCCTGGCGCAACATCGGCCTGGAACGAAGACTGAAACGCATTGCGTTCACGTTCTTCGGTTTTGTTGAATGCAGAGAAACCCTGTGGTACGACATGACGAATGTTCTCGCCGCGCGGGTTCGGCCCCCAGGTGTGGTTGTTATTGGCTGCACCGATACCGCCGTTTTCTGAAGTATCAAAATAACCGTTATAGTCGGTTGCCAGCGTGGCTTCGCTGGTGACTGCCGATACCAGCAAACCCCATTTCTCTTCACGGAATGACGCAAAGGCATTAAACATCGGGTCATTTTCTTTGCTGATCGAACCGCGGGTCATTTCCGCACCGCCGGCAAAAGTGAAACCTTCATCCATATCAAAAGGACGGCGGGTTCTTAAATCGATAGAACCGGCGATGCCCTTGGCAGCGTGTTTGGCTTCACCGGATTTGAACACGTCCACGCCGGAGAACAACTGAGATGGCAGGTCACTGAAGTCCGCCGCAGACGCATCAATAGTGGTGGCGCTTAAAAACACTTCGCCATTTAACGTGGTGTCGATCTGCGGTAAACCACGGATTTGCACCGGACCGCCTTCACCTGCCACCCGTTCAATCTGCACACCGGTGATCCGCTGTAGTGAGTCCGCAATAGTGACGTCCGGTAATTTACCGATGTCCTGTGCGGTAATGCCATCGACCTGAGACGCCGCAAAGCGTTTGGTGTTGATTGAAGCGGCGGTACTGGCACGCAGACCCCGAACCTGAATCACTTCAATCTGCTGTTCTGTCGTGGCGCCGGCTGCGTTCGTGTCCTGGGCCATTGCCGGAGCCATCAAGGCGCCGGTGCTGACCAACAGACCGAGTTTCACAGCCATTGCACACTTATTCATCTTATTGTGCGACATGAGCTTCTCCCATTCCTGTTTTTTCTTCGAGTGCGATAATTTTTAATCTGCCCTGCAATGACAACGCTGTCATTAAAATTCAACATACACAAAAAAATTTTGATTTGCAAACCCTGACCGATGATTTTTTAGGCGGAATTCTGCTGTTTTAGCAAGGCCTGAACTAACCTCAAATCCACTCAGGCTGACAATGCCAAAAACTGTTTTACCATCACCAGCTTAGCTATGTAGTTGTTTATTTCCGGATTTTCTTTATTGCCATCAGGAGCCGGCTGTTTTTTACCCACTTTTTGCCAAAGAAACAATTGCTGTTTTGGCCAAAACGTTGTATCCCTTAGTTCATTAATTCTTACAAAAAGACCAACGCTGTCATTTTGCTGGCGAAAACAGCAGAAATCCGCACCATAGCAGGCGCTACAAAGCGGACAATAGCAGCGGATGATCTGTCAGGTATGCGCTATGAAAGCAACGATTAACGACGTCGCCGAGCTGGCTGGCGTGTCAATCAAGACTGTATCGCGGGTGATGAATAATGAGCCCTCGGTGAAAAAGGCCACGCTGGAAAAAGTCACGGCGGCGATTGCCCAGCTGAATTATCAGCCCAATGCAGCGGCCCGTAATCTGGCCAGCACCCGCTCTTACAGCATCGGTTATATCTACGACAACCCCAACGCTTATTATGTCATTGATATGCAACGGGGTTTGCTGGATGCCTGCCGTAAACATGGTTACGAGCTGCTGATCCACCCCACCAATGCCAAATCGCCCGGCATAGTGCAGGAAGTGATTGATGTGGTGCAGCATTCCAGACTGGCCGGCTTAGTGTTAACGCCGCCTTTTTCCGAAATGCCGGAAATTGCTGAAGCGCTGGAAAAGATTGGGGTGGATTTTGTCCGGATCATTTCTGGTTCGACGCCATCGCCCAAGCTGACCAATTGCGTGCTGGTCGACGACTTCACAGCCGCCTTTAAGATCACCAACCATTTGCTGGAACTGGGTCATACCGAGATCGCTTTTTTGTGCGGTGATGAAGAGCACAGCTCCAGCGGTGAACGGCTGGCCGGTTTTAAAGCCGCGCTGACCAAAAGAGGCATTCAGGCCAATCCGAAGTTTATCGTGCCCGGCAGCTATTCGTTTGAATCGGGGGTCAAGGGCGCCAAGCATCTGCTGAGCCAGACGCAGAAGCCCACGGCTATTTTTGCCTGTAACGACGAAATTGCCGCCGGTGCGTTATTCAGCGCCCGGCTGGCCAATGTGCAAATCCCGCAGCAACTGTCGATTGTCGGCTTTGAAAACAGCCCGTTCTCGCGCCAGACCTGGCCGCCGCTGACCACCGCGCACCAGCCCAACTGCACCATCGCCGGCCGTGCCGCCGAATTGCTGTTCCGTCATACCAGACCGGGTGCCAGCAAAGCGACCGTGGAGCAACAGCCGGTGTTTATTCCGGAGCTGCTGGTGCGGGAATCAACCGGCCCCTGCACGCCCTGAA
>CBINNO010000019.1:0-36922 GCA_966252055.1 uncultured Rheinheimera sp. | reverse complement strand
GGTTGGGACAACGCTCAGCTCTGCCATCAGCACTGCTGAGTGAGAAAAAACAGGGACGCGAAGTCCCTGTTTTTATTTGTATCGACGCCAGCAATGCCAGCGACAGATGCCTGCTACAGCTGGCCCTGATTGTCGCGGATCTCCGCTTTGGAGCCCCAGGGCCAGACCCCCGACAAATCAATGGTCATACTGCCGTTCAGCAAACGGGTCAGCGGCGCGTCCACCATAAAGTGATAAGTGTCACCGGCGGTAAAATGCACCGTGATCTCCACGTCCAGCGCATTAAGCGGAATGTTATCCAGCGTTTTGACCTGACCACCCGGCACTTTGGTTTCCAGCCGGCGCACCGTATTGTCGTCGGTGGTGATGTACTCAATAGTACAGTTGCCGATATAAGTGCCTCCGTGCGAGTTGTCGAAAATCACCCGGAAATTATCCAGCAACTGCAGCCAGGTTGGGATCAGCTGTTTGCCCTGAAAACTGGCAAACTGATAACACAAAGCCACTTCACCGGCAGCAGCTTCATTGGGTTCTGCCGGCCACAACCAGCTTTCAAAAGCACTGGTTTTGTTCACTTCTTTGTAGGAGCCTTTGACCGAGCCGCTGATTTTGCCGGTGCCGGTCATGGCACTGACCCCATCGACCGAACCGACCACCGAGAAACTGCTGTTGGCGTTTTTGGAGCCCAGATTCATCACGCCGCGGCAATGCCGCACATGAGTGACCACGCCAAAGCCCTGCCGGATGCCGCCATCCGGCGTGGCATAACCGACCGAGCGGGCTTTTTCCAACAGCCAGTTAAAGTTGTTTTGCAGCACAGTGCCAAAATCATTCAGCGCCGACTGGCCGCTGACTGTGGCGTTGGAAGCAATAGAACCTTCTTTGGCAAAAGACCAGGCGACATCCAGGCCGGCGGTCACTTCAGTGCCGGAAGACGGGTCAAAATAACCACCTTTAAATTCGACACTGGATTGGGTCTGACGCACGGACGAGCTTTCAATCGACCAGGCGGCCGGTGCGGACAACCGCTGAATATCAGTGCCCGGTAAATCGGCCACTTTGGTAAAGCTGCCGCTTTGTGCGTCGATATAGCCGACCGCGCCAGCGACAATTTGCTGATTCAGGCTCCAGTTGCCCCAATAAGTGCGGGCGCTCTGGCGGACCAGATCGGTAAAAGCCCGGGTCCAGTAAAAGGCATCAATCTGCACCGCGCGCGCATCATCAACCGCCACCGCCACCACAATGGGCACAGTGCTATTCAGCTTGCCTTTCAGATTGGCCAGGTCGCGCCCGCTGACGCCCCAGTCGAGCGTCGCAACAAAAGCATTGGCCGCCGGCTCTGCCTCGACCGGGCCAGGCCCGATGTTGTCCAGCGCCCGCTGCAGCTTGGTGATTTGATCAAAATTGGCTTCGTCGGTGTAACTGACCACAAAGATATGTGACATGGTGTTCTCTCCTTAGATCCAAACAAAACTGTTTGCTTCCGACTCCCATCGCCGGAACACCGACGCAGAAGCTTAGGAAAGATGGCTGAAGTCTGACGATATGAAACCGCTGCGGGAATTTATCAGCGATTTATCACAGGACGCGCAGAAAAACCGTCGGTTTCTGTTACAGAAACAAAAATGGTCAGATTTTTTGCATTCGCCGGCTTCTGCGGTGTCACCGGGCGGCAACACCGCAGAGCGGCTGGTCAGGATGTCAGAGCCCGATCGGCTGGCGGATCATCTGGTCTGGTGAGCTGCTGGCTGGCGGCGCAATCGCCAGGCCGTCACTGTGGCTGACTTGTTCCGCTGCAGCGGATTCCGTCAGCGCACTGAGCGCCAACACCGGACAGCTGTTCTGCTGGCTGTAATACAGCGCGGTTTTCAGCATGCCTTCTTCGCTGTCACCCAAGGCCCGGCTGAAATCATCCCCCACCGGGCAGCCTTTGACGTCAGCTGCAAAACGTGGCGCAGGCGTCGGTACGAAACCATCAGAAAATTCACCAAAACCTTTGGCATTGACGCCAGAGAACTGAATAGTGAAATAAGTGGTACCGCAGTTATCGGTCGGGTAAAAGCCATATGGTTTGCCACAGGTTTGGCCGCCAATCAGGATCACTTCGACATCGATGCCACGCAGACCGTTGATCAGCGCTTCGCTGGCCGAGCAGGTGCCGTCGGTGGTCAGCACAAAGATCCGGCTCAGGTTCAGATTGGGCAGGTTCTGGTTGGTCAGCACGCCGGCATTGTAATCAATCTGCCGGGTGTAGAATGGCGTCGGCTGCAGTGGCCGGCCAGTTTGTGGATCTGTGGTCGGATGTTTGTCGTTAAACTTCATCGTCTCAAAGGGCCGGCTTTGGATCTGGTTCGGTCCGGACAGCATATAGCCCAGCTGCGACGCCAGCGCCAGCAAACCACCGCCGTTGTAGCGCATATCCAACACCAGTTCGTTGACTGCCGCGCTGCGGAACTGCTCGACCGCGCTGATCAGCTGCGGCTGAGCGGCAGCGATATGGCTGTTAAACTGCAGATAACCCACTTTTCTGTTGCCCTGCTGCAGCACTTTGACATTCTGCACCGGCACAGTCGGCACATCGGCCGACACCAGCGTGTAACTGCGCCGGTTGCCGTTGACATCACTGAAGGTAAACTGATGGGATTCACCGGCTTTGGCGGGCGACAAAGCCGCGTTGATTTTGTCGACGCCGGCCTGGGTGTTGTCATTGATAAAATCGACACCGTCCACTTCCAGTAAGCGGGCGCCGCGGCCAATCATCGCCTGCGCGGCCGGGCTGTTGGCTTCTGTGTAAGCGACCCGCATGCTCCGCGGCGGCCGGTTGGCGGCCAGCACCCACTCAAAACCGTACCCACTTTGCACTGCGCCTTGTGTACGTTTGAGGTAAGTCGCAGTGTCTTCGGCGAAATGGTAGTTGTCTTTGAAAGCGCCGGAGTCGGTACGCTGCGTGGTTCTCAGCAAGTTAAAGTAGTCCGCGACGCTGTAAGGCGCCGGGTCCAGATCCGGCAGCTCGCGGTACCACAGGTACATATGATTGCTCCAGGAGCGCAGCCACATTTTTTCATACAAAGCGCTGCCGGCTTTATCGGGATACAGATTGCCGCTGAAAGGGTCACGGCCACTGCGCGGATTGGCGCAGTAATTTTTCAGGGTGGCATGCGCCGGGTATTGGCCGGCCACCCAGCTGACAGCCGGCGGTGGCGTGGTACCAGTGCCCGGATCGGGCACTGGATTGGTGTTTTGCCCACCAATGGTGCCCCCGCCGCCACACCCGGCGAGGCCCGCCAGTAGCACAATAGCTGTAAATCCCTGTTTCATCGTCACCACTCCTGTATTCAAACCGCAAAAAATCAACAAGTCTGGCCATTCTAGGCAGGTTTGCCGCTCAACCGCCAGCACGACTGCAGCGCATCAGCCTGATTCAGACCGAAGCGCACCTGACTGCTGTGTTTTGCCTGTGTACGAACATCACCGCCTGCCTGGATTGGTGTTTTTTTGACGCCTCCCCGCGCCGGTTCGTTCTGCACCTCATTGCAAGGCGAACCCGTGCAGCGCCTGCTGATGCGGCTTATTCCCGCAACTGATGCCACGGTGCGGCCGACTGCCACTGCGCCAGCCAGCCCGGCAACTGCTCGGCCGGCATCGGCCGGGCGATACCGTAACCCTGCGCCAGTTCACAGCCGAGCGCCAGCAAGGCGCTGGCATGCGCCATCGATTCGACCCCTTCGGCAATGACCTGGCGGCTGAACACCTGCGCCAGTTGTACTACGCCGCTGACGATATTACGGTCATCACCATCTTCCAGCATGTCGCGGACAAAACTCTGATCAATCTTCAGGCCATGCACCGGCAACTGCCGCAGGTAAGCCAGTGATGAATAGCCGGTGCCAAAGTCGTCCAGCGCACAGCGCACACCCAACTGTTGGCACTGCAGCAATGCCTGACGCGCGGCGGCCAAATCACGAATGGCAGTACTTTCCAGAATTTCCAGCTCAATCAGCGCCGGTGGCAATTCCGGCCAGCGGTTGAGCAGCTCGGCCAGATGGCTGGCAAAATCATCCGCCAGCAGCTGTGACGCACTGATATTGATACCAATCTCCAGCGCCAGCCCTTGCTGATGCCAGAAGGCCGCCTGCTGACAGGCCTGGCGCAACACATAACGGCCAAACTTGTCTTCCAGTTCGCTGCCTTCGATGTAAGGCAAAAACTGACCCGGCGCCAGCAGACCACGTTCTGGGTGTTGCCAGCGGATCAGCGCTTCTGCGCCCAGCACCTGACCGCTGCGCAGATTCACTTTCGGCTGGTAATACAGCACAAACTGCTGATGTTGCAGCGCATCACGCAGCTCTTCCAGCATCAGCCGGTGTTCCTGCGCCGCTTTTTCGTTCTCAGGGTCAAACCACTGAATTTGGTTACGCCCGCGCTCTTTGGCGGCAAACATCGCTTTGTCAGCGTGGCGCAGCAAGGTGTCCGGGTCCGCATTGTCGTCCGGATATAAACTGACACCGATACTGGCGCTGACGCTGATCTCATGGCCATCCAGCAACACCGGCGTATTTATCGCCTTGCGCAGCCTTTTGATAATCAGGTTGCCTTCCGGCAACGGCGGCATGTCACTGAGCAGCACAACAAATTCGTCGCCACCGAGGCGCGCCAGCGTGTCTTCGTGCCGCAGCACCGCCTGCAGCTGATGGCTGAGCGCCAGCAACACTTTGTCGCCGAAGGCCGGGCCAAAATCGGCATTAATGGCTTTAAAATCATCCAGATCAATCAGACACACTGCGCAGCGCTGGCTGGTCTGCAAGGCACGGATCAGCAGCTGATTAAAGCGGGTCAGCAACAGCCGGCGATTCGGCAAACCGGTCAGCGCATCAAAATTGGCCACTTTATCCAGTTCAGCCGCATGCGCTTTAATCTGACTGATATCGGTGAAAATACCGACATACTGACGCACCTGGCCATGTTCGTCGCGCACCACCGAGATGGACAACATCTCGGTGTACAGGCTGCCGTCCCGTCTTTTGTTGATGATCTCGCCACGCCAGAACCCCTGGATCAGCAATTGTTGCCACATTTGCTGGTAAAAATGACGGTCATGCAGACCCGACGACAACACCGTCGGGCTTTTGCCCAGCACTTCGGTTTCGCTGTAGCCGGTGATCCGGCAAAAACCCGGATTGACCCGCACAATTTCGTTGTCGGCATTGACCAGCATCATCGCGTCGTAGCTGCCGGCGAACATCAGCTCGGCCAGCCGCAGTGCTTCTTCGGTTTGCCGTCGTTGCTGGATGTCAGTGACTGCGCCTGCCAGCTGCGACGGCTGTCCGCTGGGGTCGTGCGCCACCACTTTGCCGCGGTTTTGTACCCAGTGCCATTGCTGATCAGCCCGCCTGATGCGGTATTCCACCGTGAAATGGCCGGCGCGGCCAGCCAGATGCTGCGCCAGTGCCTGCTCCCAGCCCGCTAAGTCCTGCGGATGGATCAGCGCACGCCACTGGGCGCCGCTGGCCGGTAACTCGGCGGGTAAATACCCCAGCATGGTCGCGCAGCGTTCACTGCAGCTCAGCTGGTCGCTTTGTAAATTCAGTTCCCAGAAACCCTGCTCTGAGCCATCCATCACCCGCTGCAACCTTTGTTGTTGTTCCAGCAGCGGCGTAATGTCGCGGGCGATACCAAAAGTGCCGGTCAACCGGTTGTTGCTGTCCAACAGCGGCCCTTTACTGACCGAAAAATGCAGTGGCTGACCGTCGCTGCTGACCATCTGCTCCTGGAAATGCAGCAGTTTTTGCTGGCTTTTGACGGTCGCATCGTGTTGTTCCAGCACGCTGGCCACTTCAGGGCTGAACAGTTGCCGGTCGGTGCGGCCGAGCATTTGAGCCGGTGTGCGCTGCAGAAACCGGCCGCAGGCCTGATTGACCAGTTGATAACGGCCCGCCAAATCTTTGCTGAACACCGGGTCGTCGGTGCTGTCGATGATGGAATCGAGCAAACGCTGCTGCAAGGCGTAGCGCAAAGCGGTACGGCGTAACATCTGGCTGAGCCAGCTGACCGTCAGGCCGTTCAACAGCAAAAACCACCATTGCAGCTGCAGATACAGCACTTGCTCGGTGCCCCAGTAGCGGGTGCGGATTTGCCAGCCCACCACCAACAGGACCAGCACTGTCGCCAGCAACCCCGGGCCAAAGCCGCCGATGGCGGCCGCCAGGATCACCGGAAACAGCAAGATCACCAGCATAGGCCGCAGGGCCAAATCCGGCGGCAACAGATGACGCAGATACAACACCAGCCCGACCAGCAATACTGTAGCCGGATAGACCCAATAACGGCGCCTTTTGCCGGGCAGCGCCAGTTGATAATGCTGCGTCTCGTGGTCCGTCGGCAGATGATAAAGGCTCAGCGCCAGACCACTGGCGGTGACCAGCACAAACAACATGCCTTTGAGGCTCGACAGTTCAACAATCCGCGCCGGTTCAACAAACACCAGCAGCAGTTGATCAGACAGCAAAATCCACAGCACCGCGAAAGTGACGTAAGCAAACACAGCGGTGGCGATATAGTGGGAACGAGTCAGCACAGGCACAGGACAAAAGCGGGACAATTGTAAAGAGCATACTGAAGCAATCCCAGGGCTGCAAGCAGGTCCGTCCGCCGCCCTGCTCACCTTTTGTGACAAAAAGCCGGAAAAAGTGCTGGCAGCGCCACTGGCTTGCGCGCGCAACAGCCGTTAGCATCAACCTTGTAGTCCCCCGCTCACTGACCCAAAAGGAATGCCTGGATGTCGACCCGTACTGAACAGATCATCGCCGAATTGCTGCGCACCGATCAAAGTGACCCGCGCAGTGCCCGTCTGGCTAAACACGCCAAAATGGCGCAAAACCCGTTTCGTTTTCTGCGCGGCAGCTCCGGGCTGTTTTATGCCGATATCGCCCGCGGCGTGCTGAGTTTTCCGGCTGAACTGCTGCAACTGCCGTTGACCACTGTGACCGGCGACTGCCATCTGGCCAACTTCGGTTTTTTCAGCGAAGACGGCAGTTATGGCGAGCGGGTCATTTTTGGCCCGAACGACTTTGACGACGCCTGTATTGGCCATGCAGTGTGGGACTTAAGCCGCTTTATCGTCAGCCTGCTGCTGGCCGCTGACTACTGCCGCGGTTTGCAACAAGGCCGCTATGAAAATGAAGAAGGGCTGGCGCTGGACAAATTGCAGGCCGCCACTGCGCAGGACGCACTGGCCGCCGCCGGCGCTTTTCTGGATGGCTATCAGGCCTGTTGTGAGGCAGTTGCCACAGATCCGGAAGTGCGTTTTTCGGTGCAGGACGATTTTGCCAAACCCCACGTGCTGAAACCTTATCTGAAAAAAGCCATTCGCCGCGCCGCCGCCGGCAGCGATTTTCTGCATAAAAGCACGCTGGCCAAATCGGTGGATCTCAGCGCGCGGCCGCTGCGCTTTAAAAGCGATGCGCGTAAATTCACCCGCTTAAGCCCCGCGCGGTATGCCGAAGTCGAATACGCCTTTGCCCCTTATGTGCATGATCAGATCCTCGATATCGTCTGCCGCCAGGGCGCCGGCACGGGCTCTTTGAATATGCAGCGTTTTTATCTGCTGGTCGGGCCGGCCGCTATTGCGGATCTCACCGATCTGCGGCTTTGTCAGATTGTCGAAGTCAAACAGCAGCGCCGCTCAGCACCGCTACATTTTTTCGCCGATTTAAGCCCGGTCAACCGGCTGAACGACGCCCATCTGACGGTCGATTGTCAGCGGCTGATGCAGCGCCGGCCGGATTTGGTACTTGATGAAGTCAGCTTTGAAGGCGCGCATTATCTGGTGCGCTCCTTGCACCATGCCAATGTCGATGTCGACCCGGAAGATGTCTGTCTGCAGCCCGAAGCACCCGCCACAGCGCTGCGTCAGTATGCCGAAGCCTGCGGTTATGCGCTGGCACTGGCGCACAACAGAGCGGACCGGCGTTCCTGCCGTTTTGCTGAAGCGGCCTTGTCGGCACTGCAGGGCCAGCAACAGGCGCTGCTCGACAGCTGCCAGCAGTACGCGGCACAACAGATTGAAGATTGTCAGTTACTGGCTCTGATGCTGGCCGCACCAGAGCACACGTCCGGTTAACCCTGAATGCGCTGCAGGTGGCGCGCTGAAGTTGCAGCACAGGTCCTGACTCAACAACAGCAGCGCTGTGCCTTATAAGTGCGCAGCGCGCCGACTGTTGTGCGCGAAGACGGCCTCATGCTGCATCGTCAAATCAGCTGTCGGCATGCTCCGCAAAAGGATTTGGCCAGTCCTGCCACTGCGCCGGCCCTTGCTGATATTCTGCATCCGTCAGCAAACAAGCCTGCAGCTGAGCCCGCATCGCCGGCTGGTCAAGTTGCTGACCGATAAACACCAGTTCCTGACGGCAGTCGCCATAATCGCCGCTAAATTGCTGCAAAATCGCCGCCCGGCTTTCGTCGTCTTCTGGCCAGTCCGCTGCGGGCACAGCGTGCCAGAACAGCCCGGCCATGCCATAACGGGCGATCCCGCCAGCCTGATGCCACTGCCAGGCGTATTCAGCTTGGCTGGCCAGCCAGAAATAGCCCTTGGAGCGCAGCAGCCGGCCCTGCGGCCAGCTCTGGTGGAAAAACTGATGCAGACGCTCCGGATGAAATGGCCGGCGTGCGGTAAAACTAAAGCTGCTGATGCCATATTCTTCGGTTTCCGGCTGGCCCTCGCCACGCATGACCTGCAGCCAGCCCGGCGCCTGCTGGGCCTTAGCAAAATCAAACAAGCCGGTGCCAAGCACTTTGGCCGGGTCCAGCCTGCCGTGCTGGCAAAATTCCAGCCGGGCCGACGGATTTAATTGCTGCAACACCGCGGTCAGTTGCTGCAATTGTGCCGGACTGACCAAATCAGTTTTGCTGACCACCAGCACATCACAGAATTCCACCTGCTCGACCAGCAAGTCAGCCACAGTACGCTCATCCTCTTCCCCCAGATGTTCAGCCGTGTCCTGCAAAGCACGGGCGGCGAAATATTCGGTCAGAAAGTTCACCGCATCCACCACGGTCACCATAGTGTCCAGCCGCGCCACATCGCCAAGGCTCTGGCCGTCTTCGCCGGTGAAAGTGAAAGTCTCGGCGATGGGCAAAGGTTCAGAAATGCCGGTGGATTCAATCACCAGATAATCAAAGCGCTGCTCGCGCGCCAACCGGTTGACTTCAATCAGCAAATCTTCGCGCAGCGTGCAGCAGATGCAACCGTTCGACATTTCAACCAGTTTCTCCTCAAAGCGCTGCAAGCTGACTTCCTGCCGCACTGTGGCCGCATCAATATTCAGCTCGCTCATATCATTCACTATCACAGCGACACGCAGCCCCTGGCGGTTGTGCAGGATGTGATTGAGCAAAGTAGTTTTGCCGGCGCCAAGAAAACCGGACAACACAGTGACGGGCAATAAGTGAGGGTTCGCATGCATTTCGCAGACTCCAGCCAAGGCAATAAAATGTGATAATATAACATTTCTTTGTCACTGTATAATGCCTTGCGCCAGTCCGCGCAGTTGCGCTTTGCTGCAATAAAAAGCCCGCAACCGCGGGCTGAGTTCAACGGCTATTGATAGTTCCAGTTCTGCGTTACGCCGTTAAAGGTGCTGTAAGCACGCAAACCGACATGCCAGGTGCCCGCCTGCGGGTTGTTGATCACACAGCTTTCCGTGTTGCCGTTGCGATACGGCCGGCACTGATAAACCGTCGTCGTGGGCTGTGTATTGAAGTTGACGTACAGATCGGCATCACCGGTGCCACCAGAGATGTTGACGGTCAGCCTGGTGGCTCCCGCCGGCACTGTGATGGTATTACGGGTCCAATTGCCGGTACTGGCCGCCAGGTTCGTCAAAGTCCCTGAGTTTCCTCCAGGTGGCGTCACAGTGCCGCAATCGCTGGTGGCGACACCGACCAGGCTGAAAGCGGCTTGCACATCTGCGGTGTTGTAGCCTTTGTCTTTGGTTGCCCGACATACCCCGTTGGCGGCAGACACAAAAGTCGCATTGGACGTCCAGTACAGCTGATTGGCGATTGTGAAGACTTCAAAAGCTTTGCGGGTGTTCCAGCCCGTTTTGCGTGCCAGCGTGTAGAAAGCCCGGTTGAACACACCCGAGCTGTGGTGCACGTCCATGCCGCTGGTGTAATTGCTGGCATGACCAATAGAGCGGCCGTCGCGGGTTGGGTCGTCCATATAGCGCAAAGCGCCGGTGCTCTTGAAGATATCGGCACCAATCAGCCAGTCGTTGCTGCCTTTCATAAAGTACTCGGCCGCTTCGCCGGCCATGTCCGAGAAGGCTTCATTGATGCCGCCGGACTGGCCGCTGTAGACCAGTCCTGAATTAAACTCGGTGAAACCGTGGCTGACTTCATGGGCCGACACATCCAGACTGACCAGCGGATGAAAACGGCTGGCGCCGTCGCCAAAGGTCATCTGGCTGCCGTCCCAGAACGCATTTTCATAGTTGCTGCCGTAATGTACCCGCATTCTCAGCTTGGTATTCAGCGGATTGACGTTGAACCAGCTCTTATACATGTTAAACACCACGCCCCCGAAATAATGCGCATCGTTGAGCGGTGAATAAGCGCCATTGATCGCCTTAAAGGTGTTATTCGGGCAGCTGAACTGGAAAATGCTGCCACCGGACGTCGCACCATTGAGGTTCACCGTATCCACATTGGTATTGCTCATCCGGCAATTGGCATCGACGTCCAGATAACCATAATCGGTGCCGTACTGGTACTGACCGGTTTTACTGTTGCCACCCGGGCCAGTGGCATTGGCGTGATTGATACCGTCCCAGCTTTGCAGCACTTTGCCGCTGTTGGCGTCGATAATGCTGAATGGCCGGCTGGGCTGCTGGCCATGCTGAGTCAGATAATTGGTGATATAGACCAGCCGTGCCGTATTGTTTTCATCCAGATAAATCCACAGCTTGGCATTGGCCGTTTGCGCTGACAGTTCAGCCTGCAAAGCCGTTTGTTGTTCGCGGCTCTGTGCCCGCAGCCGATCCACTGCGCGACTGGCCTGCACCGCCTGCGCCGCATCCAGCCCCGGCTGCACAGAAGGTAAATCATTCGCCACCCCCATGACCAGTTCACCACTGACATCACTGAACTGACCATTGAGTTCGCTGGCCGCCACACTATGACCCCAGACCGGCACCCCCTGATAATGTTGCTGATAACGGCTTTTGACTTTGCCGTCTGCCAGCCGGATTTGCTGTCGTGCCTGTAAGCCGACAGCACTGCTGAGCTGATTTGCACCGGCCCCTTGCAGTTGCAACAGGCTTTGTCCTTGCAAAACGGTTTGTGCACTGACCACTTCAGCGGCCTGTACGGATACAGACCCAGCCAGGGCGACGGCCAGCGCCACGGGTTGCAGCTTGAATACTTTCATGTGATGTCCTCTGTCGATTTTAATTGTGCATGTTCCTGTGAGCCCCGCCGGCACGGCAGAGCTCAGCAAAGATAGCCAGTGAAAAACGACAAAATTTAACATCACGTTAATATCAGTAATTTGTAAAGTTCTTATCAGCCAGCGGCCGTCAGGCTGTCATCTGGTCGCCGTTTTACGCGACGCCGCCGGTTTTCAGAAAGGGGCGGCAGGGCGCAGCAAAAGCAGCTAAGATGATGTTTTTTCGGTTGGGATCTGGCTTTTGGAACAGTTATTTCACTGGTTTGATTTACTCGGCATCGCGGTCTTTGCGGTGTCCGGCACCCTGGCAGCCTGGCGCAAACAAATGGATGGTTTTGGCGTCATCGTACTGGCAACAGTCACCGCTATTGGCGGCGGGACTTTGCGCGATGTCATTCTCGACGTGCCGGTGATCTGGCTGGCCGACAACAGTTACTTTTATGCCATCTTCGCCGCTGCGGCGCTGACCATTCTGCTGATGCGCAAACGGCTGACCATCCCCAACAATGCGCTGCAAATCGCTGACGCCATCGGGTTAGCGTTTTTTGTCGTGATGGGCTGTCAGAAAGCTTTAGCGCACGGCACCTCAGACTTTGTCGCCATTATGATGGGCACTATGGGCGGCGTCTGTGGCGGCATGATCCGCGACGTGCTCTGCCGCGAAATTCCGCTGGTGTTTCGCGGCGAGTTATACGCCGTCACCTGTATTTTCGGCGGTCTGCTCTATACCCAGTCGCTGAACCTCGGGCTGACCACCCTGCCAGCAATGCTGATTGGTATGAGCGGTTGTTTGTTGTTGCGTCTCGCCGCCATTCGCTGGCATCTGACCATTCCGGTATTTGGCCGGCGCGGCCAAATCAGTAAATAACCAGCAGCACCAGCGCTGCCGGCTGCGGCCAGCGGCCAGCGGCCAACAAGCAAAAAGCCCTCAACCGAGGGCTTTTGTTATTTCAGCAGATGCTCTGCCGACAAGGATTCACAGCAAAGCGACCCAGCCGCTCAGGGCTCACTTTTGCGCAGCTGCACCGGTTTACTCTTTTTGCGCATACGGATATTGATCATCTCGACCGCAATCGAGAACGCCATCGCAAAATAGATATACCCTTTAGGCACATGGACGTCGAAGCCTTCCACCATCAGCGTCACACCGACCAGGATCAGGAACGACAGTGCCAGCACTTTAATCGAAGGGTGGGCGTCGACAAAATCACCAATTGGCTTGGCGGCAAACATCATCACCACCACCGCAGCAATAATGGCAATCGCCATAATCTCGATGTCGTTGACCAGACCGACCGCTGTGATCACCGAATCGAGCGAGAACACGATGTCGAGGATCATAATCTGGATCAGCACCATCATCAGGTTGTTGGCCACCACTTTGGGGCCTGACGCTTCTTCCTGCGCACCTTCCAGGCTGTGGTGAATTTCCTGTGTCGACTTGGCCAGCAGGAACAAACCGCCGCCAATCAGAATGACATCCCGGCCGGAAATATCATTGCCGAGCACGCTGAACCAGGTTTCGGTCAGGCCCATTACCCAGGAGATGGAGAACAGCAATGCCAGCCGGGCGATCATCGCCAGGCTCAAACCGAGCCGGCGGGCAAAAGCACGCTGATGCTCGGGCAGGCGACCGACCAAAATAGACAGGAAAATAATATTATCGATGCCTAACACAATTTCCAGCGCAGCCAGCGTGCCCAAGGCAATCCAGGCTTCCGGACTGGCGATCCATTCAAACATGACAGGGTTACTCTTTAAGGGTTG
Organism: uncultured Rheinheimera sp.; assembly: GCA_966252055.1. Lineage (GTDB taxonomy): Bacteria > Pseudomonadota > Gammaproteobacteria > Enterobacterales > Alteromonadaceae > Pararheinheimera. Next base: position 23,712 of record CBINNO010000019.1, on the reverse strand, counting down.
ATACTGTTGCGAAGTTTACTGACTGGCCAATCAACTGCCAAATGAAAGCCGCAGTTTTACTGCGTCCATGCGCAGAAAAACAGCGTTTAATGGTATTTTTCCGGCTGGGCAAGCGAAAAGCGGCTTTGTTATGCTGGAGAGCGAACCGCAACCTCAAGGAAAGCCCGTGATGCGCCCCTTTTTTCTGCTCAGTCCTTTGTTCCTCAGCCTGACCACTTTAGCTCAGGCGGCCGTCCAGGCCAGCCAGCCGCTGGCGCAGTCCGTCGCCGCCGACTACCAGCAACATCTGGGCGCGCTGTTTACTCATTTCCATCAGAATCCTGAGCTGTCACATCTGGAATTTAACACGGCCAAACGGCTGGCAAAGGAGCTGACAGCTGCCGGCTTTGAGGTGCATACCGGCATCGGCAAAACCGGTGTGGTGGCCATTCTGAAAAATGGCCCTGGCCCGCTGGTGATGATGCGTGCCGATATGGATGCCTTGCCGGTGGAAGAAAAATCCGGCCTGCCGTATGCGTCCACAGTGAAAACCAAAGACTGGGATGGCCATGAAGTGTCTGTGATGCATGCCTGCGGCCATGACGTGCACATCACCAGCCTGGTCGGCACCGCCCGTCAGATGGCGGCCCGGAAAAAAGACTGGTCCGGTACCCTGATGCTGATTGGTCAGCCAGCGGAAGAGCGTAGCGGCGGCGCCGAAGGCATGATGCAGGATGGCCTGTACCAGAAATTTGGCAAACCGGATTATGCGCTGGCTTTTCATGTCTCCAGCGAAATTGAAGCCGGCAAGCTGGTGGCGACTGAAGGCTCGCCTTATTCAGGCGTCGACAGTGTCGACATCATTATTCACGGGGTCGGCGCCCACGGCGCCAGCCCGCACCGCGGCAAAGATCCGATAGTGCTGGGCGCCCAAATTGTACTGGCGCTGCAAACGGTGATTAGCCGTGAGCTGGCCCCCAAAGAGCCGGGCGTCATCACAGTGGGTTCCTTCCACGCCGGCACCAAACACAACATCATTCCGGATCAGGCGCTGTTGCAGCTGACCGTGCGCAACGACAACATGGCGACCCGCGACCAACTGATTGCGGCCATCAAAAGAGTGGCGATCAATATGGGCAAAGTGGCTGGTCTGCCGGACGACAAGCTGCCGGAAGTGATAGTGCGTGATGGCACCACACCGCCCACCGTCAACGACATTCCGCTGACCCAAAGGCTCAAAGCGGTCTGGCAACAACAGATGGGCGCGGAGGTCTTTGACCAGAACTATAAACGACTGGGCATGGGCGCCGAAGACTTCCCGTTTTTGACCACAGATCCTTATATCCCGAGTGTCTATTTCCATGTCGGCGGCACGCCGGCTGAAGCTTTTGTCGCGGAAAAAAATGGCGGGCCTGCCGTACCGAGCCATCACAGCCCGCTGTTTAAAATCAGCCCGGAACCGGCTGTCCGCACCGGCGTTGAAGCCACAGTACGGGCCCTGACGCATTTATTGCAGCCGGAGAAACGCTGATCTCACCCACATGTCAGCCGTGCCTGCTGTCTGAGCAGGCGCAAGACCGCGATTAACGCACGACCGGAGGCAGCTCGCTTTTATGCTCAAAGAGGCCGTAACTGCGCTTGAGGGCTGCGATTTCGCTGGCATGCTGGCGTAAAAACAGATTAAAGCGGGTGATCAGTTCAGGTTTTCGTACTGTCGACAGCAGGAACGGCACTTCGGTAAAAGGCAGTTGCTCGGCCGCCACTAAGGCGCCTGGCTGCCCCAGCCGCTGCAGATAATCGTGCGCCACATTGAGTTCAACCACAGCGCCCTGCACCCGGCCTTTGAGAGCCAGCCCAAGCGCTGACGCCGCGTCCGGCACATCAATAATGCGGAAGTTATGCTGTTCACGCAGTTCCAGCCAGCGATGCGGCACAAAACCATGAATAACCGCCAGCGAGCGGAATCGATGCAACGAGATTTGCCGGTGCTGCGGCAACACCATAGTACTGCCAAGGGTGAAGACCACCGGATCACTGAAGACTTTCGGATAATCAGCCACCAGATATTGTTGCCAGAGCGGATTGTCCGGATAGACCAAATCAACCCCTTCTGCCGCTTCCTGATAAAGCCGCTTGACCGGTAAAGCCCGAAACACGATGCGATAGCCGGCTTTGTGGCCGAACAGCTGCATCAGGTCAAAGAAATAGCCGCGCTGACGGCCAGCGCTGAAATCATAATGGGGGTAGTAGTCTATTTGCTCCATGCCGACGACCACTTCAGGTACAGCGGAGCTCCCTTCCTGCTGTGCTTCGGCCTGGGCGGTTGCTGACACCAGCAAGCCACCACAGAGCCAAAGCCCACCGAAACAACTACGCAGCAGGCTCTTCATCAACAACGCCTCAACTCCGGCAGCACCACTGTTGTGGCTTAAAAATAATAGTCAAATCCAAGCTGGATATAATCGTCGCGGCGAAACCACCAGATTGGCTGTTGCGGGGCGTGGGTCTGGAAGAACCAGGCATCCAGCCGCAGGCGCAAATTATTGCTGAAACGCATCGACGCTTCCAGCATCCCGCTGCGACTGCCACCATTTTGTAAATCCTGGGCGATACCAAACAAAATTTCGCTGCCGGCTTCGTCGTTAAACGCCAGCCGCCAGCCGGCAAACAAGTCACGCTGACCCGGTACCGGTGCCGCCTGGCCCCGATTGTCGTACTGATATTCCAGCAACCAGCCAAGGTCGATGGCCGAATCCAACACGCCGACCTGAGTATATTCAAAACCCGCCACCGCCGCGGTGTATTGCTCCAGATCACTTTGGCGGCGAATGGCTTCCAGTTTCCAGATCCAGCTGTCGACTATCCATTGTCCTTCCAGCCCCCATTGACGGATTTGTTCGTAATAAGGCAACAAGGCACTGCCATCCGGCAGCGGCACAAAACGCGGGTCGCGGCTGGTGCCGTCAAAATAAGACAGCGCCAAATCCAGCTGGTCAAATTGCTGGCTGTAACGCAGTGCCCAGTCGATATGCTGTTGTTCGCGGGACGACTGGTACAGTGCCTGGTCCTGCCAGACCGGCACAGGCAACCGCAGACGGCCGTCTGCGCCACTTAAAGTGCGCTCGCGAAAATACGGCAGCACAAATGTCTGTAAGTTGCCCCAGTCGCCGCTGAGGTTCAGCTGCACCAGCGGCTGCCCCAGCTTGCTTTCACCGTCGACGGCATCGACCCAGTCGGTCTGATTGATGATGTCGACCAGGTGAATGGACTCGGTAACGCCCCAGAACACCTTATCAACACCCAGTTTCAGCTCCCAGCCGTCGCCGACCTGCAGCCAGTAAGCCTGACGCAAATCCACCAAATGGCGCTCACTGTCGCGCTGGTCCCAGCGCAGATAAGGGCTCAGCAACCAGCTGCTGCGCTCGTCTTCCGATCGCCAGTACCATTCAAATAAAGCACTGAGACTCAGGGCCGAACGACTCTGGCCCTGCAAACCTTTTTTCGGGAATAAGCGCCAGTCGAGCCCAAGCGTGCTGTCGAGCTCGACCCGCTCTGCCCAGTCGGCCGCAGGCTCACGGGGGACCATCGCGGCCGCGACATCTGCCGCTTCCGGAATATCCGGCGCCGGCGGCGTGGCCGGCATCGCTGGTTCGGCCGCCAGCGGTGCTAATGCGCTGACGGGTTGTGGTGGTTCTGGTGGCTGTGGCGGCTCTGGTGGTTCCGGCGCACGGACTGCCGCCTGACGCTGCACCTGCGCGGCCAGTGCTGCAGTGGCGCGGGCTGAACCGCCGCCCCGCACTGGCGGAACGGCCAACAGCGCTGTCACACCATTGGTCACATTGCCAGTGCTGGTGCCTGAAACAGTGGCGCCCGGCTGTTGCCGGCCGGCAACCCATTGCCGCCAGGCCTGTTCATCGGCTTCCACTTTTTGCCGCGCAGCGTCGACATCGACAGCGGCAATGTCAGCCGCCGATGGCAATTCAAGCACGGCACCGAGTTTAACGTGATGCACATTACCGCCGATAAACGCGCCCGGATTTTTCTGCTGCAATGCCACTATGGCCTGATACATCGAATATGGCGCATCGCCGCGGGCGGCCCGCGCCAGGCTCCACAAAGTGTCTTGCTGGGTGACGGGCCCGATGCTTTGCGCCTGCGCCGTCCCGCACAAAGCGAAAACCAGCGCGGTGGCGACAGCATGTCGTTGAAAAGCAGGCATTCCAGGCATGGCGTGATTCCGGGTTGAAGGCAACAGCGGTCAGACTGTTGTTTAGCATGGCTCAATTCAAAGTTTTAGCAATTGTCAGGCCAGCGGCAACTGCCAGCCTGACGTGGTTTGCGCTCTTCAGCGGCTGCGTTGCAACGCATTGGTATCAAAATCGGCGTCGGTGCGGCCTTTGCCGAACTCGATATCACGCACTAACAAGTCAGTGCTTTTACCGGTCTGATGGTTGGTCATCTGCAGTTTCAGCGGCCGCCAGTATTTGTTCAGATACTGTTTGTACTCTGACATCACCAGCGTTTTTAACAGGGTGTTTTTACGGTCGTAAAACTCAATTTTGCGTGGCCGGTATTCGGCCTGATCAATCCAGACAATGCTTTTGCTGTAGCCAGAAAATTCGTCTTGTGGAATTTGCTCAACAACAAACACCGCCTCACCCGCCAGCTGTTCGTCGCGCAACCAGCTGAATTTGTATTTATCCAGCTCAAACGAACTTAAATCTTCATAAGCAAACTCGCTGCCCATAAAAGGCCCGGATTTGTTTTTCGACGCAATGCGTTTGACCCGCTTCACCGCCGGCAGATAAAGCCATTGGTCGTCGGGTTTGCTCACATGAGAATGGTTCAGAAACGCAGTGCCACGCACGTCTTTAGGTTCATCAAAAATCGTCAGACCTTTGTCGCCGTCGCCCTGCACTTCGAGGCTGATACTGCGGATCTCCCGCAGATTTTCTTCGCCTTTGGCGTTACGCAGCACCATAGTGGTTTTCGATTCGCTGTCTTTCCAGCCGACATCACGCGCTTTGCGCTCTTTGGCAATCGTCAGCCCTTTGTCGGCATCCGCGGCCACCGGGCCAGCGAGCGCCAACCCCAGCACAGTACATAACAACCATTGACTCAGTTTCAGCATGTCAGACTCCTTTCGCGGGCACAGCCTTGGGCTGTGATTGATAAGATTTGCGGTCCAGTTTCAGCAGCACCGCCGGTAAAAACAGGAAATCGATAATCAGCGCCAGCACGATGATGATACCGGTCAGCAGCCCCATGTCCGAATTGAGGCGGAAATCGGAAAACAGCAACACCGAGAAGCCGGTCACCAGCACCACTGTGGTTACCAGCAGCGCCCAGCCGACACTGTGAAATGCATACCGAATCGCATCTTCGGCGTCACGGCCTTCTTTGCGGGCATGCTGGTACTTGGCCAGAAAATGCACGGTGTCGTCGACGATAATCCCCAGGCTCATCGAGGCCACCACCGACAGACCCAGATTGATCTCACCCGACACCAGCTGCCAGACACCAAAGCCGAGTATCGCCGGCACCATATTCGGCAGCAGGCTAATCATCCCAAGTCGCCACGAACGCAAACTGATCACCAGCAAAGCGGAAATCAGCACAAAGGCCAGTGGCAGGCTTTGCATCATGCTGGCCATGTTGCGCTCGCCAATATGGGCAAACATCAGCGCGGTGCTGGATGCTTCAATCTGATACTGCGGGTAATGCTCTCGGAACCAGCCCAGCGCCAGCGCTTCAATCCGCGTCATCTCTTTACTGCCCAGGTTATGCAGCGTGACGGCCACTTTGGTGGCGCTTTTATCCAAATCAAGCTGGTTGTTCAAATCCAGCCCAAACGGCAGCGACATTTCATACATCAGCAGATATTGCGCCGCCAGCTCTGAGCTTTCCGGCAAGCGGTAATACGCCGGGTCGTCGCCATGCATGTTCTTATTCAGCCGCTTGTAAGTGTCGCTGATGCGCCCGACATGGCGCACTTCCGGAATGCTTTGCAGGTAGTCACCAAAAGCGTCGATGGCGGCGATAAAGGCCGGATCATTGACGCCGGATTCCTGACCGCTCTCGACGGCAAAATCCATCAGCGAGACACCGCCTAAACGTTCGTCGAGCAAATCCACCGCCTGGCGATATTCAGTGCTGGTCGAGAAATACTTCACGGCCTCGTCATTGATTTGATTTTTAGTCGCCAGCCAGCCGGCGACGGCCGTCAGCAGCACAGTGACCAGCAAAATACTGCCGGGCCGGCGGATCACCCACTCGGCCAGCCGGTCCATGCCGCCAACTTCTTTCGATTCATGACCATGACTTACCGGTAAAATCTTCAGCAAGGCCGGCAGCAACGCCACCGTAAAGAACCAGGCCAGCATCACCCCCAGCGCCACCAGATTGCCGAAATCACGCAAGATAGGCACTTCGGAGAAATTCAGCGTCAAAAACCCAATCGCCGTGGTGGCACTGGTGATAAAGACCGGCATTGCGTTGATTAGCATCGCCTCGCGGATCGCCGCGTCTTTGGGCTTACCCTGACGCAATAAAAACTGAGTGGAGGCAATCAGATGCACGCTGTCCGCCACGGCCATCGTCATCACCAGCGTCGGCACATTGACCGTGGCCGTGCTTAAGAAAATACCGGCCCAGCCGGCCAGACCCAGCGTGCTGCTGATGGTCATCACGATAATCACCACCACCGCCAGTGAGGCCAGCACAGACCGTAGCATCAGCCCCAGGATCACCACGATAGTGGCAAACATCAAAGGCACCAGCAGGCTGGCGTCATGGCGGGCTTCTTCGCTGAAGGCATTGTTCAGTGCTATGACGCCGGCCAGCTTAAACTCAACCGCCGGATGTTCGGCCGCCAGCTGTTGCGTCAGCTGGGCGACATAGTTGTAGACATCGCTGACTTCCTGGTTCTGGTTTTTTTCCGGCAACTGCACCGTGATATTGACGGCGGTGACGCCACCATCGGCCGACACCAGCCGGCGCACCAGCGCCGGGTCTTGCAAGGTAACGGCTTTGATTTTCTCAATTTTTTCGGCTGAGAGGTCGGCCAGGTCCGGCAACAAATCTTCCACCAGCAGGTCGTCGTCCTGTGCTTCGGTGTGCTGGAAGTTAGTGATCGAATCCACCCGCAGGGAATAAGGCGTTTGCCAGGCGCCGTCGGTCAGCTTTTTGACAACGGTCAGCACTTCATTCTGGAACACGTCGCCCTGTCTGGGCACCACGGCCACCAGCATATTGTCGCTTTTGTTGAACTGCGCCTGCATCCGTTCAAACGCCAGCATCTGCGGATTGTCGTGCGAAAAGAAAATGCGGAAATCACCACGGAAATACAGGTTCTTGGCGCCAAGACTGCACAGCACGACAAAAATCAGCCCCAGCAGTAATGCCAGCCAGGGACGCCTGACTGTGTTGTCCAGCCACAAATGTTTCATGCCTGCTCCTTTGCCTTTGTTGCCCGCTGACTGGCGACATGCTGCCAGCTGGCCTGATGATGCCACTGCCGCTCAGCAGTGCCCGCTTCGTCCCTGCCGACGCCTACACCGGCGAACTTCATGTGCGCGGTGTCGTCTCACAAGTGGTGTTAATACCGCCAGTACATCGGGGTGAACAACAACAGAATAGTTAAAATCTCCAGCCGGCCCAATAACATCCCGAAACTTAGCAACCATTTGGCGCCTTCCGGTAATGAAGCAAAAGTGCCGTCCGGGCCAATGACGGGACCAAGACCAGGGCCCACATTGCTGATGGCGGTGGCCGCACCGGTCAGCGCGGTGACAAAATCCAGTTCATACATCGACAAGCCGAGTGCCAATGCGGCAATTGAGGCAAAGTAGATAAAACAGAACGCCAACACAGACCCCAGTAACTGGTCATTGACCGGCTTACTGCCATATTTTTGCACCCACACCGCATTGGGATGCACCAGCAGCTTGAACTGTTTCACCAACAATAAACCGGCCAGCTGGGTGCGGAAAATTTTCAGACCGCCGGTGGTCGAGCCCGAGCAGCCGCCGGAAAATGTCAGGTAGAAAAACACGATCAGCGCCAGCCCGCCCCAGGCGGCGTAATTCTCACTGGCATATCCACAGGTGGTAATAATGGACACTACGTTAAAAGTGGTATGCGTCAGCGCATCCGCCAGAGCGCGGTCATTGTGATAGTGCTGGTACAACGTCAGCACCAGGATGCAAAACAGCGTAATGGTGACAAAAGCCCGCACCTGAGGGTCTTTCAGCAGCAGCCATTTATGCCCGCGTAAAGTACCGACCAGCAATACCAGCGGCATCGCTGACAACATCATAAAAGCGGCTGAAATCCACAGCAGCGCCGGCTTGTCGTTAAAGTGGCCAAAGGACGCATCATAATTGGCAAAACCGCCGGTGGCGACGGTCGTCATCGCATGCGTCACCGCATCAAAACCGTTCATGCCAAACAGATAAAACAACAACATACAGCTGAGCGACATTGCCAGATAGACCACACCAATCATCATCGACAGGCTGGAGCTGCGTGGCAGGATTTTTTCGGAAATGTCTGAGTTTTCAGTTTTAAACAGCTTCATCCCGCCGATTTTCAGCGCCGGCAAAATGGCAATGGCCATCACGATGATCCCGACGCCGCCAATCCACTGCAGCACGGCGCGCCAGAACAACAAACCGCGCGGCATCTGGTCCAGCCCGGTCAGCACAGTCGCCCCTGTAGTGGTAATGGCCGACACCGTTTCAAAAGCCGCATCAACAAAAGGCAAATCAGGTAACACCAGCATAAAAGGCAAAGTGGCGAACAGACAAATACTGAGCCAGCACAACGTGGTCAGCAAAAACAGCTGGCGTTTGACCAGCACAAAATCATGCCGGCCTTTGTACACCAGGCTGTAGCCAGTGCCGACCGTCAGCAGGGCGCTGATCAGATAACTCCAGAAACTGGGTTCGTCGAAATACACAGCGACGCCAGTGGTCACCAGCATAAACAGCGACAGGCTGACCAGCAGATAGCCAATCACCCGATAAAACAAGTAACGACTTTTGGCGGTTTGTACTTCTGTAATCATGGAGATCCGGCTTAACCGAACAAAAATGGCAGGTTCAGGTGCCGTCAGTGTAGCGGCTTCCGCTGACAGATGAAAGCGGCCACCAAAAGGCTGCGGCCGGTTTTCCATTTGCATTTTATTTACATACTGCTATTTAAAATGACGGTCATTTCAAATCGCAGCGCCGCTGTTGCCACAGCATGACCCGCTGCCTGTCTGGCAAGGAAGCTTATGACACTCGCATTGATCCACAGTCGTGCCCGCCTGGGTTTGCAGGCGCCCGCCGTCACCATCGAAGTGCATTTATCGGTCGGTTTACCGGCTTTTCAGCTGGTTGGCCTGGCCGAAACCACAGTACGGGAAGCACGCGACCGGGTGCGCAGCGCCTTGTTAACTTGCGGCTTTCAGTTTCCGGAACGCAAAATTATCGTCAATCTGGCGCCGGCCGACTTACCCAAAGAAGGCGGTCGTTTCGATTTACCGATCGCTATCGGTATTCTGGTTGCCAGCGGTCAGTTGTCGGCAGATCAAATCGACCGGCTGGAGTTTTACGGTGAACTGGCGCTGTCTGGCGAGATCCGCGCTATCGTCGGCGAAATTCCGCTGGTGCTGGCGGCCCGCGACGCGGGTCGCGGTGTGGTGCTGCCGATCGACAATGCCGGTCTCGCCTTGCAGGTGCCGGCCGCAACTGTGCATGGCGCCGCCCATCTGCTGCAGGTTCACAGCTTTTTACAGGGCCAGCAACCGCTGCCGGCGGTGTCACCCGTGCGCAATACCAGCCGCGCCGATGATTTGTGCCTGAGCGATGTGAAAGGCCAGGCACAGGCCAAACGTGCGCTGGAGATAGCCGCCTGCGGGGGGCATAACCTGTTGATGTTTGGACCGCCCGGTACTGGTAAATCGATGCTGGCGCAGCGTTTGCCCGGCATTTTGCCGCCGCTGACCTTTGATGAAGCGCTGGAAACGGCGGCGATTTATTCGGTCGCAGCGCAGCCGGTGCGGCCGGACTGGCAACAAAGGCCGTTCCGCCAGCCCCACCATACCTGCTCGGCCGTCGCGCTCAGTGGCGGCGGCTCCGTGCCAAGGCCTGGCGAAATTTCGCTGGCGCATCAGGGTGTGTTGTTTCTTGATGAGCTGCCGGAATTTCAGCGTCATGTGCTGGATGCACTGCGTGAACCGCTGGAGACCGGCCGTATTCACATTGCCCGGGCGGCACAACAAACTGAATTTCCGGCCCGTTTTCAGCTGATTGCCGCACTCAACCCAAGCCCCAGTGGCGATTTGCACGACGGGCGCTGCAGCAAAGCACAAATACTGCGTTATCTGGCGCGGATCTCAGGCCCGCTGGCCGATCGCATCGATTTACAACTGGAAGTGCCGTTGTTGCCAGCCGGCGCGCTCAGCCACCCCAACCATGGCGAACCCAGCCAACTTATCGCCGCCCGGGTGGCCGCTGGCCGCGAGGCCGCCATGGCCAGACAAGGCAAACCCAATGCCTGGCTCAGCGCCGGTGAACTGGCGCGTTATTGCCCGTTGCAGCAGGCCGACCAGTTGTTTCTGGAGCAGGCCGTACAGCAGTTGCAATTATCAACCCGCAGTTTTCACAAGCTGTGGAAAGTCGCGCGCAGCATTGCTGATTTGGCAGACACTGCCGAGATCAGCAAAGCGCATTTGCTGGAAGCGCTCAGCTACCGCGCCTTCGACAAACTATTGCGTTATTTACGGGACTAAGCCGCCAGCCGCCGCACCAACAGACCGGTCCACTTCCGCCCGGCCGCGCCAGTGGCCGGCGCTGTGACGTGGACCAGCGTGATAGCAGTGGGCCCGCCGCTAATCCCAGCGCAACCTCCGCTTGGCCCCGGCTTGCATCCTGGCGCGCTTTTGTACATATACTGGAACGGTCTGAATTGCCGAGCCTGCCGTGATGTCCGCCGAATTTGCCCGACTGCTGCGCTTTAATTTATCGTTCTGGCTTGCCATTGGCCTGCTGCAGGCGCTCAATTTGCTGCTGGAAGTGCTGGTCTGGCAGGAAAGTACCAATATCAAGTACTGGCTACTGGCCGGTGGCTCGCTGGCCTGCCAGCTGGCGCTCACCACAGTACTCATCTTGCTGGCCAGACGGCTGCGGCTCAGTGCCGGCAAGTTGTTTCTCGCCACGCTGTTGCTGGCGTTGTGTTATATCCCGCTGGCCAACTATGCCGCCATGTCGCTGTGGCAAAAGTATGCGTATGACCTGACGCTGCTGCTCGGCCAGCTCGACACTCATCTGCTGGCGTTTTTTGTCTGGGCGGCCGGCTACCTCAGTTTTGTCCGCTACTGCCAGCAACAGCAGCAGGCACAGGAAGCGCACCAGCTCAGCCAGAGTATTCAGCAACTGGAATTGCAGGCGCTGCGTCATCAGCTCAATCCGCATTTTACTTTTAATGCGCTCAATTCAGTCTGCGCGCTGCTCGAGGCCGAACGTTATGAAGACGCCGAGCTGATGTCCGAACAACTGGCTACCTTCCTGCGTTATTCGCTCAGTCACGCGCCGGATTCGCTGGTCCGGCTGGCCGACGAGCTGGCCGCCATTGAAGCCTACCTGACCCTGCAGAAAACCCGCTTTGGCGACAAATTGCGGGTGCAATGGCAGATTGACGATGCGGTGCGCCAGCATTGGGTGCCGGCGCTGTTGCTGCAGCCCTTGGTGGAAAATGCCATCAAATACGCAGTAGCGGCCCGGCAAAACGGTGCCACTATCCGCATTTGTGGCCAGCGGCACGGTGATCATATTGAGCTGTCGGTGCAGGATGACGGGCCGGGCTGCCAGGCCAAAACCGGCGCCGGCACCGGGGTGGGTCTGCGCAACATCCGCGACCGGCTTTATCAGCATTTTGGCGCCAGCGCCCGGCTGGTGGTGAAAAGCCTGCCGGCTGGATTTTCAGTCAATATTGAGCTGCCCCGGCAACAACCGCTGCCGGCGGGTCGCGCCGGAGGTGGCCAATGAATCAGGCGCTGACACTGAGCCGCTTCTGGTTCTGGCACAACCTGTATTGGCTGGGTTATCTGCTGGTCAAATACACCCATCTGGCGCTGCTGGTGCCGCTGCAGGATGAACCGGCGTTTCCGTATCTGGCGGTGTACAGCCTGCTGACGCTGATCAATCTGGCGGTGACCGGCTGGCTGGGTGCGCGCGAGCTGGCGATCCCGCTGGCGCCCTGGCCACAGCTGCGCCGGTTATGCCGTTGGTTGCTGCCGCTACTGTTGGTGTTGGTGCCCCTGCGCCAGTACCTCGTCACTGAATTTGCCAGCAAAAGTGGTGACAGCATGATGACGCACTGGGCGCTTTATTTTGTCGTTGCCATTCCGCTGGTGCTGCTGCCCCTCTGTGGCTGGGTGGCGGTCTTTTTGCTGATGAAACTGAATTTTTTCACGCTGCAGCAACTGGAAAGCCGCCAGCAATTGCTGAAACAGGCCCGCCAGGCGCGGCTCAAAGTGCTGCGTTATCAGCTCAATCCGCATTTTATGTTTAATACCTTAAATGCGCTCAATGCCCTGATTGTCAGCCGCAAAGGGCTGGCCGCCGAAGAACTGATCCAGCAGCTGTCCGCTTTTTTACGCCATTCACTGAAAAATCAGGACGAACAATGGCTGCCGCTGCAGCAGGAGCTGGACGCCTTGCAGGCCTATCTGGCTATTCAGCAGGTGCGGTTTGGCGAGCGGCTGGTGATCCACTGGCAACTGCCCGCCATGACCACGCTGGCCGGCGTGCAGTTGCCGCCGCTGCTGCTGCAGCCGCTGGCCGAAAATGCCATTTTGTACACAGTGGCCGAACAGAGCGGCCGCATCGATCTGCACATTTCGCTGGAACAGCAAGGTGAGCGGCTGTCGCTGTGTTTGCACAGTCACCGGCTCTCCGGTGGCCACCGGGATGCCGGCCACCGGGATGCCGGCCAAAGCGCGCCGCACTGGCCACCGGCACCGCTGCCCGCCAGTCTGGCGCAGTTGCAGGAGCGGCTGGAATTATTGTTTGGTGACCGTGCCTGCCTGACCTTGCAGGGCCGGCAACCCGGTTTTTATGCCCGCCTCGAACTACCCATGGAGTTGAACTATGCAGCCAATCCGCCTGGTGATCGCTGACGATGAACCGCTGGCCATCAGCAACCTCAAAGCCAAGCTGGCCAGTTACCCGAATCTGCAGATTGAGGCCTGTTTTGACAATGGCGACGATACGCTGACTTATCTGCAGCAGCATCAGGTCGACCTGGTGTTTCTCGATATTCAGATGCCGGGCCTCAAAGGCATCGATATTTTGAAGCAGTTGAACAAAGCCTCAGCCCTGAGCCCGCCGTTGCTGGTACTGGTCACCGCTTATGAGCAATATGCGTTTTCGGCCTTTGAACACTTCGCTTTTGATTATCTGCTCAAGCCGGTGTCGCGCCAGCGCTTAGCGCAGTGTTTGCTGGATGTGCGCACCACGCTGGACAAAAACCAGCCGCTGGCTGAAGTGGCGCCACCGCATAAGCTGACTTTTAAAACCGGCGCTTCCACCTTGTTGCTCGACGACATTGACGTGCGGCTGATTGAGGCGGCCGGCAACTATATGTGCGTGCAGACGCTGTCAGAAAATCTGGTGATCCGTGAAACGATGAAAGAATTGCTGCAGCGGCTGCCCGGCCATTTTGTGCAAATCCACCGCTCGACGCTGGTCAATCTGCACCATGTCCACAAAGTCAAAACCCACCACAACGACTATCAGTTCACGCTGTCGGACGGCAAAATAGTCAGCGCTTCAAGACGTTACAAACAAAACTGGGAGGGCCGGCTGACAGAGTTGTGAGCGCTCAGCCCAGCTCTTGCCGTTCCTCTTCGCCCCCGCGGTCCTGCGAGCACTGTTTGCCTGCGCTGTTCTCACCATTTTTCCGGTTGGTTGTGCTGTATCAGCGGCGGATTTTCGGCATCACAGCCCCTGTTATCCCTGCCCAATCCGCGCTGGTCACTTAGTCACCCGCGCTGCGCCGGTAGTCCCAAACCGCCGGACAACAGCGCGCCGCCACGCCAAAATCAACGCATGGCAAGTCGCCTGAACCCGGAGGGATTTCTGATGAAACACATGACCTTAGTAACCACTGTAGTCCTGAGCGGCCTGTTAGCACTGCCAGCCAGCGCCGGCAGAGGCGCTCAGTCCTACATCGACCAGGCCGTGCTGAGTATCTGCGTCGAGACGGCGCAAAACGACCGGCTGGGCCTGATTAAAACGTTGCGTGCTTACAGTATCAGCAAAGAAAACGCCGTCACCAAAGTGGTCTGTAACGCCAAACCACTGGTCGCTTTTGCCCGCGCCGAACAGGCCGACAAAATTGTCCGCATGCTGGCCCCGGTCGAAGCCCGTGTCAAAGGTCATGTGACGATTCAGGAACTGAGCGCTGCGCCCTGATACCACAGCTGCGCGCCACAACTCAGCGCCAAAGTTGATTACCACAGATCACGGCTACAGCTCAGCGCGTGATCATGCCAAACCCCGCCGCGCGGGGTTTGCTGTTGTTGTGCGGCGGGCTGGCGTCATTCCTCGCTGAACAGCGCCAGTAAATCCTGCGCATTGCCCTGCCACGGCTGGCCCTGAGTGCCGGCAAACAGCTGGTCGGCCAGGCCCCTTTTGTAGTTCTGCATCTGCTGCACTTTTTCTTCGACCGTCTGGCGGGCAATCAGTTTGTAGACAAACACCGCTTTGTCCTGGCCGATACGGTGGGCGCGGTCGGTAGCCTGATTTTCCGCCGCCGGGTTCCACCAGGGGTCGTAGTGGATCACTGTATCGGCTGCGGTTAAATTCAACCCGGTGCCGCCGGCTTTGAGGCTGATCAGAAACACCGGCTTGTCGCCGTGCTGGAAATCGTCGATTTGCTGCTGGCGGTTTTTGGTCTGGCCGGTCAGTTTGCTGTAGCTGATGCCGAGGTACTGCAATTCCTGCTCAATCAGGTTCAGCATGCTGGCAAACTGGCTGAACAGCAGAATCTTGCGGCCTTCTTCAATCATTTCCGGCAGATTGTCGCGCAGCCATTCCAGCTTGGCATTGTGTTTGACGCCCTGCGCCTGCTCTATCGGCACTAAACGCGCGTCACAGCAGGCCTGACGCAGTTTCAAAAGCGCATCAAGGAACTCAATCTGGCTGGCTGCCACGCCTTTTTTCAGGAACAGCTCGCGCACCCGCGTTTCCATCACCAGCCGGATACTTTCGTACAGGTTGCGCTGGTCGTGTTCCAGCTCCAGCAGCTGGACGATTTCGGTTTTTTCCGGCAGTTCGGTCGCCACCTGATTTTTAGTGCGGCGCAGCATAAAAGGTGCGATGCGCTGTTTAAGCGCATTGGAGCGTTCCATATCCCCTTGTTTTTCAATAGGTTTACGGTACACCTGCTGAAAGTGATTTTCGGTACCGAGTAAACCCGGCAGCACAAAATCAAACAAAGATTTCAGCTCGCCCAGGTGATTCTCCAGCGGCGTACCGCTGAGCGCCAGCCTGAAATCGGCTTTTAACAGCCGCACGGCCTGCGCCGCCTGACTGCCGGAATTTTTAATATGCTGCGCTTCATCCAGCACCACCAGGCTGAATTTGTGGTGCTGATAGACTTTGATATCGCGCACCACCAGCGGGTAAGTGGTGACCAGCAGGTCGTAGTCACTGAGCTGCTCAAATAAATGCTGGCGTTTGCCGCCGTATACCTGCAGCACCCGCAGCTGAGGCGTAAAACGGGCCGCTTCCTGTTGCCAGTTGCCAAGCAGGCTGGTCGGGCAGATGATGAGCACAGGCGCAGTCAGCCGGCCGGCTTCACGCTCGCTCTGGATAAAACTTAAGGTCTGCAGCGTTTTCCCCAGCCCCATGTCGTCGGCCAGAATGCCGCCGAGGCCAAAACGGCGCAAAAACGCCAGCCAGTTCAGCCCCTGCTGCTGATAAGGCCGTAAACTGGCCTGTAAACCGGCCGGCACCGGCACCGCACTGATGCCGGCAAAATCGTGCAACTGCTGATTCAGGCTTTGCACCCGGCCGGCATTTAAATAGCGGATTTCGCCGGCGCCGGGCGGTGGCAGCAAGGCGGCTTTGTAGTCCGGCAGTTCCAGCTCCAGCGGCGTTTTTTGCAAGTTGAGCAGTTCGATGATGGTGTCAATCAACGGCTGGATCAGGCTGACCGGCAGCGCCAGCTGGCCTTGTGGCAATTTCAGCCAAATGTCCTGACCGGCGCCCGGCAACCCGTACTGACGCAGCCACTGCGTGATGAGCGGCAGCAGCGGCACCTGTACGCCGTCCACTTCCACCTCAATCGCCACGCCAAAACCACCTTTGGCTTTGTCCTGCACTTTCAGATAAGGCCGGTCGGCCAGAATGGCCTGATTAAAACGGCTGTCCTGCTCAACGCGCCAGCCGCGCGCACGCAGGTCATCCAGCGCCTGCAGCAGTTGTTGCCACAACAGCGGATTGTCCGGCCCTTCGCCGGTGCAAAACTGATGGATATGCTGGCTGTTGAGCTGCACCAGCCCCAGCGCGGTCAGCTGTTCGAGCGCCTGCACTTCCAGATTGCGCTGGCGGCGGATAAAAATACGTTCGCCCTGATGTTCGATTTCGCTCTGATGTGCCGACAGGTTCAGCGCCAACCGGTGGCCGCCATAATCAAACCACAGTTCGGCGATGTCCTGGCCGCTGTCGTTTTGCAGCAAACGTAGCAGCGGAATGGCCTCGGCTTCCAGCCGCTGCAGCCCGACGCCGGACGGAATAGGCAAATCGACGCGGGCAAATAACTGCTGCAACCGGACCAGACTGTCGGCCGCCACTTTGGCCGGCACCGGCGGCATCCGCGCCAGCAGCTTCAGTTCGCGGCCGCTGAGCTCTGTCTCGAGCAAACCGATGCGAAAATGAGTGGTGTCCAGATAACAGGGCGGCTGGGTGTAAATGACTTCCAGCTCGGCGTCGTCGTCCAGTTGCCACAACAGCTGATACCCTTCTTTCCCGGCCAGCCAGCTCAGTTGCAAAGGCCGGGGCTCAGCCCACTGCAGCGGGTGGCGGCCTTCGCCGAAAAAGCAGCGGCCGCTCGCCATGATTTGCTGCAACAACTGATAACCCCAGTCGTCTTCCAGCAAGGCCTGATCTTTTAAATTCTGTGCGCGGAACAGATTGAGCAGCCGAAAATCCTGCTCTTCAATCCAATAAGGTTGCAGGTAGCCGGAAAACTCCAGTGCGGTGATGGCCGTGCCTTTGCTGTAACCCCCTTTTTTCGCCGCTTTGACGCGGCGTGGATACAGCTGCAGGCCGCTCTGGCCATAACTTAAGATGTACAGCACCACTTCTTTCAGTTTGGCGCTGTCGGTCGACTGGCCGGTGGCGCGCTCGGCGTCACTGAACCACTGACTGAGCTGGCGCAGCGGCAACTGCTGCAAATCAAGCTGCTGCGACTCCCACACCTGTTTGAGTTTCAGCAGCACCGCCAGCACATGTTTACAGCGGCCGCCGACCGGGCAGCTGCAGGAGTCAGTCAGTTGCCAGTCACCGTCATCCTGTGGCTTCAGCGACAAAAACTGCCGGTACGGCGCTAAGGCCTCACCCCAGACCTGCGCGCTGACCGAGCTTAAATCTTCGTTGTATTCAAGCTTAATGACTTTGCCGGCCTGCCAGTAAGCGCGGGCGCGCTGAAAAGTGGCAGGGTCGAACCAGAGTTGCAGTTGTACTGGGCTTATCGGAAACACGCTATTGCTCGTCGACCAGAAAAAAATCAAACGGCTAGTGTACCGTATTTCCTCTGGCAGCCAAAGCCGGAAAAACGCGCGTTGGCAAAAAGCCGGCGATCCGCGCCGCCACACCGGACCGACACACTCAGACACGAAAAATAACTGTCGGCACAAGTATTTGCCGCTGCCTCCTGCAGGCCGATTTGATTTATGCTGGGCGACAAAAGTTAAAATCGAAGCAAAAACCTGTGGCTGCCGAATCACGCGGTCAGGGGTCACGCCGCAACTCGCGGGAACATCAAAGGAAGCCTCAGAACATGAAACTCAAAACCCTCAGCCTGCTGACCATGCTGGCCTGTTCAGCCGAAGTGCTGGCCGCCGAGCAACTGAAATACACCATTCTGGTCGACAATGGCGTCAAAGCCGGTGAACAGATTGTCGACATCAATGATCAGGGCGACATGGCGGTGCGCTTTATTTTTAAAGACAACGGCCGGGGTCCGGAGATCAACGAAACCATTCAACTGGATAAAAACGGCCTGGTGCGCGACTATCAGGCCAAAGGCACCACCACTTTTGGTTCGGTCGTCAACGAAACCTTTAAAACAGACGGCAAGTCGGCCAGCTGGAGCACCGGCAAAGAACAGGGCCAGGCCAGCGTGAAACAGAGCGCTTTGTATCTGCCGGTCGACGGCACGCCACAGCTGGCGTCTGTCGCGATTGCCGCCATGGCCAGAGCCGGTAAAACCAGCCTGCCGCTGCTGCCCAGCGGGACTTTGCATCAACAGGTGGTCAGTGAATTGATTGTCGAAAATGGCGGTGAAAAACAGCAGATCCAATTGCTGGTGCAGACCGGTATCGGCTTTGAACCCAACTTTATCTGGGCCACCAAAGGCGAAAAACCGCGGCTGTTCGCCAGCATTGCGCCGGGTTATCTGACGCTCATCGAAGAAGGCTGGCAAGGCAATGCGGCGGCGATGCAGGCGGTGCAGCAAAAAGCCGAAACCACGCTGCTGACCACCATGGCAACTGAACTGCCGAAAACCCTGCATGGCCTGACGGTCGTGCGTAACGCCCGAGTGTTTGACAGCGTCACCCTGCAGCTGAGCGCACCAAGCGACATCTACCTGCTACGCGGCAAAATCACCACTGTGGTGCCGGCCGGTTCGCTGCAAAGCCCGGTCCAGCATGAAATCGACGCCGCCGGCCGTATTGTGCTGCCGGGGCTGTTTGACATGCATGGCCATATTTCCCGCTGGGAAGGCGCGCTGCATCTGGCCGCCGGCGTCACCACGCTGCGCGACATGGGCAATGACAATGCCACGCTGCAGCAGATGATCGACGAAATCGACCACGACCAGTTGCTGGCGCCGACCATAGTACCGACCGGCTTTCTCGAAGGCGAAAGCCCGTATTCGGCCCGCAACGGTTTTGTCATCAAAAACTTAGCCGGCGCCAAAGCCGCTATCGACTGGTACGCTGCCCATGGTTACCCGCAGCTGAAGATCTACAATTCTTTCCCCAAAGCCATTCTGAAAGACACTGTGGCTTATGCGCACAGCCGCGGCCTGCGGGTCAGTGGTCATGTGCCGGCCTTTCTCAAAGCGGAAGATGTGGTCGCCGCCGGTTTTGACGAAATTCAGCACATCAATCAGCTGATGCTGAACTTCCTGGTCAAACCGGACACTGACACCCGCACGCTGGAACGTTTTTACCTGCCGGCCAAACAAGTGGCCGACCTCGACTTGCAAGGCAAAGCAGTACAGGATTTCATCAAGCTGCTGAAAGACCATCAGGTCAGTGTCGACCCGACGCTGGCGACTTTCGACTTCCTGAAAAAAGTCGACGGCACGGTCGGTGAACCCTGGCGCGCCATCGTGAAAAACCTGCCGCCAGATGTGCAGCGCAGCTACGCCCGCGCCGAGCTGGATATTCCGGATGACGCCACCGCCGCCCGTTATGCCAGGTCCTACGCCAAAATGGTTGAGTTTGTCGGCCTGATGTACAAAGCCGGTATTCCGGTGGTCGCCGGCACCGACGAGCTGGCCGGCTTTACGCTGCAAGGCGAACTGGAACTGCTGGTCAAAGCCGGTCTGACGCCAGCGCAGGCGCTGCAGGTGGCGACGCTGAACGGCGCCCGCTTTAGCAAAGTGGAGCAACATAAAGGCCAGATTAAAGCCGGTTTTGATGCTGACTTGCTGCTGGTCGACGGCGACCCGACGCAGAACATCGGCGATATCCGTAAGCTGGCGCTGGTGATCACGCAAAATAAAGCGATGGTGCCAGCCGATTTACACCGCAAGCTGGGTATTGAACCATTCGTGAAAGACCGTGTGCAGATCCGGGATTTTGCAGAGCCAGCCGGGCAAAGCGGTGGCGCTGCCCGTCACGGTCATCGTCACTTGCACTAAGCGGATGACAGGCTGCACCCGATGCAGCCTGATGCCAAAAACAACAAACCCGGCCGAGGCCGGGTTTGTTTTTGACGGTGATCGCAAAGTTCAGACGCTGTGAGTCTGCGTCTGGCCACCCTTCAGGTCAGACGGTCAGAAGCGCCATTGCAGCCGCAGCGCGACAGTGTCGACATCATTGGTGTGTACTTCACCCCGTTGCCATTGCACGGCAGCGCTGAATTGTTCAGTCAGCTGATAACCCAGCGCCACGCCATAGTACAAATCCGTGCCGTCAAAATCGCTTTGCAGCGTGCTGGTGCCCATGGTGCTTTGCACTTCCGTCTGCCAGCGCTGCATGCCGGCGCTGACATCAAAGCGCCAGCCGTCGTGTTGCCAGGCACTCCAGCGCAACCCGAGGCCCACGGCATCCCCGAGATAAGGGCTGACCGCGCGGACCTGCGCATGGTATTGCGCCGGTGTCAGTGAGCTTTGCTGCAACTGCACAGAAGCCTCACCATAGTCGCGCCATGACAATTCAACCGCGAGCTGAGGTGTCCACTGGTAACCGACGCCCACGCCGATACTCTGATCTTTGTCGTCCAGTGCCAGCACTGTGGCGCCACTTTGGCTGCTCAGCGCGGCGCTGTCGCGATCCGCGCTGCTTTGGCCAGCTTCGACAAAGCCATACCAGTCACTGGCCTGGCTGACCAGCGGCATACACAGCAAACCAGCCGCCAGCGTCGCACGGCGCAGCCATAACAGCGGCAACAACAATGCCAGCCAGCCACCGGCGGCACCGCCACTGCTGCGGTTGTCAACCACCACAGTCTGGTAAGCGGTGACTGTCACTTTGGCGCTGCCTTGTGCGCGGGCGCCATAGGCATCTTCAATCAGATAAGTCAGGGTATCGACGCCGTTAAAGCCGGCTTTGGGTGTATAACGCACGCTGTTGTCTCCTTGCACTGCGGTTGTTCCTTGGTTGGCGGTGACACTGATCAGCTTCAGGCTGTCACCATCCGGATCTGTATCATTTGCCAGTAACTTGATGATGATACTGGTTTTATCGTCGGTCGATGCACTGTCGTCAACCGCGACAGGCTGCCGGTTTGGCTGCACTGTGACCCGCAGCTCGCTGCTGCCGGTGCCGCCTTTGCCATCGGTCACACTGTAAATCACCAAATCCTGGCCGAAGAAGCCGGCCGCTGGGGTGTAGAGCAGCTTCTGTCCCGCAACAATCTGCACCTGACCAAATTGTGCGCTGGCCTGGCTAATCGATAACAAATCACCATCTGCGTCGGTGTCGTTAGCCAGCACATTCACTTCCACCGCCACACCAGTACGGGTTGCAGCCGTATCTGCCTGGGCTTGTGGCAGCTGATTATTGCTCAGCGCTACCGCCACACCACCCGGGTCAACAATCGCATTGTTGGCAACACCGTCATCATCATTCGGGCCGCCATCTTCAATCGTGACCTGCACACACCAGTCGCCTTCGGTCAGCCCTGGCTGCCACTGCGCTGCGCCTGGCGGCGGGCAGAAGCCACGTTCGCCACGGGTACTGGACACCTGGTTGCGGCTGTCGATGACAAAATCACGCCAGTTGCCGTCACTGCCCAGCTTACGATACAGCGCATTGGCCGGCACCGGCAGTACCTGCGGCAACACCAGTTGATAGCTTTGGCCAGCGACAGGTAAGCCGTAGGCGATAAAGTCGAACATACCACCAATGTTGCGCGCAGCCGGGTCGGTGCTGATTTCAGCGGTCAGGATTTGCAACCCGCCGGTTTCACTGAGCACAGAACCCTGGCCGCGACGTAAGCAGACACCCGGTTCGCCCTCTGCGAGGAAACGCACTTGCTCGCCACCTACTTCAGGCACCACATTACAGTCAGCAATAGCGTCCAGATAATCCGGGATGCCGTCACCGTCGCTGTCGGCAAACCCTTCCTGGTCATCCGGGATCAAGTCACCGTCGGAATCGGCATCGGTCAGTGTTGGCAGGGACGCCCGCACCACGATGTACACATCCGCGCTGGTACTGAGGACCGGCGTGCCGTTGTCGGCAACCTGCACCCGCACCGGATAAACCCCCGGCGCCTGCGCGGCAGCGTCAAACTCCAGCACAGCGCCGCTGATACTGACATCACGCAGTTCACCGGTTTGCCAGTTCAGGCTCAGCTGATCGCCGCTGTTGGCGTCGGTCGCATCGGCGGTTACTGTCACTTTGCCTTCAGCCTGCGACACTTCCAGCCGTGCTTTGCCTTGCTGCTGCACGCTCAGACTGGCCTGTGGCGCCACATTGTCTTCGGCAATGTTGAGTGTCGTCACCGCTTTGGCACCGCGGTTCAGCCGGCTGTCCAGTTCAATTACGATGGTCTCACTGCCTTCGGTCAGGTTATCGCTGAAGATCTGCACCGCCAGCTCCGCACTGGTGCCGGATTGGATCACCACTTCGCCGGAAACCAGATCATGGTCCTGCCCATTGGCCGTGCCGCTGACGGTGTATGGCACCACCAGCGGATACACGGGTGAAGGACCGTTCAGCAGCACTTGTACCCGGACGGCCGAACCTTCGGTCACTGTGGCGTCTTTACTCAGTGAGATCAGCGGTTTAACCCGCACACGCTGCGCTTTGGTATTGCTGTTGCCCTGCGCATCCGTGGCTTTCCAGTACGCCAGATGCTCACCCGGCGCAAAGAAGGTATTTCCATTGACCAGCGACACCGGTAATGCCTGACCATTGCGGTCTGTCGCTGTGGCGACGCCCAGATCTACTTTGGTGTAGAGCGCCACGGCATTGACTTCAACATCCGCCGGCACCGTGATTTGTGGCAAGTCTGCCGCATTGCTGCCGCTGATCGTCAGCTGTACATCGGCGCTGGCGCGACCGCCCTGGCCGTCGGTCAGCGTGTAGCGCAGCGATACCGCGCCGACATAACCGACAGGCGCCTGATAGCGCAAGCCGGTGGCAGTCGCCTGCACAGTGCCGGTACTGGCGCTGGCGCCATCAATTTGCAGCGTGTCGCCGTCGACATCACTGTCGTTAGCCAACACTGCGAGGTTGTAAATATCATCGGCACTTTGCGCCAGCGTATAGACATCCGGTTGTGCCAATGGATTGTCATTGACAGGCCGGACTGTCAGCCGGACGGTCGCCGGTGCTGAGCTCAGGTTGCCGTCGTTGGCGACAAAGACAAAGCTGTCTTCGCCGTTAAAGTCTTTCAGCGGCACATAACGCAACTGTTGACCTTCCTGCAACAGCGAACCATGTTCTGGTGGCTGCACGATTTCAAACTGCAGCGGGTCCTGATCAGCGTCGCTGACATCCGGCGTGATCAGCAGTGACTGATCTTCGTCCAGGCTGAGCGCAGAGTCGCGGGCCACAGGCGCACTGTTGTCGCTGAGCACTTCCAGATCAAAGGCCGGCAATGAGACCGTCACAGTCCCGTCGCTGACGCTGATCAGCACCCCGCTGGTGACACCGACATCATTGCTGGTTGGCGTGCCCGCCAAACGGCCGTTACTGCTGTCGAAAGTGGCCCAGGCCGGCTTGTTGCTGATACTGAAGGTCAGGCTGTCGCCGTCGATATCGGTGACTTGCGG